>CACMAZ010000001.1 GCA_902611815.1 uncultured Pelagibacteraceae bacterium
TTCGTCATTACCTTTTACTAAATTTCTAGCAACTTTAATTTTTGTATCTTTTTCTGAATACTCTAATTCAGACAGTTTATTTTCTTCTAAACAATTTACTAATTCTTTAATTAATTTTTTATTTATTTTCATTTAATAACATCTTATGCATTGCCATTATGGCAAGAATATAACCATTGCTACCTAAACCAAATATTCCTCCATTTACAATATCACTTAATAATGATTTTTTTCTAAATTCTTCCCTATTATATATGTTTGATATGTGTAATTCTATTTTTGGTTTATTAAATATTTGAAGAGCGTCTCTAATTGCAACAGAAGTATGAGTAAAACCAGCAGCATTTATTATAATACCATCATGTTTTTCTTTTGCCTCTTGTATCCATGTGACTATTTCGCCTTCAATATTAGATTGTAAAAATTCAAGTTTAATATCTAATTCACTTGATTTTTTAATACATAATTCTTTTAGGTCCTTATAATTAATTTTACCATATTGTGATTGTTCTCTTTCACCTAATAGATTAAGATTTGGTCCATTAATAAAAAGTATTTTAACACTCATAGACAATACATAATGAAAAAAGTCAAAAAAATCAAAATTAATTTAAATGGAAAACCTCTTTTTTTGCCTAAAGGGACCTCTGTTTACAAAGTTATTAAAAAAAATAAATTACATCTAAATAAGATTGCTGTTGAATTAAATAAAGAAATAATTGATAAAAAAAAAATTAATAAAATTTTACTTAAAAATGAAGATAAATTAGAGATAGTACACTTTATAGGCGGGGGTTAATGAAAAAAGACAATTTCTATATTTCTTCCAAAAAATTTAATTCTAGATTAATAGTAGGAACAGGAAAATATAAGAACTTTTTAGAATGCTCAAAAGCAGTCAAAGCATCAGGAGCTGATATAGTTACAGTTGCTGTCAGAAGGGTAAACATATCTGATAAAAAGAAACCAATTTTAATGGATTACATTGATCCAAAAAAAATTACATACCTACCAAATACAGCAGGATGCTTTTCTTCTGATGAAGCTTTGAGAACTCTAAGATTAGCAAGAGAAATTGGAGGCTGGAAATTAGTTAAACTCGAGGTTTTGGGAGATAAAAAAAGTTTGTTACCTGACATGATTGAGACACTGAAATCAACAGAAGTGTTATCTAAAGAAGGTTTTGAAGTTATGGTTTATTGTAATGATGATCCATTGATGGCAAAGAGATTAGAAAATGTTGGCGCTGTAGCGATAATGCCTTTAGCTGCACCAATTGGCTCTGGCTTAGGTATACAAAATTACACAAATATAAAAATTATTAGAAATCAAACTAAACTTCCGCTTATTATTGATGCAGGCATAGGAGAGGCCTCTGATGCTACAATCGCTATGGAGCTTGGATGTGATGGTGTACTAGTAAACACAGCAATCGCACAAGCAAAAAAACCTTTAGAGATGGCCATTGCAATGAAATATGCAGTTATTGCTGGAAGAAAATCTTACTTATCTGGAAGAATAAAGAAAAGCTTGATGGGATTTGCTTCAACCACAAAAAAAGGTATTATTTAGCTTTTCTTCTTCTAAAGTATTTTCTTTTTTTGAAATTTTTCTTAACAAACTTTACAACATTATTTGTTTTAATATTTTTATCAGGTGCGATTTTTTTAATATCTATTTTATATTCAATTTTTTCTAAAATTTTTTTACTTTTATTCTCAAATGATATTTCATATTCAGGCACTAAAAATAATTTATCTCCCAAAAGGTTAATCTTTATTTTATATTTTTTTTCTAAATATTTGAGATCTTTCTGAAAGTTGTCTGAGATAAAACTTTTAATTTTTTCCGGGATATTAGTGTTCACTATTTTTGCTTTAGAACTAATTGCCTTAACTTCAATCAATTTTATGATTTTTTGCGCAAAAGACTGATTTGTTAAGGAAATATTCCATTGAACGCTACTTTCTCTAAGTCTTTGTCTAGACATCTCTAATAAGCCAAAGCTGCTAATTCTACCAATCTGAACTCTAGCTCTATCTTTCCTACATCTTTCTTTCAATCTTCTTTCAACTTGCTTTCTATTACCAAAGTTCATCATATCGATAAAATCAATTATAATTAGTCCAGACAAATCTCTAATTTTAATTTGTCTGGCAATTTCTTCAGCAGCCTCTAAATTTGTGTCTAAGGCAGTACTTTCAACATTTTTTTGTTTAATTGATCTACCAGAATTTATATCAATAGATACCAATGCCTCAGTAGGGTTTATTACTAAATATCCACCTGAATTTAGTTTAACTTGAGTGTCATAAATTTCATTCAATTTTTCTTCTATTTTCTCCTTAATAAATAAAGGTTGTTTATCTCTATATTTTTTTATCTTTTTTACACTTTTGGGCATCAACATCTTCATAAAATTTTTTGCTTTTTGATAACCTTCGTTACCTTCAACTATGATATTTTTAGTTTCATCATCATAAATATCTCTTATTGTACGTTTTATTATATCACTTTCTTGGTGCACTAATGATGGAGCAATAGAATTCATAGCTGTATCCTTAATTTTATTCCAACTATCTATCAAACTGGATAAATCATACTCAATATCATTTTTAGTTTTATTTGAACCTGCTGTTCTTACAATTAAACCCATTTCTTTAGGTATCTTAATCTCATTTAGTATAGATCTAATTTTTTTTCTCTCTCCAAAATTAAAAATCTTTCTAGATATTCCACCCCCCTTGGGTGTGTTCGGCATCAAAACTATATATTTTCCTGCGATCGATATAAATGTTGTAAGTGCAGCTCCTTTTAAACCTCTTTCATCTTTAAGCACTTGCACCAATATAACTTGATTAGGTTTAATAACTTCTTGTATTTTATATCTTTTAGATGGAATTTTAGATTTGTGATTGTCTACAATCGTTTGATTTTCAGTCTCTAATATTTTTTCTTTGTTAATTTCAATGCTCTCACTTGAGGGTGTATCACTATCTTTTATTGATATATCATCCTCCTCGCTTTTTTTTGCTAGCTCTTCCCTTAATTTTTCCTCCTCCTTTTTGATAATGTCCAGGTCACTCGATGGTATTTGGTAATAATCAGACTGAATGTCATTGAATGATAAAAATCCGTGTCTTTCTCGACCAAAGTCTATAAAAGCTGCTTGAAGAGAAGGTTCTACTCTACTTACTTTACCCAAATAGATATTATTTTTAATTAGGTTATTTTTTACAGTCTCGTACTCGTAATCCTCGATATTTCCATTTTCTTTAAGTACAACTCTTGTCTCATCTGGATGCGATGCATCGATGTATAAATTCTTTTCCATAATATTTTTGTTATTTTAATCATTTATTTATTAATTCTGATGCCATATCTTTAACAAATTCATTAATTAAATTAAACTAAAATGAATGCTTTATTTAAAAAAATCTTAATTTTGTTGAGTTCTGCGGTTTTATTAGTTTTCTTAATACTTGTATCTATATTATGGGCTTTTTCTAATAATTTACCTGATTATAAATATTTAAAAAATTATAAAGCACCTGTATCAAGTAAAATTTACTCTGGGAGTGGAGAATTGATACAAGATTTTTCATCCGAAAAGCGAATATTTATTCCTTATAATTCTATTCCTAAAATTGTAATTAATTCATTTTTGTCTGCTGAAGACAAAAATTTTTTTGATCATCCAGGTATAGATGCTAAAGGAGTATTAAGAGCAATCTTAAAAAATATTTCAAATATTTTAAATTCCAAAAGGCTCGAGGGAGCATCTACAATTACCCAGCAAGTTGCTAAAAATTTTCTTCTAACTAACGAGGTGAGTATACGGAGAAAATTAAAGGAGGCTATTTTAGCTTTTAGAATTGAAAGAAGTTTATCAAAAGAGAGAATATTAGAACTTTATTTAAATCAAATATATTTAGGCCAAGGTTCTTATGGAATAGCAGCAGCGAGCTTAGAGTATTTCGACAAATCAATTGATGAGTTAAATTATGAGGAAGCAGCCCTCCTTGCTGCATTGCCTAAAGCTCCTAGCAGATATAATCCTTACAAAAATGAAAAAATTGCAAAATTTAGAAGAGATTTAGTTTTAAAAAATTTATTAGAAAATAAATATATAAATCAAAATATATTTAACGAATTAAAAAACAAAAAAATTTTTTTGAAGAAAAGAAAAAAAATTTTTTTAGAGGACTCAAGGTACTATGTTGAAGAGGTAAGAAAAGATATCATAGAACAACTGGGATATGACAAAGTTTATAAAGAAGGCCTTAATATAAAGACACCTTTAAATTTAACTTTGCAAGAAATATCTTCCAGCGTATTACGGGATGGAATTGAAAATTATGATAAAAGAAAAGGATGGAGAGGCCCCATAGGAAATGTAAATCTCTCAAATCAGAATTGGAAAAGTTCAATTAAAAACAATCTTGAAAAAAAAATTGGTTGGGAATTTGCTAGAGTATTAAATGAAGATGATACTAAAATAGAAATTGAAACAGAGAATAACGAAGTTGGGAAAATTAATTTAAATAATATTAATTGGATTAGAACTAAAGATAATGGAAAAAAATTTAGAACTGGCGATTTAATATATGTAAAGAAAACTGCTAACTCTTTTTATGATGTGAAACAATTACCATCCGTAAACGGAGCTATAGTAGTTATGGATCCATATACTGGCAGAGTTCTGGCTTTAAGTGGAGGTTTTAGCTTTAAAAAAAGTGAATTTAATAGAGCAACTCAAGCATTGAGACAGCCAGGCTCTGCATTTAAACCATTTATATATGCCTTAGCATTAGAAAACGGATATTCTCCTTCAACTTTGATTTTAGATGCTCCCTTGGTGTTAAAACAAGGAACTGATCTTAAAATGTGGAAACCAGAAAATTACGGTAAAAAATTCTATGGTCACTTAACTCTTAGAGAAGGTCTTGAAAAATCTAGAAATTTAATGACCGTAAGAATTTCTCAAGATTTAGGATTAAAGAAAATAGTAAATTTATCAAAAAAGTTAGGTATATACGAAAATCCTAACGAGCTTTTATCAATTTCCTTAGGATCAGCTGAGACTACACTTTTAAAATTAACATCTGCTTATTGTTCTTTTGTAAACGGTGGCAAACTTGTAAATCCAAAACTTATAGATCGAATCCAGGATAGTGAAGGCAACACAATTTTTAAAACTGAGGATAGATATTGTGATAATTGCAAAAATATATCTTTTTTAAGTGATGATGTTCCAATGATAAAAGATAACTTTAAACAGATTTTTTCAGCTGAAACTGCTTATCAAATAACATCAATTTTAGAAGGTGCTACAAAAAGAGGTACTGCAAAAAAATTAAAAGATTTAAATTTAGATATTGCTGGCAAAACTGGCACAACAAACAAAAATACTGACACTTGGTTTATAGGATTTACATCTGACTTAGTGGTTGGAGTGTACGTAGGTTATGATGAGCCCAGAACTCTTGGAAAATTTGAAACAGGTGCTAAAACTGCAATGCCAATATTTAAATCTTTCATAAAAGAAGCTGTAAAAAAAGAAAATACAAGACCATTTAAAATTCCTGAAAATATTACTTTGATGGTTGTTGATTCTCAAACTGGTAAAAAAGTTAGTTTCGGATCAAAGAAAACTTTAATTGAGTCCTTCAAAACAGAAAAAATTGACCAAAACTTCGATGTTAATTTGAAAAATAATAATAGATTTAGTAATAATAATATATTAAAGTTTTATTAATGAGCGACCTTTTCTTAAACAATTTGAATTCAATAAAAAAAATCAATCGAAGAATACAGGAGTATCTTTGAGAAGAATAAGATTAAATCAAAAATAGACCAATTTCAAAGTTTAACTCTTAAAGAAAATTTCTGGAAAGATCAATATAACGCCCAAAAAATTTTAAAAGAAAAAAAAAAATTAGATGATCTTATAAATTCATTTGAAAACTCTGTTAAAGAAAGTAAAGAATTAAATGAGTTTTTTACTTTGGCTTCAGAAGAAAACAATTCAAAACTAATTCAAGAAACTATAAAAAATATAGAATCATTAAAGCTACAGGTTCAAAAAAATGAAGTAAAGTGTTTCTTATCAAAAGAAAGTGATGGCAATGATTGTTTTGTAGAGATACATGCTGGAGCAGGTGGAACAGAAAGTCAAGATTGGGCTGACATGCTTAGAAGAATGTACATGAAATGGTCAAATAACCGTGAATTTAAAAACAGTATTATTAGTGAGCATAAAGGAGATGAGGCTGGTATAAAATCAACTACTATAAAAATAAATGGCGATTATGCATTTGGTTGGTTAAAAAATGAATCTGGTATTCATCGCTTAGTTAGAATTTCCCCATTTGACTCTGGTGCTAGAAGACATACTAGTTTTGCAAGTGTGTGGGTCTACCCGGTTGTTGATGATAGCATTGACATAGATATACAAGAAAAAGATTTGAGAATAGATACCTATCGATCTAGTGGTGCAGGAGGTCAACACGTTAATACAACAGATAGTGCGGTAAGAATTACACATATTCCAACAAAAATAGTGGTGCAATGTCAAAATGATAGATCACAGCATAAAAATAAAGAAACATGCATGCAAATGTTAAAAGCAAGATTATATAATCACGAACTTGAAAAAAGAGAAAATGAAAGCACAGGTGAAAAAGATCAAAAAAAAGATATTGGGTGGGGACACCAAATTAGATCTTACATTTTACATCCATACAGGTTGGTAAAAGATAATAGAACAAATTTTGAGACAAGCGATCCAGATAAAGTTTTAAATGGGGAGATAGATAGCTTTTTGGAAAGCTCTTTATTTAATTTGAATGGTTAAAAGAATTATACAAATTATATTATTTTTAATATTACTTATTTTAATTTTTTTGATGTATTTGAGTATATACGGTGTTAGCACTAATAAATTTAACAATCTTATTAGCGAGAAAATTTCTGAAAGAGATAAATATTTAAAGATAAACCTTGATGAATTAAAAATTTTTTTAAATATAAATAATTTTAATTTTGAACTCAAAACCAGCAACCCAAAAGTTTTTTTTAAAAATAAAGAAATTAAAATTAAAAGTATAAGTACTGATTTACCATTAAAGAATCTACTTTCACAAAAAATAAATTTAAAGGAGGTAAAAATTTTAACTCATAAAAACAAGATACAGAATTTAATTGAAATAATTAGAGCGTATAAAAATAATCCACAATTATATATTTTAAATAAGATTGTAAAAGATGGCCTTATAGAAATAGAGTGCAAAATAAATCTTAATGAAGATGGCAGTATCAAAAGTAATTATTTAGTTGATGGCAATATTGAAAATTTAAAATTAGAATTATTAAATAATAACGTAATTGAAAAAATAAATTTGAGTTTTTTAATTAAGGAGAAAGATTATTTAATTTATAATTTATCATCGCTTTATCAATCAATTAAAATAAAGTCTAATCAAATAAGAATTATAAACGATTTAGATAGCTATAATTTTGAAGGCGATATTTCAAATCTTAAAAGCAAAATAGATTTAAGTAAGTTTTCTGCATTATTAAATAAAAACATAAGAGGTATTGTTAAAGATGGATTAGTTATTTCCTCAAATAATAAATTTTCCTTCAAGTTAAATAAAAAAATTAAATTTTCCGATATAATCATTCAATCAAAAATTTCATTGGAGGAGCTGCAATATTCAAATGATTTGTTTAAGCGATTTTTTCCGGGATATAAAAAAAATGTAAAATTTGAAAATAATTCTATCACAGTTGATTATAACAATGGAGATTATGAAATAAATGGTAAATCTAAAATTAATATAAATGGTGATATCGATGATACTAATTATTCTATAAAAAAAATAAAAAAAGATTTTTTTTATAATTTTAATTTTGAATTAATTAATTCTGCAGTAAATTTTAAGATTTTAAATTATACAAAAAATAAAGATGACAAAAGTTCTTTAGAATTAAGCGGAAAATATTCAGCTTCTAATAATATAAATTTAGAAAAAATAAAATTTAATCATAATAAAAATTTCATAAATATTCAAAATGTTAAAATTAATCGAAATAAAAAAATTAAAAGTATAGACAATATAAAAGTTAGTATTTTTAATAATAATGATAAGTTAAGTAAGATAGATATTAAAAAAAATAAAAAAGACTATGTAATAATAAGCCAAATCTTCGATGGAACCAAACTTGTGGATGAAATTTTGTTCTCAAAAGAAGAAGGTAATTTTTTTGATTTATTTGATAATTTGAATAGCAATATACTAATTAAAATTGATACAGCTTATTTAAGTAAAGATGATTATCTTAAATCCCTAAACACAAATATGACTATAAAAAATAACCAAATTAATGATTTAAATTTATTATCTAAATTTCCTAATAATGAAGAGTTTAAAGTCTCTATTAAAACAAATCAAAACAAAGAAAAGATTACAACGGTTTTTACAAATTACGCCAAACCCTTAGTAAAAAAATATAAATTTATAAAAGGTTTTGAGGGAGGCGCGTTAGACTTCTATTCAGTTTCAAAAGACAAAAAGACAAACTCAAATTTAAGATTGTATGATTTTAAATTAAATGAAGTACCCGCGCTTACTAAATTATTAACTTTAGCCTCGTTACAGGGTATTGCAGATTTATTAACAGGTGAGGGAATAAGATTTAACGAATTTGAAATGAAATTTGATAAAGTCAAAGGATTAATGACAATCGAAGAGATTTACTCACTCGGTCCCTCAATTTCAGTTCTTATGGATGGTTATGTGCAAAAAGATGGACTAATAAGTTTAAGAGGAACTTTGGTTCCCGCTACTACTATAAATAAAGCAATAGGCTCAATACCTTTGTTGGGAGAAATATTAGTAGGAAAAAAAGCAGGTGAGGGAGTTTTTGGTGTAAGTTTTAAAATTAAAGGATATCCAAAAGATTTAAAAACTAGCGTTAATCCAATTAAAACTTTAACACCAAGATTTATCACTAGAACATTAGAAAAGATTAAAAAAGCTAATTAGTAATTTTAAATAATACGTGATTTTTTTTACCATGTGATAATTTTAATATATCATTTTTAAAATCATCCATAGTAATATTAGAATTGTCGTTATTAATTGTTTTGTTATTAATCTTTATTCCAAGGTTTTTTATTGCTCTTCTAGCCTCACTTTTTGATCTTAATAAATTTGACATAATTACAATATCAATAATATTTATTCCGATATTAAGTTGATCTTTTTTTATTTTTATAACAGGCAGATCATCACCAAAAGATCCTGCACCAAATGTCTTTTCCGCAGTTTCAGATGCTTTTTTTGCTGCAACTTTACCATGTAACATTGAGGTAGTTTCATTAGCCAATAAAACTTTTAATTCATTAATATTTTTGTTTTTCATGATCTCAATTTCTGAAATATCTTTATCAGTAAACATTTTTAAAAATTTTATAACATCACGATCATCGGTATTTCTCCAAAATTGCCAATAATCATAAGGAGATAATAAATTTTTATCTAACCAAACGGCACCCTTTTCAGTTTTACCCATTTTTGCCCCTGATGCTAAAGTTATCAATGGTGTTGTTAATCCAAAAACTTGTTCACCAGAGTATCTTTTTATCAAGTCAACGCCGTTAACTATATTTCCCCATTGATCTGAACCACCTATCTGAAGAACACAATTATTTTTTTTGTTCAATTCTAAAAAATCATAAGCTTGTAAAATCATATAATTAAATTCCATATAACTTAAAGATTGTTCTCTCTCTAATCTTAATTTAACGCTATCAAAACTTAACATTTTATTTATCGTAAAATGTTTACCGATTTCTCTTAAAAATTTAATGTAATTTAATTTCCCAAGCCATTTCAAATTATTTACAAAAATTGGTTTTGTTTTAATATTTTTTTTATCTAAAAAAATATCAAAAACTTTTTTTATATTTTTGATATTCTTATTAATTTCCTTAGTAGATAAAATTTTTCTTGTTTCCTCTTTACCAGATGGATCTCCAATCATAGTAGTACCACCACCTAGCAACACGATTGGTCTATGACCATATCTTTGAAGCATTCTTAAACACATTATTTGCAATAAACTGCCTACGTGCAAACTTTGAGCTGTACAATCAAAACCAATGTACGCATTGATTTTTTTATTTTCCATCAAATTACCCAGCTGGTCAGAATTAGTGCATTGATTAAAATACTCTCTTTCTTTAAACTCAGATATGAATGAACTTTTCATTTTTTAAATTATTACTAATAATTCAATATACTTATTTTAATTTGATTGAAAAATAAATTGTGAACAAATCTTTAAATAGTTTAGGCTTAATGAGCGGCACATCTGGTGATGGTGTTGATGCTTCAGTAATCAATTCTGATGGCAAAGGATATTACAAAGTTTTAATAAATAAATACTTTAAGTATTCAGATGAAATTTCAGAAAATATCTACAAATTAAAAAGAAATATTAATAAAATTGACGATATAAAAAAATTTAGCACAGAAATAAACGATTTAGAGAGAAAAATTACCTTATTTCACTCAAATGTTGTTTCAAACTTTACAAAAAATAAAGACATTAAAATAGATTTAATTGGATTTCATGGGCAAACAATATTACATAATCCAAAAAACAAGTACTCAAAACAACTAGGTGATGGAAACTTGTTATCTCAACTTTCAAAAAAAAAGGTTATTTATAATTTTAGACAAAATGATTTGTTGAGGGGTGGGGAAGGGGCCCCCTTGTCACCAATCTTCCATCAAATAATTGTTAAAGAAAAAAAGATTCATCTCCCAGTTTGTATTTTAAATATTGGTGGAATATCTAACCTAACTTTAATCAAAGATTTAAAAGAGGAAAATTTAATAAGTACAGACATCGGCCCTGGAAACTGTTTAATTGATGAATGGATTAGACGAAATAAAAAAGGTAATTACGATAAAAACGGTGAAATTGCAAGCCAAGGTAAAACAAATAAATTGATACTTGATCAAGCTTTAGATGATTTTGAAAATATTCCAGCTAAAAGTATAAACTCTTTTGATGTAAATGATTTCGAAATAAATTTTTTAAGAGGCCTCGATTTAGAAGATGGCGCTTCAACAATCACTGACTTCACAAGCAATATTATTGCAAGCAAATTATTAGCTACAATTTCAAAATATAATCAAAAAATTTGCAAAGTTATTCTATGCGGAGGGGGTAAAAAGAACAAAACTTTAATCGAAAGAATTAAAAGAGACAGTCATAACAAATTAAAATTTGAGACAACTGATGATTACGGTGTTGATGGTGACTTTGTGGAGTCCCAAGCATTTGCATATTTAGCTATTCGTTCATTTTTAAAACTTCCTATTTCTTTTCCAAATACAACTGGATGCGAATTACCTTCAACAGGTGGAATATTAGCAAAAAACTTTTAAAATAAAGCTGATTCTTTTTGAATATATTTGTCTAAAACTTTTCTCAGGCTATTTTCAGATTTTGTAAAAAAATGATTGGCATCAGGAACTGATTGAAAATCTACTTTAATCCCTTTTTGTGAAGATAATCTTTTATTAAGTTCATTAACATGATCTACTGGAACTAATTCATCTTTTTTTCCATAAACCATTAATCCTGAAGTCGGACAAGGTGATAAAAAAGAGAAATCGTATACATTAGGTTGAGGTGAAATTGATATAAATCTATTAATTTCTGGTCTTCTCATTAAAAGTTGCATTGAAATTAAAGATCCAAAAGAAAAACCAGCAACCCAACATTGCGAGTTATCAAAGTTCTCTCTTTCAATCCAATCCAAAGCAGCCGCAGCATCAGCAAGTTCACCTTGACCATTATCAAATTCACCATCACTTTTTCCAACACCTCTAAAATTTACACGACAAACTGAAAATCCATTATCCATAAACGCATGAAAAGTTTCAACTACAACCTTATTATTCATAGTACCTCCATATTGAGGATGAGGTTGTAATACTAAAGCGATTGGAGAAGTTATTTTTTGATTTTTATAATATTTTGCTTCTAATCTTCCAGCCGGTCCAGGAATAAATATTTCTACAATTTTATTTTCCATATTTGTTAATGATAATTATTCTCAAAAAATTTTTGTTAATGATAATTATTCTCACAAAAAAACTTTATTTATCATAACGGAGTGACAAAATGCGAGTCTTTTTAATTTCAAAAACTTGACTATTTTAGTCGGGTATATATATAAGTCGCATAAATAAACGATTATGAAGCTAAATACTAAATCAAGATATGCAGTAATGGCGCTCGCTGACATGGCTGTTTTTTCAAGAAATAATGCAGTCAGTTTAAGAGATATTTCATTAAGACAAGGCATATCTCTTCTTTATTTAGAGCAAATATTTCTAAGATTAAAAAAAAATAATATAGTAAAAAGTGTAAGAGGAATTAATGGTGGATATATACTTGTTAAAAGTCCTAAAGAGCTAAAAATTTCAGATATACTATTAGCATTAGATCAAAAAGTTAAAACAATAGGATGCAAAAAAGATTCTAAGAAATCTTGCAACGGTAAAAGCACCAAATGTATTACCCATAATTTCTGGGATGAATTAGATATTCATATAAATAGTTTTTTTGAAAATAAAAAATTGAGTGATTTATTAAAAAATAGAGAGACAAGGATATAAATGAGAGATAAACAAATAGAAGATCTAAAAGATTATAAATATGGTTTTTCAACAGATATTGAAAACTTTAAAGCTCCAAAAGGGTTAAATGAAGATGTAATTAAGTTTATATCAAATATTAAAAAAGAACCTCAATGGCTATTAGATTGGAGACTTAAAGCTTTTGAAAGACTAAAAGTTTTAAAAGAACCAGATTGGCAAAAACCAAAATACCCAAAAATTGATTATCAAGACCTTTATTATTATTCAGCTCCAAAAAGCTTTAAAGATAAACCAAAAAGTCTTGATGAATTAGATCCAAAATTACTTGAAACTTATCAAAAGCTAGGAATTCCACTTAATGAACAAAAAAGATTAAATGGGATAGCTGTTGATGCAGTGTTTGACTCAGTTTCTGTAGCTACAACTTTTAAAGAAACTTTAACAAAACAAGGGATAATATTTTGTTCGATTTCTGAAGCAGTACAAAAACATCCGGAACTAGTAAAAAAGTATTTAGGAACCGTCATACCATTAACAGATCATTTTTTTGCAACACTTAACTCAGCAGTTTTTACAGACGGATCATTTGTTTATATTCCACCAGGAGTAAGATGCCCTATGGAGCTATCGACTTATTTTAGAATTAATGCATCTGATACAGGTCAATTTGAAAGGACTTTAATTATTGCTGATAAAGGAAGTTACGTAAGTTATCTAGAAGGATGTACTGCACCAATGAGGGATGAAAATCAATTACATGCTGCTAATGTTGAACTTATTGCATTGGATGATGCGGAAATAAAATATTCTACTGTTCAAAACTGGTATCCTGGAGACAAGGATGGCATAGGTGGAATATATAATTTTGTAACAAAAAGAGGTTTATGCAAAGGTAAGAATTCTAAAATTTCTTGGACACAAGTTGAAACTGGATCTGCAATTACTTGGAAATACCCGAGCTGTATTTTAAAAGGTGATAATTCAATAGGTGAATTTTATTCAATTGCTATTACTAATAATCATCAAAAAGCTGACACAGGCACAAAAATGATACATCTTGGAAAAAATACAAAGAGTAAAATTATTTCAAAAGGTATAAGCGCAGGTTTTTCAGACATGACATATAGAGGTCTTGTAGATATTTCACCAAAAGCTACAAATTCAAATAATTTCACACAGTGCGACTCCTTACTAATGGGTAATAAATGTGGAGCACATACAGTTCCATATATTAAAAATAAAAACTCAGACTCTAATATTGCTCATGAAGCAACAACGTCTAAAATTAGCGAAGAACAATTACATTATTGTCAGCAACGAGGATTAAATCCTGAAGAAGCAGTTGGTTTAATAGTAAATGGTTTTTGTAAAGAAGTATTACAACAGTTGCCAATGGAATTTGCAGTCGAAGCTCAAAAGTTAGTTGGAATTAGCTTAGAAGGAAGTGTTGGGTAATGTTAAAAATTAATAATCTAAGTGCCAAAATTGATAACAAATCTATTTTACAAGATTTCAAATTAGAGATTAATCCTGGCGAAGTCCACGCAATAATGGGTCCAAATGGTTCGGGTAAAAGCACATTATCTAACATTTTATCTGGAAAAAAAGGATACGATGTAACAGGAGAGGTTTTATTTGAAAATAAGGATTTATTTTCATTAGAAACTGAAGAACGTGCACACAAGGGAATTTTTTTAGCTTTTCAATATCCATTAGAGATACCAGGAGTTAACACCAATGTTTTTTTAAAAACTTCATTAAATGCAATCAAAAAGGCAAGAGGTGAAAAAGAATTGGATGCAATACAGTTTTTAAAACTAGTTAAAGAAAAAGCAAAAGAACTTAAATTTGACGAGGAAAAATTAGGCAGACAACTTAATGTTGGTTTTTCTGGTGGAGAAAAAAAAAAAAATGAAATTCTTCAAATGTCTATTTTAAATCCGAAACTTTCTATTTTAGATGAAACAGATTCAGGCTTAGATATTGATGCTCTTAAAACTGTTGCAGAAGGTGTTAATGCATTAAGAAAGAAAAATAACTCTTTTCTAATTATTACTCACTATCAAAGATTACTTGAATACATCAAACCTGATTTTGTTCATGTCTTAATGAATGGAAAAATAATTAAATCTGGCGGTCCAGAACTAGCACTCGAGCTAGAGAAGAAAGGATACGAAAATATTAATTAAATGGAAGAGCAATTAAAAATAGATTTTGAAAAAAAGTTAAAAGATTTCTCATATTCTGACCAGGAAAAAAAATTTAAGGAAACTAACTTTAAAGAATTTCTTAAGCAAGGTTTTCCTAATAGAAAGTTAGAGAACTGGAAATTTTCTGATCTAAATCAAATAATTAAGAACAACATTGGTGAATTAACTTTCTACAACGACTATAAAAAAGAAAATCAAATTGATAAAATCGAATTAATAAGAGAGTTAGAACATAATAGAATTATTATAGTAGATGGAAAAATTGAAAAGATCGATTTTAAGTTTGAAGAAAAAGATAAAATTGAAGTTTTAGATGAACAGGGTGAAGAAACTATTAAAGAAAATATTAATTCATTAATTAACTTAAATAACGCTTTTTCTAATAAATTCTGCAAAATTATTATTAAAAAAAATTATAGTTTAAAAAAACCTTTAGTCATTTATCATTCAACAAATAAAAATACACAATCAAAAAATACTAATTCGAGAATTGATTTTAAGTTAGAGGAAAATGCATGTTTAAGAATAATTGATATTTTCAAGGACAATTCAGAGAAAAATTTTCTTAATATTTATTATAATTTTGAATTAGATAAATCATCAATATTAAAAAACTATAAAATAGATAAATCAATAAACAATAATGTTAAATATTCTTATAACAATGTTAAGCAGCAGGCTAACAGTATTTCTGAAACTTTTATATTATCAAGTGGATCAAAATTTTTCAAAAACGAAATTAACTGCGATCTTCTAGGACAGCATTCTTCAGCTTTTGTAAATGGAATTTTTGATTTAGATGATGAAAATCATCATGAAATAAAATCAAATATTAATCATCTGGTAGAAAATACTAAAAGTTATCAATTAGTAAAAAGTGTATTAGAAAAAAAATCTAAAGCTGTTTATCAAGGGAAAATTTTTGTAAGTTCTGAGGCTCAAAAAACAGACGGTTACCAATTAAGTAACGCAATACTTTTAAGTGAAAATTCAGAGTTTAATGCAAAACCTGAGTTAGAGATTTATGCTGATGATGTAAAATGTTCTCATGGATCCTCATCAGGAAGTTTAGATGAGAACTCAATATTTTATCTAATGTCTAGAGGATTGAATTATAAAGAAGCAAAAAAACTTCTTATCAATGGTTTTTTATTAGATGTTATTGAAAAAATAACAGACGAAGAGATTAAAAACCTAATTAAAGATTTATTGGGAGTTAAAGAATGAGCTTAAAAGATATTAAAAAACAATTTCCTATCTTTAGTAATAAAATACAAAATAATGATCTTGTATATTTAGACAGCGCAAATTCCTCACAAAAACCCCAAATAGTTGTAGACAGAATTTATGATTTTTATACTAAAGAATTTTCAAATGTTGGAAGAAGTATTCATTATTTAGCAGTTGCAGCTACTAATTTATATGAAAATACAAGAACTTTAGTTCAAAAATATATTAATGCAAAAGATAAGAATGAAATAGTTTTTACTAAAGGCGCAACAGAGGCAATCAATTTAGTTGCAAATACATTTGGTCAAAAATATTTAAAAAAGGGTGATGAAGTTCTGCTTACAGAATTAGAACATCACTCAAACTATGTTCCTTGGCACTATTTGAGAAAATCAAAGGGTGTTAAAATTAAATTTGCAGAAATGGATGAAAATGGAGATGTAACTTTAGAAACAATTGAAAAAAACATTACTGATAAGACTAAAATTATAGCTATCACCCATTTATCTAATGTAACAGGCGCAATATTGCCTGTAAAAGAAATTACGAAATTAGCACACTCAAAAAATATTCCAGTGTTAATTGATGGATGTCAAGGCGCACCTCATTTAAAGCTTGATATGCAAGATCTTGATTGTGATTTTTATGCAATCTCATGTCACAAAATGTATGGACCAACAGGACTAGGTATTTTGTATGCGAAGAAAAAATGGTTAGAGGAATTACCTCCATATCAAGGTGGTGGCGGAATGATAAGAGAAGTTAAAAAAGAGGGAATTACATTTGGAGAATTACCAAATAAATATGAAGCTGGAACAATGGCGACCGCTCAAGTTATTGCATTTGGAGAGTCTATCAAGTTTATAAATAAAATTGGAATTGAAAATATTGAAAAACATGAAAGGGAACTAACTGTTTATGGTGAGGAAGTATTAAGAAAAAATAACTCTGTAAAACTAATTGGAAACCCTAAAGATAAAGGATCGGTGTTATCATTTACTTTAGACGGTGTTCATCCTCATGATATTGCAACTATTCTTGATGAAGATGGTGTTGCAATTAGAGCTGGCCATCATTGTTGTCAAATTTTGCATGAGAAACTTGGTTTATCAGCAACAGCAAGAGCTTCATTAGGAGTTTACAATACTAAAGAAGATTTAGACCAACTTAATGAATCATTAAATAAGTGTAAAAAAATATTTAGCTAACAATGGATTTAAAAGAGCTTTATCAAGAAATAATCTTAGATCACGGGAAGAACCCGAGGAATTTAGGTAAATTTGAAAACTTTAATAAAGATGCAGAGGGTTACAATCCTTTATGCGGAGACAAAGTTCACGTTTATTTAAAATTAAATGAAGATAAAGAAATTGAAGATATATCTTTTGAAGGACATGGCTGTGCAATTTCAATGGCATCAGCATCAATAATGACTGAATTAATGAAAGATAAAAAAAATTCTGAGGTAAAAGAAATCTTAAATGATTTTTTAGATATGATTAAACAAAGTCCTGAATTAAAATCACAATTAATCAAAGAAGACGAAAAAACTAAGCTAATGTCATTATCAGGAGTTAAACGATACCCAATGAGAGTAAAGTGTGCTACTATAGCTTGGCATGCTTTAGCTTCGGCTATGAATTATAAAAAAGATGAAAATAATAGTGAGAAATTTATTTAATTATGGAACTTAAAGAAAAAATTATAGGGGAGATCAAAAAAATCTACGATCCTGAAATACCAGTCAATATTTATGATCTTGGTTTAATTTACGATGTAAAAGTGGACGATAAAAATAACGTAGATGTAAAAATGACACTTACTACCCCTAACTGTCCAGTAGCAGAAAGCTTACCGATGGAAGTTGAAAACACAGTTAAAGAAGTTAAAGAAGTAAATAAAGTAAACTTAGAGTTGGTATGGGATCCACCTTGGGATAAATCAATGATTACTGAGGCAGGAAAATTAGAGTTAAATCTATGACACAAGTAATTAAATTAAGCGATAAAGCAGCTGATAGAATAAAAGAAATACTTTCAGAAAATAAAGATTCATTAGGTGTAAGGATTGGCGTAAAAAGTGGTGGTTGTGCAGGAATGTCTTACATCATGGAATATGCTAAAACACAGCAACCAAATGATGAATTAATAGAAGACAAAGGTGTTAAAGTTTTTATAGACCCAAGTGCTATAATGTATCTTCTTGGAACAGAAATGGATTACAAAGTAGAAGAGTTCTCATCTTCATTCGTATTCAATAACCCAAACGAAACTGAACGTTGTGGATGTGGCGAGTCTTTTAAAATATAATTAAATTAACAACTGTAATACATCTCAAATTCAATTGGATGTGGAGTATGTTCAAAATTATGAACCTCTTCCATCTTCAATGAAATGTATGCATCAATCTGGTCGTCTGTAAAAACACCACCTTCAGTTAAGAATTTTCTGTCCTTATCTAAGCTCTCCATTGCTTCTCTTAAAGAACCACAGACAGTTGGGATTTTACTCACTTCCTCCTCTGATAATGCATAAAGGTCTTTATCAAAAGATTTACCAGGATTAATTTTATTTTTAATTCCATCTAACCCAGCCATTAACATAGCAGCAAAAGTTAAGTAAGGATTTCCAGCTGCATCACCAAATCTGATTTCACATCTTGCAGCTTTTTTACTTAATGTTATTGGTATTCTACATGAAGCTGATCTATTTCTTGCAGAATAAGCTAATAATACTGGTGCTTCAAATCCAGGAATTAATCTCTTATAACTATTAGTTGTTGCGTTAGAAAATGCGTTGATTGCTTTAGCGTGTTTTAAAATTCCACCAATGTAATTTAAAGCAAGATCCGATAGTCCAGCATATTTGTCTCCTGAAAATAATGCCTTATCACCTTTCCATATAGATTGGTGTACGTGCATTCCAGAACCATTATCACCTTTAACTGGTTTAGGCATAAATGTTGCTGTCTTGCCAAATGAGTGAGATACCATGTGAACGGCGTACTTATAAAGTTGCAAATTATCTGCTTGATCTACAAGTGTTCCAAAGTACATACCTAATTCGTGTTGGCTTGGTGCTACTTCATGGTGGTGTTTCTCAACTTTAATACCCATGTCTTTCATAGCTTTTAAATATTCACTTCTCATATCTTGAGCACTATCAACCGGTGGCACTGGGAAATATCCGCCCTTAATACCAGGTCTGTGACCCATGTTTCCATTGTCATAGTCTTTACCTGTATTGTAAGGACCCTCTGTACTATCTATTTTAAAACCTGTTTCATTCATATCGTTTTTAAACTTAACGTCATCAAATACAAAAAATTCTGCCTCTGGACCAAAAAATGCTTTATCGCCAATACCTGATTTTTT
Source organism: uncultured Pelagibacteraceae bacterium (assembly GCA_902611815.1). GTDB lineage: Bacteria > Pseudomonadota > Alphaproteobacteria > Pelagibacterales > Pelagibacteraceae > Pelagibacter. Next base: position 19,500 of record CACMAZ010000001.1, read on the forward strand.
TAGATAGGCTTCAGCTTTTTTTGCTGTTCCTCTTGGATCTCTTTCATACGGATCTTTTTTAATTGCATCTAAAATATCGCAAAAGATATTTAGAGTATTATGAGATGTAAAAGGGTCAACTATTGCTCTAGATAAATCTGGTTTCAAAATCATGTCGGACTCGTTAATTGCTTTCCAACCTGCAATTGATGAACCATCAAAAAATATTCCTTCTTCTAACATATCGCCATCTACTACTTTGGCATCCATAGTAACATGTTGAAGTTTTCCTCGAGGATCAGTAAATCTTAGATCTACGTATTCTATTTCTTTATCTTTAATTGTTTTAAGTACGTTATTTGCGCTCATAATGTTATCTCCAAATTTTCTGGATTAGTATCAAAAATAATTATAACTTAATCCTGATATAAATTAATATCTCCTATGTCATTTAAGCATAGGATTAAACATGAGAAATTACTTTTTTGCAAACAATCAAGGGTTGTAAATGAATTCAATTTTATCTAATGAGGCAGTTATTAGAGTTCAAAAGGTTCTTAATGAATTTAACGACAATATTAAAATTATTATTTTGGAAAATACAGCAAGAACAGCAAAAGATGCTGCTCATGCACTTAATTGTGAAATTGGGGCTATAGTTAAAAGTTTACTTTTAAAAGCTGATGATGGATTTATTTTATGTTTGATACCTGGCGATAAGAAATGCTCGTTAAATAAATTAAAAAAAATTATTTCAAAAAAAGATGTTTGTATGGCTGATGCAGATCAAGTCAAAGAAAACACAGGTTTTAGTATTGGAGGTGTTTCACCGGTAGGTCATTTAAAAAAAATTGACGTTTTAGTCGACAAAACATTTGATAGATTTAAAGATGTTTTTGCTGCCGCAGGCCATCCAAATAGTATTTTTAAAATAAGTAACTTAGATCTTTTAAAAATTACAAATGGTAAAACTTTAGATATTTCAGAATGAGACAGCCAAATTTAATTGACTATTCTTTACTTGTTTTTTTAGCTGTAATTTGGGCTTCAGCTTTTTTTAATATTAAAATTGCAACAGAGTCTTTTGGACCAATAACCATTGCTTTTATTAGAGTTTTTCTAGGTTCAATTCCCTTACTTATTTTATGTAGTATTAAAAATATAAAAATTGAAGCATTTTCAAAAGACTGGCTTTGGTTTGCATCAATAGGTTTTGTAAATCTTGTATTACCATTTTTTTTAATTGCTTATGGAGTTAAGCAAGTTCAAAGTAATTTAGCAGCAATATTAATGTCAACTTCACCCTTAACCTCAACGCTGCTAGCTCATGTATTCATAAAAAATGAGAAAATAAATCTCTTAAAAATTATTGGTGTTTCAGTTGGTTTTGCAGGCATAGTTTATCTATTTTCTGATGATTTTTTAATTAATGAAAACAATATTTTTTCAGCATTTTGTATATTAATGGGGTCCCTAGGCTACGTAATTGGCGGTATTTTAACTCTAAAAATAAGCAAGAAAAAAAACGAGAATGTTACAGCGTCCATTTTAATTTGGGCTACAATAATTTTACTGCCAATATGTTTTATTTTAGAAAAACCTTGGAATTATAATCCGTCGGTTAACTCGCTTATTTCAATAATTTATTTAGGTTTAATTACAACAGGTTTGGCATGGGTTTTAAGGTTTAAAGTTTTAAAAGAAAATGGTTTAGTGTTTCAGTCTCAAGTAGCATATTTAATTCCTATTTTTGGAGTTGTTTTAGGGTACATTTTTTTAGGAGAAATTATTACAGATAAAGTAATTATAGCTTTAGTTGCAATTATCCTTGGAATATATCTTGTAAAGAAATCTACTAAAAGAATTCCAATTAAAGTTTAATTCTAAATTTGATTCAACTTTAGGTTTTTCTGTGGTTTCACGTGAAATTGATATAACTTGATTGAATGAAAAATAGTTTATCTTTTGCTTTTATCTTTTTATGGTCATCAGCTTTTGTTACAACTAAACCTATAGTTGATAACAGTGATCCATTTTCTGCATTAGCTTTTAGATTTCTTATAGTGGCTATTGGTTTTTTGGTTTATGCAAAATATAAAAAAATTTCACTATCATTAGAGAGAAAAGAATTATCCCATTCAATTTTAAGTGGAGTTTTGTTTCACGGAATTTATTTGGGTGGTGTTTTTTACTCAGTCTCCATCGGTATCCCAACAGGTATAACTGCTCTCATAGTTACAATGCAACCAATATTAACAAACGCATTAGCTGGACCAATTTTAAATGAAAAAGTTGGTTGGAGGCAGTGGGTTGGAGTAATATTTGGATTTACTGGAGCTGCAATCGTTCTAGGTTTTGATTTTGGAGAAAGTTTACCCTCTGTAGGTATCATAGCATCATTTATAGCCTTGGCATCTATTACATCTGCAACTTTATTACAAAAGAAATTTGGAGGAAATGCTCCATTACCAGTAAGCAACATGTATCAAGCTGCGGGAGGATGTATGTTCCATATTTTAATAGTTATTTTTTTTGCAGATGCATTTATTAATTTTAACAAAACTTTTTTAATAGCTATGAGCCATCAAATATTTTTAGTATCCTTTGGTGCTTTTACGATTTTAATGTATTTGATAAAAAATAATTCAGCGAGTAAAACTGTAACAATCTTTTTCCTAATTCCAGCAACGACTGCAATTATTGCTTGGATATTTCTGAATGAACAACTTTCTAATCTTGATATTTTTGGATTTGTGGTCGCATCATTTGGTGTCTATCTAGCTACAAGGAAAAATACCTAAAAACTAAAGAAGAAAAGCATAATAATTCTACAACTTAAAATTGAAAATAAAATTGCTCGTTTACAGAGTGTCCAAAAAGAGTTTTAATTGAGTTTATATAAATATGGCTAAGACTAAAAAAGCTATTAAAAGAAGAAGAAAGAAAACAAAAAAGTCGATTAAAAGAAAGAAAAAACTTAAAAGCGGAACGACAAGGAAACTTTCTAAATCATTAAAAAAAGCTAAGTCGAAGTCAAAAAAGCGTAAAACAAATGGAGGAAAAATGAGTGCAGAAATGAAATTGTCTTCTGTTCTAGATACATCTCATTTGAAGGTCAAATTTCCGTTTAAAGCTAAATACGGAAACTACATTAACGGTAAATTTGTAGAGCCTAAATCTGGAAAGTATTTTGACAATACTTCTCCGATTTCAAATGAAAAAATCTGTGCAGTTGCAAGATCAAATGAAAAAGACGTGGATGCAGCATTAGATGCAGCTCACGCAGCTTTTCCGTCTTGGGGTAAAACTTCAATTACGGAAAGATCTAACATGTTACTTAAAGTAGCTGATGCGATTGAGAAAAACTTAAATACATTAGCTGTAGCAGAGTGTTTAGATAATGGTAAGCCAATCAGAGAATGTATGGCTGCAGACTTACCTTTAGTGATTGACCACTGGAGATATTTTGCAGGTGTAATTAGAGCTGAAGAAGGTTCAATTGCTGAAATTAGCAGCGGTGAATATTCTTACCATATACCTGAGCCACTAGGTGTAGTTGGACAAATTATACCTTGGAACTTCCCTTTACTAATGGCAACTTGGAAACTTGCTCCAGCATTAGCAGCTGGTAACTGTGTGGTATTAAAACCTGCAGAGCAAACTCCAGCTTCGATCATGGTATTGATGGAACTTATTGGTGATATATTACCTCCAGGTGTAGTTAACATTGTAAGCGGTTTTGGTTTAGAAGCTGGTAAACCTTTAGCATCTTCTAAAAGAATAAGAAAAGTTGCTTTCACTGGCGAAACAACAACTGGTAGATTGATAATGCAATACGCATCACAAAACTTAATTCCAATTACTTTAGAATTAGGTGGTAAATCTCCTAACATTTATTTTGAAGACGTTATGGATAAAGACGATGACTTCTTCGACAAATGTCTAGAAGGTTTTGCGATGTTTACATTAAACCAAGGAGAAGTTTGTACTTGTCCAAGTAGAGCGTTAGTACAAGAGTCTATCTATGACAAGTTCATGGAAAGAGCTGTTGCAAGAACTAAAGCAGTTAAACAAGACAATCCTTTAAAAATGGAAACAATGATTGGTGCGCAAGCTTCATTAGAACAAATGGAAAAAATCAAATCTTATCTAGATTTAGGTAAGAAAGAAGGTGCCAAAGTTCTATGTGGAGGAAATGTTGCTAAAATCAATAGTGGTTTAGAAAAAGGAAACTACATTGAGCCAACTATTTTCGAAGGTAAAAATGACATGAGAATATTCCAAGAAGAAATTTTTGGACCTGTTGTTTCTGTAACTAAATTTAAAGATGAGAAAGAAGCATTAGAAATTGCTAATGACACTCTTTATGGTTTAGGTGCAGGAGTATGGACTAGAAATGGTAATCGTGCGTTTAGAATGGGTAGAGAAATCCAAGCTGGTAGAGTTTGGACAAACTGCTATCACGCATATCCAGCTCATGCTGCTTTCGGTGGATACAAACAATCTGGTATCGGAAGAGAAACACATAAAATGATGCTTAACCACTACAGACAAGTGAAGAACTTACACGTGTCTTACAGTGAAAAGAAATTAGGCTTCTTTTAAACAATAATTAATATATAATGGCCCGTGAGGAATCGCGGGCCATATTTTATATGAAAGTAAAAGCTACAGAATCTGCATTAAAACTACTTGAAGATATTAAAGCTCAACATGGTGATGAGCTTTTATTTCATCAATCAGGCGGATGTTGCGATGGAAGTGCTCCAATGTGCTATCCTAGGAAAGAATATTTAGTAGGTAATAGCGATGTTAAACTTGGAGAAATTGGTGGTGTTCCTTTTTATATGAATGACGATCAATATGAAAAATGGAAACACACTGATTTAACTATCGATGCTGTACAAGGTATTGGTGGAATGTTCTCTCTTGATAACGGAACAGGTCGCAGATTCCTGACAAAATCAGAAATCTGCTTAGTCGTCGATAACGACAAAAAAAATTAATTAATCTTTTATTGTCCTGGGGCTTTGTAGCCAATTTTACCTGCTTTAGCTGTGGCTTTTGAAAAATCAATAGCTTCAAGCATTGTTAAATTTTTAACAGCACCTGATCCTTCTACAACAAGTTTTATTGCAGCAAAATCATCAAATGATGTAAGTTCTGCAACAACAACAAAATCATATGATCCTCTTACAATGTCCATACTATGCATTGTTCCACCCATACTTTTTGTTAATTGTTCTACTACTGCTTTTCTGTCAGTATTAGGATCTTTTAAAAATCCTTGAAAAGCTTTTTCTGTGTAGTTTCCCATTATATATGCTTTCATATTGCACTCCTTTTTTTAAATATAATACGAGTTTAAAGGATTTGTTGATATGATTTATTTGCACACTAGACACTTTAAAAGGTAATGTTAGATTGCAATATGTACGAAAAATACGGACAATTTACTGATGGTAAATGGCATAAATCCTCTACTGGTGAAACTTACGAAGTAATTAATCCAGCGAATGAAGAAGTTTTAGGCCAAGCCTCAAAAGCATCACCCGAAGATGTAAACAAAGCATTATTGTCTGCTCAAAAAGGATTAGAAGTTTGGAGAAAAACACCACCATGGCAACGCGCTTATATTTTAAGAAGAATTGCTGACAAGATGAGAGAAAAACAAGACATACTTGCTAAATGGATGACGCTCGAAGTTGGAAAACCGTTTGCAGAAGCAAAAGGCGAAGTTAACGGTGCTGCAGATATTTATGAGTGGAATGCAGAAGAGACAAAAAGAATTTATGGTCAAACAGTTGAAAGTAGATTTGAAGATACAAGAGTTCATGTTTATTATCAGCCAGTTGGCGTTGTTGCAGCTTTAGTTCCATGGAATTTTCCTTTAGTTCTCTCAGCCAGAAAAATTTCTACAGCTCTTGCAGCAGGTTGTTCAGTAATCGTAAAACCTGATGTAATAACACCAGGTGTTGTAATGGAACAGGTTGAAATTTGTAGAGAGTGTGGAGTGCCTCCTGGAGTTGTTAATTTATTATCAGGAGATCCACCAAGCATTGCACAACAATTAATTGCTTCAGATATTGTTAAAAAAATATCTATAACAGGATCATCTAGAGTTGGTAAATTAATTCTAAAACAAGCTGCAGATAAAGTTCAAAGAGTAACTATGGAACTAAGTGGACATTCACCTTTTATAGTTTTTGATGATGCGGATATTAAAAAAGCAGCTGACATGGCCATTGCTGCAAAGTTTAGAAATAATGGGCAAGTTTGTATCTCTCCGAACAGATTTTATATACAAGAAAAGAAAAAAGAGGAATTTGTAAATCTTTTTGTAGAAAAAACAAAAAAATTAAAAATTGGTGATGGTATGGATCCATCAGTTCAACTTGGTCCTTTAACAACTAAAAAAAGATTAAACGAAATTGAAGATTTAGTTGAAACTACAAAAAAAGAAGGGGCTAAAGTTTTATTAGGTGGCAAAAGACCAAAAGGATTTAATAAAGGATTTTATTACGAACCAACTATTTTTGATGATGTAAAAGATGATTTTACAATTATGAAGGTAGAACCATTTGGTCCTTTAGTGCCAATGTTATCATTTAAAGAATTTGATGAAGTTATTGAAAGAGCAAACAACCACGAACTTGGATTATCAAGTTATATTTGTACGAATTCAATGGAGAGAGCACACCGTGCATCTGAATTAATGGAGACGGGAACTGTAGCAGTTAATACACCTTTAGTCGCAATTGCCGAAGCACCATTTGGTGGTATAAAACAAGCAGGTTATGGAAGAGAAGGTGGGTCAATGGCTATAAAAGATTATTTAAATGTTAAATATACTCACTTAGGAATTAAAGGATAAAAATGAAAACTAAAAAACAAATTAAAAAAGCTGCTAATATATTATTTTCTTGGAGAAATATGATGCCACTTTATTACGGCGTCATATGGATTGTCTTGCTATTAATTGTAATTTTTTCACCTTTTTAAAATTAAAAAATTATAAATGGCACAATTATTATTAGCTTTTTTTGCAGGGTTCATAAGTTTTTTGTCACCATGTGTTCTACCGCTTATTCCAGGTTATATTTCTTATGTTTCAGGAAGTACTTTAAATGAACTATTAGAAAGTAAGCGGGTAAACATTATTCCAACTGTGCTTTTTACTATTGGTTTTTCAATAGTGTTTATCGCTTTTGGAGCAACAAGTACTTTAATTGGTAACTTTGTATTAACTAATTCTTTTGAGCTTAGAATTGCTTCAGGTGCAATTATTATATTATTTTCATTACAACTTTTAGGTTTTTTTAATTTTAAATTTTTAAATATTGAAAAAAGAATTCAGACAGAAAGAAGATCAAATAAGTTATATCCTGTTTTAGTTGGAATGGCTTTTGGTTTTGGTTGGACACCATGTATTGGGCCAATTCTTGGATCTATATTGGCCTTAGCGGCATTAGAAAGCACTTTAACTAAAGGAATTTTGCTTTTAACATCGTACTCTTTAGGTTTGGCAATCCCGTTTATTTTGTCTGGTTTCTTAATTCAAAAGTTCATGGCAGTTTCAAAAAATCTTAAAAATAATATGAATATTATTTCAAAATCTGGAGGAGCTATTCTTTTAATTACAGGAATTCTAATAATTACAAATCAATTACAAGCTGTTGGTTATTATTTATTAGAAGCTTTACCTTTCTTACAAAAGCTTGGTTAAAATAATTTTTTGGTGTAAAATATAGATATGTCGATAGGTTACTTTTTTAATCAGTCAACAAAATTTCTTTGGTACTCGGCGCATTATATAATTTCTTTTAAATATTCTACACCAATAAAAATAGACAAAACCAACCCTCCATCATTTTATGGCAAGATGCCATCAGGAAAACAAATGTTTTTTGAGATGATGAAGTTATTAAATGAGGAAAGAAAATTAATTAATTCAAAATTCTATAAATTACCAAAAACACAACTAAAGGATTTATTAAGTGCAGCAAAAGGAAGTTTTGATTTTTTCCTTGACCTTCCCAAGATAGATAAACGAAGAGCATCAGGTAAATTTTCGGAAGTAGAAACAAAGAAAAAGGACTTACCTAAATATTACTTAAGAAACTTTCACTATCAAACTGATGGATACTTAAGTGAAAAATCAGCAAGATTATATGAATTTCAAGTTGAAACACTTTTCACTGGGTGTGCAGCAACTATGAGAAGATTTTCCATGATACCACTAATTAACTATTTAAATTCTAATAAAAAAAATATTAAATTATTAGATATTGGAACAGGTACTGGAGAAATTATTGAAAGTTATAAATTAAATTTTAAAGATACAGAAATTACGTGTTCAGACTTATCCGAGGAATACTTAAATGTTGCAAAACAAAAGCTAAAAAAGTTCAAAGATATTAAATACGTTAATTGCAAAGGAGAAGAATTACCGTTTGAGAACGAGTCTTTTGATGTTCTTACATCTACATATATGTTTCATGAAATTCCAACTGAAATTAGAAAGCAGGTTTTTTCTGAAATCTCAAGAGTATTAAAAAAGGGTGGTATCTTTGTTTTAACAGACTCTTTACAAATTGATGATAATCCTAAGTTAAATCCACTCTTAGAATTTTTTCCATATTCTACTCATGAACCTTTTTATCCAAAATACATAAGAGAAGATTTAAAAGAAGTAGCTAAAAATTATGGACTTGAAATGTACTATAACAAAAATGCCTATCTAAGTAAGAGTATGGCATTTAGAAAATTATAAATTTATTTCATTACCTCATATAATCCAAGCCAGGCATTCACTTCTTTACTAGCAAGATATTGAGATTTAAAAAACTCTAATTTTTTACATTTATTTGTGTCACATAATTCTTTTAATTTTTTATCAAAACCATATTCTTCATGAATACCTTCATTAATCGTAAAACATATTAAACCTTTGTTTTTGGTAATTCTTACAAACTCATCTAAAGCAGGTGGTTTAACATGTGCATAAGTAAATGTACCAACACACATCACTGCATCAAATTTATTATCTTCATGATTTATTTTTTTATTAAGATCAGCTTTCTCTAATAAATGATAAAGACCATTTGGAACTAAATCTAAAAGATTTTGGGAAAGATCTGCACCATAAAAGTTTTTAAAACCATATTTTTTTAATTCAACCCCAACTAACCCTGTACCACAACCAGCATCGTAAATTTTGATTTCTTTATCATTTGCATATTTATTAAAAACCTCAGATGTTTCTTTTGGACCAGTGTAATTCCAGTCTGACATATCTTTGTCGTACTTGTTTTCTTTACCCCAGTCATCATAGAACTTCATCACATCCTCTGTTTTTTTTAGAGTATGTAATGGAACTTTATTTCCTATATCTTTTTGAGCCATTGGATTGATAATTTAATTAAATAAATTTTCTAAGTAAATGTCTAAGTTTACCTTCCGAGGAGTCATAATCAATATAACAACCTTGTAAAAATCTATTTCCTTCATTTGGATTGAATTCTGTTCTACCGTGTAAGAGCCTATAATTATCCATCATCAATAAATCACCTGGCATTAATTTAAATTTAATTAAAAACTTATCTGAGTTGTATATTTCTGATATTTTATTTCTTGCTTGGTAGTATAAATCTAGTCTTTCTTTTTCTAAAGCAGGCACGAAATCTAATCTTGTACTAAATCTTACTTGTTTAATTTTGCTATCTTCGTCTAATTCAATAAGTTGGCCTACATTTTCTAACACAACATCTTTATCAACAAATCTAAATTTTACCTTTACTTTTGTAAGAATTTTAAAAAAATTAGGATGATTTTTCTTTAAACTTTCTGCAACTGAAAACCCATCTACCAAAGTTGAATATCCTCCACTAACTTCATTTTCAATACAATGTAATAATTGAATATTAGGTATAGGTTTTCTATATGGGTTATCCGTGTGAGGTGATAAAGGCAAAGGTGTATATGCTAAGTCGTTTGGATTAGGTTTTGACTTTACATTAAAATATTCTCCAAAATTAGTCCTTCTAATACTTCCTATTGAATTTGCAAATTTAACAATGAAATTATCTTTTGTAGGAATATTAGAAATTACTACAAAACCATTTTTGTAAAATGATTTTAAAAGCTCTAACATTTCGTCACTTTCAAAAAAATTATCTTTAAATTTAAAATTTTTTATATCTTTAAGGTTTGAATCCCATAAAACTGGTTTTATTAGATCTTTTAAAAAGACATCTGAATTAAATTCTTTTTCTATTTTGTCAATTTCAATCTTTGATTTTACGCCATCGCTAAATTCAATATCTAAAAGCTTATCTATAATATTTACTTTGTTAATTTTTATATCTTTTAAAAACGATGGATCAAAAAGACGTTGCTCGGTATTTTTATCTAAGTGTTCTTCCTCGCTTACTCTTTCTCTAAGCCAAATAGGGTGTAACTCCCATTTATTTGAACCTTCAAAAACAAATACTTTGTTATTTTGTTCTAATTCAATTTTCATACTAATATTCCTAGATATCTCAAAAAATTTACTTTTATCAAGTAAAATTAAATAGTAATAAGCTCATCTATACGAGCAAAAATAAATGAAAAACAAAGATATTTATAATTTTCTAATTTCTTTAGCTAGAGATTTAAACAAATTTTATAAGTTAAAATTAAACAAAAAATTTAAAGCTAAGAATAAAGGTAGCGATTCTAATTATGACCCAGTTACCATTGCAGATAAAAAATTTGAAAAATTTATTAGAAATAAAATAAGTAAAAAATTTCCTCAACACTCAATTATTGGTGAAGAATTTGGATTAAAAAATAAAAAAAGTGATTATTCTTGGGTTATAGATCCAATTGATGGAACTAGATCATTTGTAATTGGATATCCATCATGGAGTAATTTAATTGCATTTTGTTATAAGAATAAACCAATTATGGGATTAGCAAACTTTCCTATCCTAAATAAATTTTATATCAATCAGGATAGTAAAAAAGCCTTTCTTTTTAATGGGAAGAAAAAAATAAAATTAAGATCTTCAAATTGTAAAAAATTTAAACATGCAAAAATATCAGGAGATTTTCACGGTCAGTATAGTTTAGATAAACTTAAAAAAGTTAAGAAACTATTACCACGAATGCAGTTTCCTTGTATGGATGCTTTAAGTTACTCACATTTTTGTGAAGGTAAAATTGATACAGTGTTTCAAAGCGGAAATAAAATATGGGATATTTATCCTTTAATTCCCATCATAAAAGCGTCAGGTGGAACCGTAACTAATTGGGAAAATAAAGAAAATTTTAAAAGTGGCAATGTTTTAATATCTTCGAGCAGGCTAATTCACAAACAAATGCTTAAGATGTTAAAACCGCTCAATTAATTATTTTTAATAAAATTTTTTATATAATCTCTTAATTTGATTTTACCAAAGTGTTTGTAGACTTTGTTAGAAAGATTCATATTAGTAAGAGCAGATGCATATCTTTCCCCAGCTCTTCTTGGCAAGTATTTGATTTTACTTTTAAACATTTTTGCAACCTTGATGATTGAAAAACTTTCTCTATGAGAAATACTGTAGTGTCTACAAAGATTTTTTTTCCAAGCCATATAGCAAATTTTAACTGTATCATCAATGTGAGTGAATCTTCTTGATTGAGTTCCAGGTCTTACAACAGGAAGTGGCCTTTTTCTTTTGTAAAAATCTTCAAATATTCCAATAACGGTTGCCATACTTCCTTTACCAATTTGATTGGGCCCATATACATTATAAAAATAAATTATTTCATATTTAAAATTAAACCATTTCTTCATATTCTCTAAGAGTTCTAAATTTTTCGCTTTTGTAAAAGCGTAAGGTGATAAATCTTTATCTTTACCTTTGTTTCCAAGAGATGCAGATGTAGCGCTATAAATTAATTTGATTTTGTTTTTTAAACAAAAATTTATTACAGCATTAGTACCTATAGAGTTTGAGTCTATACATTTATCCATCTGTAAAAAACTTTGATAAATTCTAGCAAATTCCCCAAAATGAAAAATAGAGTGAATTTTTTTTGGGTTTATTACTGAACTAATATTTTTTGTATGTGCTTTTATATATCTTACTCTTGAACTTCTAATATGATTTTTCTTTGAGCTGGAGCTATAATTATCAATTGAAATTATATGCAGTTTTGTTTTATCTAAAAAATATTTAATAAGATTTGTTCCGACAAATCCTGCTCCACCAGTGATTACTATCTTTTTAGCGCTCATCAAACAATTATCTATTAATTTAAATATTTATTTATGTAAATAACTAAATTAAGATAACAATTAAATAGGAGGAATATGGAAATTTTTAAACCAATAAATGAAAAAAAAGCCAAAGGCAAAGTCAAAAAAATTTTTAGTGAAATTAAAAAAATAAGAAAAATATCAAAAATACCAAATTTTTGGAGATCAATTGCGCATAATCCTGCATTGCTTGAAAGAACTTGGAATAGTCTTAAAGCAATTATGAAAGATGGAGCTTTGGATGCTGTTACAAAAGAGTTAATTTATGTAGCTGTTTCAATTACTAATAGCTGTGGATATTGTACAAGATCACATACTTTTGCAGCTAAAAAGAAGGGCGCAACAGATCAAATGATAAAGGAAATGATTGACGTTGTTGGTATAGCAAATCAAAATAATAAATTAGTTGAGGCTTATCAGGTGGAAGTAGATAAAATTTATAAATAATATGAGCAATTTAATCGGATATGTATATTTACTTTTAGCAGTTATTCTTGGAATAACTTCTAACGGCTTTCTTAAAACTACAAATGGTTTTACTAACATTGGCCCAACAATTATGTGCATGGTTACTATACTTCTTTGTATATTTTTTTTGGCAAAAGCAATGATGATAATACCTGTTGGGTTTACATACGCGACTTACGGAGGTTTAACAATCACTGCGGTGACTATTTTTGGAATACTTAAATATAATCAAATTCCAAATATCTATGGCATTATTGGTATAACTTTAATTATTATAGGTGTAGTGCTTGTAAATTTTTTAGGAAAAACCTCTTAAAAAATAACTAGGACAATTCTGTACATTTTAAAACATTGAAAATTTAAAAAATTTTATTATTTTAGAAACATGAATGTATGTTATGCAACATTATTAGGAATAGCTTTTTTAGCAACTATTGTATTTATATTTAGAAAACCATCAAAAAAAGAGTTAGAAAAATTTGAAAGTAAAGACCAAGATAAAATTAATTGGTCTAAAATGGGTTTTTAATTTTTTCAATTAAAGTATAATTAATCTATGTGTGGCAGGTATGTAATTACCAAACCAGTTGAAAAAACTGTTAAAATTGTAAAATCATCGACAACAGTTAAAGATGATGAAAACTTTAACGCACATCCAAGTCAAGCATTACCAATTATAAAATCATATTCGAATGGCAAGACTTTAGAATTAGTGAAGTGGGGAATAGTGCCATCGTGGGCAAAACAAAAAGATTTTAGACCTTTAATAAATGCAAGAATAGAAACAATTGATGAAAAAGTTTCTTTTAAAAAACTTATAAAAACAACAAGATGTGTTGCCGTAATGGATGGATTTTATGAGTGGAAAAGATCTAAAGAAAGCAAAACTCCATTTTATTTTACAAGAGAAGATAAAAAACCATTATACGTGGCTGGAATTTTTGAAAATAACGAATTTTGTTTAATTACTGAAGAGGCTAGTCAAAACGTTATGGATATACATCATAGACAGCCAGTTATTTTAGATAATAATGAAATAGATAATTATTTAGATCTTAAAAAGGATGGCAAAAAATTCTTGAGCCAGATTAAGAAAATTCCTTTAAATTTTTATGAGATATCTAAAGAAGTTAATAAACCCACAAACAATTATCCATCATTGATTAGTAAGTTAAATTAATAATGGATTTAACTAAGTATAAAAACAAAAGTAGAATTCTATTAATTAAATCCCCAAATTATAAACTAAAGGATTACTTAAATATTAAGCATGTTTATCAAAAACATATAAAAAAATTTCACAAAAGACATGTTAAGTTAATTACAAAAATAGATAAAAAAGGTTTTAAAATAAATTTTATTGACTTTGATGGCAAAACAAAAAAAGTTTTGAATAAAGTTAATACCAATACTTTATTTAAATATATTGATACTCTAAAAATTAGTAAGACTATAAAACCAATAAATTTATCTCTATTTTCAGATTATAATCCTAAAACTACGACCCACGGGTTAGGTTTTAAAAATAAGGAAAAAGCTTTGTATACAGTTGATACAATTAAAAACAGACCTATAAAATATCAAGTTAATGTAATTACAACTATGCTAGGACGCGCAAAAAAACACCCCCATAAAACAAATGATATGAATGATGCTATAAAAGTTTTTAGTAAATGGATGTCTAATTATAAAGAAAGGTTTAAGAAGTAATTATATTTAAAACTACTTTTTTTTCTTCTTACAATTATATTTTTTGGTGTTTTTTGTATTACCAGTATTTGAATGATACCATTCTGTGTAACGGGTTAATTTTGCAAAATCATTTACAGATACTGAATTAGAGCTAGTCAATATTTTACCTTCGTGTTTATACTTGCGTTTTTTAAACATACATGTGCCTTTTTTATCTTTAGCTATAAATACAACACCTTCTATTGAGATTGTATTTTTGCTGATCTTCTCTTTAGAACACCATTGTTTATATTTATTTTTAGTAAAAGAATTTTTATATAAAATATTATCAGCGGTTTCTCCTTTAATATATTTGTAAGTATTTTTTCCACATCTCATTATAATTTCCTCTGCTGATATAGATGTGGTAAATAAGATTAAAAATAAATAAATAAATATTTTTTTTATCATTTTTATTGGATAGCTTTTATTGCTTCCTCATATTCTTCTTGATTAATTATACCTTGGTTTAATAGAGATTTTAACTGTTTAATTTGCTCTTCCTCAATATTTTCTGGAGGTTTTTCGTGAGAAACTAAACCAAGCTCATCAAGAAATTGTTTAACATCGAAACCTTTCGGAATAGTCTTATTTAATCCATTCCAAACAATCTTTCTTTTTTTTGCAAATATTCTACATTTCTTTTTTACTCCAGAATTTTTTTTTGTATTTCTCTCGCAATGCCTTATTGTATCTGTTAAAGCCCTATCAGGATTGCAGCTATCACCTTTAAAACAATAATAATAACCACTATCTTGTCCATCTTCAGAAATGGCAAAAACTAAACCTATGCCAGATTGATTATGACCACCTTTTTTATCATGAATTGTTTCAGATAAATATTTTTCAAATCTATTTACATTATATTGATTAAGCTTTATCTCACCAAAACCTATTAAATCTGCAAACAAATTGTTTTGTATAAATAGACATAAAAATAAAATAAGTATTAATCTTTTCATTAAATTAATTTATCACTTTACTAAAAAAATGTTTAGTAAAAATTCTAGGAAGTAATTTTATCTACAAATTTTTTAACAACTGGGGCAAGACTTAATACAGTAATAATTGCAATAGGTAAGCTTACAGACCAAGCTTTCAAAAATCGTTTTATATATAATTCGTCTAGCCCAGTGTTAATATAAGTAATTAACAAAGTCATAATAAGACTTGTAAAAAATCCCACAATCAATGTAAAAAGTAATTGAGAGTATTTTTTTGGTAACATCTGCTTAGGTAATATTGTTATACGTAAATTTTATCGGCCAAACCATAACAAAGTACAGCACTTATTATAACAAGAACAAGTGGAGCATATATTCCATCATTCCTAGTTTTCTTGGTTAGGCCAGTCTTATCAATTTTTAAAGAATAAAAATTAGTAGCTAATATTGAAACATTAATAATAAAAACTAAATTGAAAAATGCCCAAGTGGCCTCTAAACCACCTGGTCTTACAAAAGCAATATAGATTGACATTAGAACAAGGGCAACCATGAACGCACCACCAAATCGTGTCACTAACGTTGCTGTTTTATCTACACCTCTGCCTTTAAGAAATTTCTTTGTGTCAAAGACTAATTGATAAGCATAAGCGCCAACTATTATGAAATGAGCTAAGTAAATTATTAAATAAAAAGCATTTCCAAATTTATCTATCATATATTTTCCTTCATAGATTTATTTTTTCATTGCATTAAACATGCTTAGAGTATCATCAAAAGTCATCATAGTGATCATTTTTCCACTATCACTTACTTCAAAGTAATGACCAAACATAGTTTCCATACCATCGGCAGACCCTTTTACTCTTACAAAAACTTTATTTCCTTCACTTATCATATCTATAGGTTCAACTTTAAAGTTGGACCATTTTTCTGGAATTTTAGAAAATGCACCCATCATTGCTTGAGGACCTTTGTGCACCCCCGACAAAGGATGGACACCTTCTTTTCCCGGGAAAGTCCAAGTGGTATTTTCATCAACTAACTCTTTAAAAAAAGTCTCCATTTCATGTTTATTAAAAAGGTCATAACCTAATTTTACTCTTTCTTTTGCATTCATTTGTTTCTCCCTTCAATATTATTTTCCAGGTTTAATTACACTCCTTTAATTATAATTAAATTACCTTCAGAATTTTTTTGGCGAAGTTCTTTGACTGGTTTGTATAAATCTGAGTTATACCACTCCAATGCTTTTTCGTAAGTTGGAAATTCAATAATTACATTCCTAGTATAATCCCATTTACCTTCCATAGATGTATATTCACCAGCTCTTACAACATACTTACCACCGAATTGTTTTATAGTTTCAGGAACTTGCTCCGCGTAAACTTTAAAACCTTCTTTATTAGTCATATTAATTTGAGCGATTACGTAACCAGGCATCCTAGATATTTAGTATTAATTTCTAAAATCCATAATGTTACCGCACTCTTCTGGATCAGTTTCAAACATACTGTTCATATCACCAAGTTGTTCTATGATTGCTTCTTTGCTTTCTGCTTCCCATCTACAAAATACTTTCATAGAATCTCCTGCTCCGACCATAGTAACTAAGCATCTTGCTTTTTCACCTGTCACTCCTTTTTTCAAATCTTCGTGTGGAGTTGAAGTAACAAAATCCATGAATTTTTTCTTCATCTCTTCAGATTTAAAAACGTGCGTTGCTAAATAGTTTTTCATTATTTTCCTTTCGTTAGTTTAATTTTAGTTAAATTAACTCACTAAGGTAAAGGTTTTATTACAAATGAGGAATGCGTTTTTTAGATCCAGCTAGGAATAGGAAGACCTTTTTCCTGTAAAAATTTTTTATTAAACAGCTTAGAGTTGTATTTATCTGATCTATCACAAAGTATTGTTACAATTGTTTTTCCTGGTCCTAATTTTTTACCTAATTTAATCGCTCCTGTAACATTTATTGCACAACTAGTTCCCAAACTTAATCCTTCATTTTGAATTAAATCATATAGAACTGGTAAAGCTTCTTTGTCAGTTACTTTAAAAGCACCGTCAATTTTAGCTTTTGCAAAATTAGCAGTCACTCTACTTGATCCTATTCCTTCAGTAATTGAACTTCCTGAAGATTTTAATTCACCATTTTCAATATGATCAAAAAGAGAAGAGCCATCAGGATCAGCTAAAAATATTTTTATATCTTTATTTTTTTCTTTTAGAAAACTACTTACTCCACCAATAGTTCCTCCAGTTCCAGATGAACAAACAAATCCATCAACTTTTCCATCTGTTTGCATCCAGATCTCTGGACCAGTTGTTTCATAATGACCTTTTGAATTTGCAGTATTATCAAATTGGTTAGCCCAAACTACCCCATGGTTATTAGAACTCTTTAAGTCATCTGCTAATTTAGCAGCTACTTTTACAAAATTACCATCATCTTTGTAAGGTTTAGGTGGTACCAACCTTAAGTCAGCACCCATATTTCTTAGCATATCTTTTTTCTCTTGAGTTTGATCTTCATTCATAACAATAATTGTTTTATACCCAATAGAATTTCCGATTAAACACAAACCAATTCCTGTATTGCCAGCAGTTCCTTCAACAATCGTCCCGCCTTTTGATATTAGTTTTTTTTCCTCAGCATCTTTAATTAAAGCAAGTGCTGCTCTATCTTTAACTGAGCCACCAGGATTTAAGTATTCTGCTTTGCCATAAATATTACATCCAGTTATCTCAGATGCAGCTCTCAGTTTTACAAGAGGAGTATTTCCAATACCTTCTATAAAATTATTTTGAGGTTTATTCATTTAATTTTTGTCACTATCTTGAGTAATTCCGTATGGTTTAAAGTTTTCATCTTGTGTAGAAACTTCACCAACATTTTTAGCTGGTATACCAACCATTACAGAGTTTTCATCAACATCTTTTGTAACAACAGCATTTGCACCAATTTTTGCATTTTTTCCGACTACAACTGGTCCTAATATCTGAGCACCTGATCCTACAACTACATTATCCATTAATGTTGGATGTCTTTTTGTATTTCTTTGATCATCTGAATTAATACTTGGAGATATTCCACCAAGGGTGACCATATGATAAATAGTTACATTATCACCAATTTCAGAGGTCTCACCTATAACAACTCCCATACCGTGATCTATAAATAAATTTTTTCCGATCTTTGCATTAGGATGAATTTCTATTCCTGTTAAAAATCTTGAAAACTGAGAAATTATTCTTGCAATCAAATTAAATTTTGCAATTGCAAAAAAATTTGCAATTCTATGAAAGAAAACAGCTTTTGCACCAGGATAAGTTAAAATCACACTTAACTTTGATTTAGCAGCTGGATCTCTTTTAATTATAGAATCTAAAAATTCATTCATGTTAATTACAGTTTTTTATGCTTTAACTTGATTTAAAGTTAAACCCTTAAGATTAGCTGGAACAGCTACATCCATCATTTTTGGGTTAGCAAGTTTAAGGTTATTCATTATTTCTACGTATTGGTCAACAGAATTAACTT
Source organism: uncultured Pelagibacteraceae bacterium (assembly GCA_902611815.1). Classification (GTDB taxonomy): domain Bacteria; phylum Pseudomonadota; class Alphaproteobacteria; order Pelagibacterales; family Pelagibacteraceae; genus Pelagibacter. Next base: position 38,455 of record CACMAZ010000001.1, read on the forward strand.
GTAATCTTGGATTATTTTTTCTCTCTGATCCAATTGTAGAATGTTTTTTACCATTATAGTCATGTGCAGGATATACCATCGTATTTTCCGGTAATTTTAATAATTTGTTAAATATAGAGTCGTACTGTTGTTTAGCATTACCGTTTTGAAAATCAGTTCTTCCAGTTCCATTTATTAAAAGTGTGTCACCTGTAAAAACTCTATCGTTCATTAAATAACTGTAAGAACAATCTGTGTGACCAGGTGTGTACATTACTTTTAAATTAATATTATCAATTTTTACATTTTCATCTTCCTTCACTCTTAAGTCTACAACTTCAGACTTTGAGTTATCGCCCATAATTTTTGTGCAACTTGTTCTTTTACTTAACTCATTTAAACCAGTTATATGATCAGCATGAATGTGTGTATCAATTACTTTTACTAATTTTAATTCTAATTTATTTAAAAGATTTATGTATTGATCTGTGTGTTCTAAAACTGGATCTATGATTAAAGCTTCTCTACCTTTGCCGCTTGATAATATGTACGTATAGGTTGAAGACTTAGTATCAAATAATTGCTCAAATATCATATTAATGATCACTTTATAAAAAATTGCATAGCAAATCAATCTTGCATATAATTTGTTTATAAAAAGGAGAGTATAATGACTTTAAAAATAAATAGCTTAGCACCTGACTTTAAAGCTAAAACAACTATAGGTGATATATCATTTCACGAGTGGTTAGGAGATAGTTGGGGTGTTTTATTTTCGCATCCAAAAGATTTTACTCCAGTTTGTACAACTGAACTTGGATCTTTAGCTAGAATGAAACCTGAGTTTGATAAAAGAAATGTCAAAGTTATTGGTTTAAGTGTAGACCCAGTTGCAGATCACGTTAAATGGCTGGACGACATTAAAGATGTAACAGGAATGAAACCTGATTATCCAATAATTGCGGATGAGGATCTAAAAATTGCAAAACTTTATAATATGTTAGAGGGTGATGCAGGAACTACTTCAATGGGTAGAACTGCAGTTGATAACCAAACAGTTAGAACAGTTTTTATTATTAGACCAGATAAAAGAATTGGTTTGTTCTTAACTTATCCAATGGCAACTGGAAGAAACTTTATGGAATTATTGAGATCAATAGACTCAATGCAGTTAACTGCAAAACATAAAGTTGCAACACCAGCAGATTGGAAAAAAGGTGAAGAAGTTATCATTGTTCCAGCGGTCAAAGATGATGAAGCTAAGAAATTGTTTCCAGATGGTTGGAATGCAGTTAAACCTTATTTAAGAAAAGTACCAGATCCATCGAAGTAGGTTGGACAATAAGATTTTAATCGAACAATCTCAGCATTGGGAAAAAAGTTTCTCAAGTAAGCCTGAGATGTTTGGTTCTGAACCAAGTCACTCTGCAAAAATAGCTTTAGAAAATTTTAAGAAAAATAACGTAAAACACATCATTGAACTTGGTGCAGGACTAGGACGAGATACAATTTTTTTTGCTAAAAATTCTATTAAAGTAACTGCTTTAGATTATAGCCCAACTGCAGTTGAAATAATTAAAAATAAGTCAAACAGCTTAGGTTTAAATGATTTGATTAACGCTCAAACACATGACTTAAGACAAAAATTAAATTTTGCAGATAATAGTTTTGATGGTTGTTACTCACATATGCTTTATTGTATGGCTTTTACATATTCTGAATTAGAAAATTTGAATACCGAGGTCTGTAGAGTTTTAAATAAAGATTCATTAAATATTTATACAGTTAGAAACCATTCAGATGCAGATTATAAAAAAGGTACACATCGAGGTGAAGATCTATATGAAATGAATGGATATATTGTTCATTATTTTTCAGATGAAAAAATTAAAAAATTAGTAAAAGGATTTAAAAATTTAAGTATTGATCATTTTAATGAAGGAAGTTTTCCTAGAAAATTATCATTAGTCGTTAATCAAAAAATTTAATATGGAATACTTATTAATTGGTTTTTTTACTGGTCTAAGTTTAATTTTAGCACTTGGTGCTCAAAATATATTTGTAATAGAGCAGGGTTTAAAAAGACAATATACTTTTTTAGTATGCTTAATTTGCTCAATTTCAGATTATCTTTTAATTTTTTTAGGTATTATCTTATTTGAATTCTTTCAAAGTTATTTTAACCAAACAATTGAACTCATATTAAATATTCTATTATTATTATTTTTGTTACATTTTATTTATTCTAAAATAAAATTAAGTTTTTCAAATGTTGATTTTTCAACAAACAAAACTGATGAAACTTTTAAAAGTATTTTCTTAAAGACCTTAGGCTTTACTTATTTAAATCCGCACGTTTATTCTGATACAGTTTTTTTTCTAGGAAATTTCTCTAAAAATTTTGCTTTGATTAACAAAATATATTTTGGATTAGGTGCCACGATATCTTCTTTTTTATTTTTTTTTACTATTGGTTATTTAGCAAATTATTTGTCCAAATATTTAAATAATAAAAGAACTTGGTTTTATATAAATATACTAGTCATTCTTTTTATGACTGTTTTGTCTTTATATGTTTTAAATACTATTCTTAATTTCTATTGATATAGAACACTTTTAAACGTCAATTTAGACCCATTGGTTTTTAAAAAAAAATAACTAAATAAGAAGTATGAACAATTTAGAAAAACATTATGAGCCAAATAACTTTAGCGATAAGGTTGCTTTAGGTTTTACAAAGTTTTTAAGATTTCTAGCTGATACTTTTTTTAAGAAAAGATACGGCCATAGAGCTGTTGTATTAGAAACAGTTGCTGCAGTACCTGGAATGGTAGCTGGAATGCTAATTCACTTAAAATCTCTAAGAAAAATGGAAGATGATAAAGGGTGGATTAAAATTCTTTTAGATGAAGCAGAAAATGAAAGAATGCATTTAATGACTTTTATTCATGTTGCAAAGCCAACATGGTTAGAAAGAGTTATTATTTTGATGGCTCAATTTATTTTTATTGTTACATACGCTATTATTTATTTAGTATCTCAAAGAACTGCTCATAGAATTGTTGGATATTTTGAAGAAGAAGCTGTTAGAAGTTACACAGAATATTTACACGAATTAGAGACTGGCAAAATAAAAGATGAGCCAGCTCCAGAAGTTGCAATAAATTATTGGAACTTACCTTTGCACGCTACACTTAAAGATGTAGTTAGAGTAATTCGTGATGATGAAGCGGGACACCGTGATGTGAACCATAGTTTTGCAAATATCATTAACGAAAAAAAATACCCTAAAAAAGAAGAAAATATTAGCTCTAAAGATTTAAGTAGAGAATAAATTCTATTTTTATATATTCATTTTTTAAATTTTCAATTTAAGATGAATAAAATAATAAAAATATTTTATCTAATTTTATTATTTCTAAGCACATTTCATTTTAAAGCTATAGCGGAGCCAACCTTTGTCCAAAGCAAATCAATCGACACAGCCACTTATTATGGACTTACATTTAATAATGATGGAACAAAAATGTATACTTTAAGAAGTGGAGGAACAACGGATGCAGTTATTGAACATATATTAACTACCGCATATGACATTTCAACGGCAACCGTAAATAATACTAAAGTAGTACATGTAAGTGGAGGTAATAACTCTCATGTACCAACACAAGTAGTGTTCAATAACGATGGAACAAAAATGTTTATTGTTAACCATGCTGGTAGAAAGACAGTAGATTACTGGTCACTAAGTACTGCATTTGATGTTTCAACTGCTACATTTGATGGCGCATATAGTCTCGTTGGTAAAGAACAAAGAGCTAATTCAATTGCATTTAATAATGATGGTACCAGAATGTTTATTGCTGGTGTAGGAAATGACTCACAAGTACGTATTCATGAATTTTCACTAGATACAGCATTTGATCTTAGCTCAGGAGTTACTCAACTTAATACTGAAGACCTAATTTCTTTTCACAATCACATAGATGGAGTTACTTTTAATTACGATGGTACTAAAATGTATACCATTAATGGTACAGAAGATTTGATGTCTCAGTTTAAATTAACCACACCTTATGATGTTTCTACTTTATCTCTTGAAGGCACCTATGATGTAAGTTCTCTTACTAATAATTCAAGAGAAGTTGTGTTTAGTAATGATGGAAGTAAAATGTTTATCCTTGATGATCTCGATAATAAAATTCATGAATTCAACCTAAGTTGTAATTGGAGCATAATCGATGGTGCTTGTGATGATCCAATAACTACTTCTGATGAGGGTAAAGATATTTTAAGTTCAATCGAGTCTCAAACTGCAACTGCTAAACAAATTGCTATTCAAGCAAGTACTCCAGTTCTTAACCGTATGTATTGGTTAAGAAGACATAGAACAAGCGATCAATTAAGTAATCAAAACATTAAATTTAACTTTCCAAATAAAACAATAGCGTCTTTAGCAAAAGTTATTCCAATATCTGAAAAATCAAATAATACTTTAAACAAGTTGTCTGACAGCTGGTCATTTTGGAGCGAAGGTAGTGTGAGTTTTGGTAAGACAGGCGATACATCTTCTTCATCATCTAAAAAAATTAATACCAAGGGCATTACACTTGGAATGGATAAAAAGATAAGCAAAAATAGATTATATGGTTATGCACTTAGATTTGGTAATGATGATGTTGATGTAGGCACATCTGGAACTAATTTAGATACAAAGTCTTTTAGTTTATCTGTTTATGGAACTTTTCCTCATGATGATGAAAAATTTACTGAAGGTATTCTTGGAGTAAGCACATTGAAGACTGATCATCTTAGAAAAGGCGGAGGAAGCACTAGAACAGGAGAGAGAGATGGTGCACAAATATTTGGCTCACTAAATTACTTATCAACATATAAAAAAGAAAATTTTAATATTACTCCTAATTTAAGAATTGATTTAAGCTATACAGAGTTGTCCAAATATAGAGAAAAAGGTCCTGCAGCTTTAGTTTACAAAGCTCAAACAATTGAAACTGGAATGATATCTACTGGTTTTACAATAAGTGATATTTTAGATTTTAATACTTTTACTTTTAAACCAAATGGTGGATTAGAGCTTGGAGTAGATTTTAGCCCGTCTTCAGACGCTACTTATCGTTATCTATCGGAAACTACAGAATATACAAAATCAATTGATCAAGATTCTAAAAATTTAATAGCAAATATTGGATTTGATTTAATTACAGATAATGGTTTTTCTATAATGACTATCTATGAAAGAAATCAAAGTGACAATACCCATAGTGATACTTTGTACATAGGATTTGGTTATATTCCATCAGATAACAATGAATACGCTTTGAGCTTAGATAATGATAAAGCATCTCTAACTTATAACAAAAATTTAAATGGTTTTGATATCAGAGTGAATGCAAATTATAATTTGATGAGTTCAATTCCTGATTATGGTGCAACTATTGAGCTTGCTAGTGCTTTTTAAAAATTATTTCATAATTCCAGAATAAAAAAACTTGATTAGTATAGTAAATGATTTAATGTAAAATTGTGAGAATTATAATTTTTATATCTGCATTACTTTTATTAAACTCATGTGCCAGCACTATGTCTGGTAATACACAGCCAGTTACAATTTCTACAAATGTTGCAAACGCAAAGTGTACACTAACTAATGAAAAAGGTTCTTGGTTAGCACAAGCACCTGGCAGTGCTGTGGTCACAAATTCAAGAGAAAATTTATCTGTTAGATGTGAAAAAGAAGGGTATCAAACAGCAGTTGTTAGTGTGCCATCAAAACATAAAGACTCAGCTACATGGGGAAATGTTATATTAGGTGGTGGGATAGGTTATATCTGGGATAGAAATACAGGGGCTGCATTTATATATCCATCAACAATAAACTTGACTTTGGTTAAGAATGAAACATCAAACACAAATCAATCAACGGATGTTAAGTTATCAGGAAGCACCGTAGAACAACTGAAACAATTAAACGATTTATACAAATCAGGTATATTGACTGAAAAAGAATTTACTAAAGCCAAAAAAAAATTATTAAATTAAATCTTTAAAACTCAAAACTTAGCTAGTCAGCGCTTTGTAAAAAATTATTCGTTTGAATATCCGTATTTACGTAATCTTACATCACCAGTTCTTGCATGAGCTTCCATGCCTTCATATCTTGAAATCCTAGCAGCTGCAGAACCAACTTCTTTTGTAGATTCTTTTGTCATTCTTTGAAAACTTAATGTTTTTATAAATTTACCAACGAACAACCCACCAGTATATTTACCAGCACCCTTAGTTGGTAATATATGATTGGTGCCAGAACATTTATCACCATAAGCAACAGTTGTTTCTTCCCCAATAAATAACGAACCGTAGTTTTTTAATCTCTCATGAAACCATTCAAGATTTTTGGTTTGTATCTCTAAATGTTCAGGTGCATAATCGTCACTCACTTTCACCATTTCTTCATCCGTATCGCATAAAACAACTTCACCGTAATCTCTCCAAGCAGCCTCTGCACTTAACCTTGGAACTTCTGGAAGTTTCTCTATTAATTCTGGAACTCGTTTCATTACTTCATCTGCAATTTTTTGGCTTGTTGTGTATAACCAACATGGAGAATTATATCCGTGTTCAGCCTGACCAACTAAATCAACAGCCACAATTTCTGGATCTGCAGTTTCATCTGCAATAATTCCAATTTCTGTTGGGCCAGCGAATAAATCAATTCCAACTTTTCCAAATAAAATTCTTTTAGCTTCAGCAACAAATTGATTTCCAGGACCAACTAAAATATCAGCTGGAGCATTTCCAAACATACCATACGTCATTGCGGCAATAGCTGGAACTCCACCAAGATTTAAAATTACATCAGCGCCACATAAATTTGCTGTATAAATTATAGAAGGGTGGGCACCAATTCCTTCTTTAGGGGGACAACAGGCAATAATATTTTTAACACCAGCAACTTTTGCAGTTGTAACACTCATTACTGCAGATGCTATATGAGCGTATCTACCACCTGGGATATAACAACCCGCAGTATTAACAGGTACTAACTTTTGACCAGCGTATAATCCGTTTGATAATTCAACTTCAAAATCTTTTCCATAGTTTGCAAGTTGTGCTTCTGCAAATTTACGAACTCTATCATATGAAAATTTAATATCGTCTTTAGTTTTTTGATCTAAATTTTTATTTATTTCCTCTATTTTTTCTTTTGAAACAATTATTTCTCCATCATATTTATCAAATTTTTTAGTTAATTCTTTACAGCCTTCTTCTTTTGATTTTTCTAATTCTTTTAAAAGATTTTGAACTATATCTTTTGTTTTAGTGTCATCTGTTGATGCAGTTTTAGATGCTTTTTTTAAATATTTAATTGTCATTTATTTTAAATTTATATTGTTTTATTAATCTAATGCAACAACTGCAGCAGCAATAGAAGCTAATCTGGCCGTTGCTTCATCCGATCTACTAGTTATGACCACTGGTACTTTTCCTCCAATTACAACACCAGCTGCACAAGCTCCCATAAAATAAATCATCATTTTTACTAAAGCATTTCCACTTTCAACACTAGGTACTAAAAGAACATCAGCATCTCCTGCAACTACATTTTTAATCCCTTTAATTTCAGCAGATTTTTTTGAAATACAGTTATCAAAAGCCAAAGGACCAAATACATCCGCATCTAAACCTTCTTTTTTTGAAATTTCAGTAATTTCTTTTGCCTCCATTGAACTTTGAATACTATCTAAAACTTCTTCTGTTGCTGACAATACAGCAACCTTTGGTCTGTTATTTCCAATTCTTTTTGAAAAATCTATAACGTTTTTTAATATATGCATTTTTGTTTTTACATTAGGTAAAACGTTTAAGGCACCATCAGTGATTATTAATGGCTTATCATCTTTTTCTAATGTCATATGCCAAACATGACTTAATCTGGTTTTGCCAAGAAGCTTGTACTCTCTTTTTAAAACTTCTTTCATCAATATATCAGTATGAATATGACCCTTTACTATAATCTTAACTTTGCCCTGCATTGCAAGTTTAGCAGCTACTGCTGCTGTATTGTTTTCTACAGGTTCATGAATTACCTCAAATCCTGAAATATCAAATTGAATTTCATTAGCACATTTTTGAATTTGATCTTTATCACCAATAAATATTGGTTTGATTAAATCCTCTTTAACAGCGTCCATTACAGATTGCATTGGAAGAGGTTTTCCAGCATTAACAATTGCAGCTGTTGCTCCTTTCTTTTTTAAAGACGCATCCAGTAAATTGTTTGGACAAATTATTTGTTTATTAGAAAGCATTAAGTTTTCTTAAATCTTCCATAATACTTTTTGGTATTGGAATATTCTTTTTCATATTTTTTTTATATCTTTTTTTTGTACCTTCACCAGGAAAATTTATTTCTTTAACTCCTTTAATTTTTGGTAATTTCTTTATAATTCTTATGTTCTCTTTAATTCTTTTTATATAATTGCTTCCAATAAAAATATTTGGTTTTACCGCCATAAATAAATGTCCAACATTTTGTGGTCCTTTAAAATCATCAAATGGGTCTCTCACTTTACCTCCATGATTTGCACCTGTCATAACTCCGCTTAATATATCTACCATCCAAGCTAAACCTGAACCTCTAAATCCTGCAATAGGTAGCTGCACACCTTTAAGAGCTTTGATCGGATCTGTAGTTGGCTTTCCATTTTCATCTAAAGCTACCCCTAAAGGAATTTTGTGACCTAATTTAGCCGCAACTCTTATTTTACCTCTGTTAATCATTGATACTGATGTGTCTAATATAAATGGAACTTTGCCGCCTGAGGGTGTTCCAAAACAAATTGGATTTGTTCCAAATAAAGCTTTCTTTGCCCCATAAGGCGCGATGGCTGCTGGCGCATTAGTAAAACACCACACCATTAAATTTTTTTTAACAGCTTGTTCAACAAAATAACTAGACAAACCATAGTGACCAGAATTTTTCACACCAACCATTCCAATTCCAGTTTTTTTTGTGTTTTTTATCAGTGTCTTAATAGCAATATCAGCTGCGACAAACCCAATAGAATCATTTGCATCTATATGTGAGATAGATTGTGATATTTTTTTGATTTTTATTTTCGGTTTTGGATTAATAACTCTCTTTTTAATTCGATCACAATACATCTTCATTCGAGATAAACCATGACCATATGCACCAACTAATTCAGCATTAATCAATGCTTTTGAACAAATTTTTGAATGTTGAATGCTCAAACCGTATTTTGTAAATATCTTTTCTAATAGCTTATTTATTTTATTATAATGCAAATTAACCTTTCAGTATAATTTTGTAATTTAAGATTTTTTTCACAATACATTAATTAGTTTTATTTTTTTATAATATTCCTTAATAATTATAACAATTATTGATGTTATAAATGCAACTACAAGAAAGTCTAATATACCTTTTATTAAACTTACTAATAAGAAGGGAAATGAATAGAATCTAACATAATTTACATGATAGAAACTATCGGAAATATTAAAATATCCATAAACAAATTGAAAAATAAATTTCACTACGAACAGTAATAACAAAATCTTTATATAAGAAATCTTTTTATTAAAAAATAAATCATTTATGAAAGGCAACATAAGTATAAAAAAAGCTTCTCTATATAAATAATTTGAAAAAAAAATATAACACAAAACGATAGTTAAACCAGAAACAAAAAATAATTTTAGTTTATTTGATTCTAGATCTAAAAATTCTGTAATATTTTCACGATTTAAATAAAAAATTATTTTTTTAATTAAAAAGTAAAAGAAACCTAAAATAATAGGTAAGGAAATTATATAATTTATATCTAGAGCATACTTTAAAATTTTTGAAAAACTTTTAATAGAGAATAAAAAATGCAATCCTGCTTTTCCACCTGTGGAAGTTAATACATAAAAATATTCATCTAAATTTAAAAGAATATATGTCAATGATGTAAGTGATATGAATAAAAAAATACAAATTAAATTTTTTTTAGACCTTTTTAAGTTTTCAATAAAAATATTAATTCCAAAAATAAAAGGGTAAATTTTCGTTAATCCTAAGAAAATAATTGTAATCCAGTTTAAAAGAAAAAATCTATTATAAATAATAAATACTAATAATAAAAATATAAATACATCAAAATTCATTCTTTCCAGTAATAAAAAAACAGCTGGATTGTAAATAAATATAAAGAGAATAGATGACTGAATTAAATTCTTTGGATTATTAACAAGTATACTTGAAACAATAAATATAAGATAAGTAATATAAGGTAAAAATTTAATATAAAAAATCTCTAGCTTTTCATTAAATGGAATTAAGAAAAGAGTTGGGCCATAATTTGTCTTTACAAAATTACATGAATTGTCTTCAAAAACTTTAAAACCTTCGTAATTACATTTAAGCCAGAGAATATTTAATTTAAGATCACCAAAAATTGTTTGGGCTTTAAATATATTCCACATATTCGAATATAAAAAAAAATAATATAATGGAATTAATAATAACGATAAAAAAATACTATACTTAAAATTTTTTAAATATAATTGCATTAATCAAAGTAATTAATCTTCTGTAATTTCTGATATTATTGCGTTAGGTCTTTTTTTAATTTCTAAAAAAATTCTTCCTAAGTATTCACCAAAAATTGCTAAAATAAAAAATAAGATTGAATTGAAAAATAATATTGTCATTATCAAGCTTGTCCATCCCTGAACTGTTTGACCATCAAAATAACTTTTTAAAGTATAAACCACCAATAATAGCAGAATTACTAAAGAAATTATGCAAATGTAATAAGATATTTTAAGAGGAAAATTTGAAAAACTTAACATTCCATCCAAAGTTAAGTTTAACATTTTTTTTAAATTATAACTTGACTCTCCTCTTCTTCTCTCATCTCTTGCATATTCAATTGGTATTTGTTTAAACCCAGTCCATGGAACAAGACCTCTAATAAACGGATCAGCCTCATTTAACCTAAGCAAGTTTTTAACTATTTTTTCATCTATAAGTCTAAAATCTCCAGCATCAAAAGGTATTTTAGTATATGAAAGTTTATTAAAAACCCTATAAAAAATTGATGCAGTTATCTTTTTAAAAAAGGTATCTTTTCTAGAAATTCTTTTTCCATAAACACAATTTGCTTTTTCATTAATTAATTTGTTCTTCATTTCTTCAAGGAGTTCGGGAGGATCTTGCAAATCAGCATCAATAATCAAAGTTAAATCACTTTTACAATATTTTAATCCTGTCATAACAGCATTTTGATGACCAAAATTTCTGGATAGCCTGATCCCTAAAATTTTATTTTTAAATTTTTTGGATAATAAATTAATTTCCTGCCAACTATTATCTGTTGATCCATCATCAATAAAAATTATTTTGTATAAATCTATATCAATTTTATCAAATATTTTTAAAAACCTGTTTGAAATTTCCGCTATATTTTTTTCTTCATTATGACAAGGTATTACTATTGAAATATTCATATTAACTTTGCTTTAAACATTTTTTAAGTATCTTTTGTTAAGATTGCAATCCTTATATACTCGCTTTCCAATATTTAAGTATTTTTTAGTGGGAAATTTGAATGAAGATTTTTTTTTCATTGAATAAGTCATTACTTTTTTTCCATCAACCATAAACCTTCATTACTAAGAAAATAAATTTTACCATTTTCAGGATGAAGTTGTATGTCCCTAATTCTTCCGATTTTTCTTTTAAATATGACTTCTTCTTTGACATTATCTAAGTTGGAAAAATCAAGTTTTCTTAGCGACATGTCTTTTAGAGAAGTAATTAGAGCATGACCATTCCACTCTTTAAATTCTTCACCTTTATATATTGTTATTGCACTTGTTGCAATTGAAGGCACCCAGTATTTGATTGCTTTTGTATAGCCAGGTAACCACTTTGGTCCAATCTTAGTTCCACTGTAATTTGTTCCACCCCAACCAAGAACTTTCCAACCATAGTTTTCTCCTTTTTTAATTTCACCAAACCAATCACCACCTCTTGCTCCATGGTTACTTGCATAAATTTTTTGATCAAAAGGGTTTAATGTTAAACCTTGTGGGTTTCTAACACCTATTTGAAAAATTTCAGGTAGCCAATCTTTTTTATCAATAAATTTTGGATTATCTTTTGGAATACTTCCATCGGTATTAATTCTAATTATACTTCCAGGATGTTTTGTTGGATCTTGAGCTATCATTCCTTCGCCTCTTTCACCAACCGATGCAAAAAGATAATTGTCTTTGATAGCCAATCTTGACCCGAAGTGATATCCAGAATTTATTGGTGGAAATGCAACAAATATATTTTTAAAATCTATTTGATTTTTATTGAAATTACCCCTTGCAACGGAAGTTGTTGTTTTTGATTTTCCATGATCTTCAGAATAACTTACCCAAACTACTCCATCTTTATATAAGATATCTAGCAAACCACCTTGACCATCTTCTAACACTTTTAAGTTATGTTTAACTTCAGTTATAGAACCAGTTTCGATATTAATTAATTTTAAATTACCAGATACTTCAGTTAAAAGTATTTCATTATTAGATACAAATGTGGATCCCCAAGGACTTCTAAAATCAGCAATCTTTTTAAAATTTAATTCTGCTGCTTCAGATGAAACTGAGAATAGAAATATAAAAAATATTATCCTTTTCCACGCCATGGTATTGTTTTATCTATTATTTTTCTCAATGTAACATCGAATAATAGTCCCAGCATACCCATAATAAATATGGTTATCCAAATAACTTCATATTGAAAATATTTTTTTGCAACATTTTCTACAAATCCTATACCAGTAGTTCCTGCTAAGAACTCTGCTGCAACCAATGTTCCCCAACACATTCCAACTGCAACTCTAATTCCTGTTAAAATTTCAGGTAAGGAGTTTGGAAATATTACATACCTCAATATTTGTTTCTTTGATGCTCCAAGCGAGTGAGCAGCATGAATTTTTGATAATTGAGTTCCAGATGCACCAGCTCTTGCAGAAATAATCATAATAGATAGCGAAACCATAAATAATAAAAATACTTTTCCAGTATTATCTATTCCAAGAACTGAAATAATAAGTGGAGCCCATGCTAAAGGTGGTACTGGTCTATAAAGCTCAATCAATGGATCAAAGAAACCTTTTGCAAACCGATTTAATCCCATAAATAAACCTAAAGGAACACCAATTAAAATTCCAAAGACTAAACCTAAAAATACTCTTAAAAAAGAGTCCCAGATATGTCCATAAGGCACTGGAATTTTGAACAATTTAAAGTCACCTGTAACAACTTTTAAAACTTTCCCTTTAAAGTTTTGTTTAACAACACCATCAGATGAATGAACTGGGTATTCTCCTGGCAAAATATCTGCAATCCAGTCAGGTAAAATAAACCCAACTATTTTACTAACATCCATCATATCAATCCAAAGTAATGGAATATTTTTGTAACCAACACTTGGTTTTGACATTAAGATAAACTTATTTAACGTATCAGATGGTTTTGGTAACCATCTACCAGATCCTTGCTCAGAACAACTTGTTCCGCTTGAAACAATTGTTCCAGCAGGGAATAAAAATATATCAACAAATCTTAAACCACCTTGTTCTGCTTTTTGGAGATTATCAAATTCAACAATTGCATTTTGCATTTCATTAAGAGCGCTTGGTGGATAAATACTTGCAAATTCTATTCTTCTTGCAATTTTAACAATATCTTTTGCATAGTTAGATGCTATTTCTTCTGCATCACTTAAATCTTTTCTGTACGCTTTTATATCTTCTTTAAGTTGTTTAATTGAATTTTTAAATTGTGGATTATGATTTCTTAATTTAAAGAATTTATCATTAATAATTGTAAGCTCTTCTGCGGCAGCTTGGAATTTTAAACCTCTATCAGTTGCAGCAATTAAAGGGACTTCAATAGTATTTTCTATAGATCCAGTTCCTGCTTGCACCTTTATAATACCCCAATCACCTTGTTCAGAAACTGCAATTTGTCTTGCACTTTTTTCATCAGGAGTTTCAAATGGATAATCTTTCTTTTTAAAGTTTGAACTTAAAATCCTTAACTCATCAGTCATTTCTTTAATTTTTATCTTAGTATCCATCTCCATTAAATTTTCATTTGTAAGTAATGGAATTAACTGAGATGTTTTATTTACAAATCCAACTAATGTAGTTTTTTGCTGTGAGTTTAATTGTTGTGAACCTTGTATTTCATTACTTATTTTACTTAAATTTTTATTTTCAATTTTTATAATAGAAGTACTTTTGAATTCTCTTTCCTCAATTGGGAATTGATATTTTAGTCCAAGTAAAGACTCATTAACTTTAGCAACCTGGCATAATTCATTTGCAGATTTTGGATAAAATCCTTTAGCGATATCCCACGAATAATAAAGCCAAACAAGTAGGATTGCACTACTTCCAACAATAATCCAGTGAGTACCACCTTTAGCTCTTTCAGGATTACCAAAAACAGCATCAACTTTTTCTGTTTTAATTAATCTTCTCCCATAAAGAATACATCCAACAATGGATACAAGAATTAAGATTGTTATAAATTGAGTAAACATTAATTATCTTTCCCCATTATTTCTTCTTCCATATTCCAAATCATAGATAGAATTTCTTCTCTTTTAGACGAAAACTCTTTATTTTTTTTAATTTCTCTTAAATCATCTTTTAATCCCATTTCTGCAAATGGAAGTTTATACTCTTTGTGTATTCGACCTGGTCTTGGTGCCATGACATATAATCTTTCTCCAAGCAACAAAGCTTCTTCAACTGAGTGAGTAATTAGTATTATTGTCTTACCTGTTTCTTTCCAAATTTTTAAAACTAATGACTGCATTTTTTCTCTTGTTAATGCATCTAATGCACCTAGAGGTTCATCCATTAAAATTAAATCTGGATCATTAATTAAACATCTTGCAAGGGCAACCCTTTGCTGCATACCACCAGATAATTGATAAGTAGGTGTGTTGCCAAATCCTTTAAGACCAACTATTTCTAACCACTCATCAACTTTTTTTTGAGTTTCTTCTGGATCTTTCTTTTTCATTCTAAGACCAAAGTTTACATTTTCAGAAACTGTTAACCATTCAAACAAAGCACCTTGTTGGAAAACCATTCCTCTATCAACTCCAGGTCCATTAATTTCATTATTACCCAATGTAATTGTTCCAGAAGTTGGTCTAATAAAACCAGCTGCAATATTTAGTAATGTTGTTTTTCCACAACCTGATGGACCTAATACAGTTAAAAGCTCACCTTTTTTAATTGTAAAATTTAAATCTTTTAAAGCATGAACGGTCTCTCCCTTAGGAGATTTAAAAATCATGTTTAAATTTTGTGAAACTAAATCACTCATAAGATGACTTTATATTAAAATTCTCATAAAAAAAATAGGCACCAATTAGAAAATTGGCGCCTATTTAATTTTAATAAACCTTTAGATTATAAAGGTAAGAAACTAGTGTCTACGTTTCCTCTTGGTGTTCCCATTCCTTTTAAGAATGCATCAAGATTTCCTTTAGTCATAGACTGTTTAGTCTCTTCAGGTGTTAAAAATTTGAAACCACTTAAAGTTTCTTTCATATCAGCAACTTTCATTTCTGAAGCTTTTGACATAGCGTTCATATCGCTTTTGCCGTTTCTGTATCTTTCGTTTGCTTCGTGAGTTACTTCAATAAAAGTTCTTAGCATACCTGGGTTTTCCTTCATAAACTTCGTAGTTACTGAAGTAATATCTATTCCAAGAATACCAGCATCTCTTGCTTCTTGAACTGTAAGTAATCTAGTACCAACTGCAGTTGCAGCTTTGATTGAATTACCACCAAATAAACATGCCATTACAACATCACCGCTTACTAATGCAGCAGCTCCTTCCTCAGGGTCCATTTGAATGATATCCATTTTTTTTCTGTCAGCTCCAACAACTTTCATACTTTCATCAAAAACGTATTCAGCCATTGTTCCTAGTGGTACAGCAACTTTTTTACCCTCAAGTTCTGTAGCATTAGCTTTTGTAATACCAGATGCATTTGAAGTTACGCAAGTTGTTCCACCCATTCCATATTCCATAGCAATATCAACAAGCTTAATTGGCGCTTTTGATTTAACTGCGTTAATGAAAGGTACTAAACCTTGTGAATAAGAAATATCAATATCTCCAGCTAACATTGCATCAGTCATCGCTCCACCGTTCGTGAAGTTTGTCCACTTAACTGGTACACCTAATGCTTTTGCAAAGTTTTTTTTCATCATGTCCTCTAAATTCGGACTTGGCCATTCTAAGAAGTAAGCAACTCTAACTTCTTTTGCAGCTGAATTAGCAACTGAAATAGTAAGGTTAAGAGCTAAAATAGTTCCAAGAATAAAACTTAGTATTTTTTTCATTTATTCCTCTCCTTATTTAAATTTATAAAGAGTATTAAAGTTGAAAAAGAGACCAAAGTAAACGATCTTATTGTATGGTTTGGGGCGACACAATTATCTATTCAATTTTAAGTTGTATCAAACTATTATAATTTTATAGTTAAATTAAATGATTTAGTCTAAAGATTAAGAATATAAAAAAATGAGTCAAAAACCATCAATACCAAATTCTCTAAATGAACATTGGATGCCATTTACATCCAATAAAGATTTTAAAGAAAGACCAAGATTAATTACGGAAGCAAAAGGTGTTTATTTAAAAAATCACGAGGGTAATACGCAAATTGATGCAAGCTCTGGTCTTTTTTGTAATCCATTGGGTCATGGTAGAATGGAAATTATTGATGCAATTACAAAACAATTAAAAACTTTAGATTATGCTCAACCGTTCCAACAAGGTTTTGGTGGATCATTTGAGTTAGCAACTAGAATTTCAAAACACACACCTGGAAATTTAAACAGAATTTTTTACACAATTTGTGGATCAACTGCTGTTGAAACAGCAATTAAAATTAGTATCGCTTATCACAAAGCAAGAGGAGAAGGACAAAGATTTAGATTTGTTGGAAGAGAAAGAGCTTACCATGGCATGAACATTGGTGCAACTTCAGTAGGTGGAATGATTAATAACGTTAAAGCATATGCAAGTGTTTTAATGCCAGGAGTCGTTCACATGAGACATACACATTTAGACGAACATAAGTTTATATCTGGTCAACCAGAAACAGGCGCAGAAATTGCAAATGATCTTGAGAGAATTTGTACAAACTTTGGTGCAGAAAATATTGCAGCTTGTATAGTTGAACCAATTGCAGGATCTACTGGAACATTAGTTCCGCCAGTTGGATATTTACAAAGACTTAGAGAACTTTGTGACAAACATAATATTCTTTTAATTTTTGACGAAGTAATAACAGGATGGGGTAGAACAGGATCAACTTTTGGTGCTCAAGAGTTCGGTGTTACTCCAGATATAATGACAATGGCAAAAGCTACAACTAATGGAATTGTTCCATTTGGTGTAGTTGCGTGTAAAGAAGAAATTTATGATGCGGTAATGGATAATTCTCCTAAAGGAGTAATAGAACTTTTCCACGGTTACACTTATTCTGGTATTCCAATATCTGTTGCAGCGGCTTTAGCAGTTCAAGATATATTTGAAAAAGAAGATATTTTTAACAGAGCAAAAGAACTAGCACCATATTTCCAAGAAGGTTTATTCTCATTAAAAGATATTGATGTTGTTGAAAACATTAGAGGATATGGAATGATGGGTGGTATTGATATTAAGATGGATACAAAACCAGGAAGAGCAGGACTTGCAACATTTAAACATTGTTATGATGCAGGAGTAAATTTTAAAGCTACTGGAGATTGTTTAATTATTGCACCAATGTTTATTTGTGAAAAAAAACATATTGATGAAATAATCGATAAGTTAAGAACAGGAATTACGAACTATAGTAAAAGTAAGAAGAATTAATTTTCTTTATGAAAATTGGCGTTCCAAAAGAGATAAAGCCTCAAGAAAATAGAATAGGATTAACCCCCGAAAGTGTAAAAACTTTAGTTGGCGAAGGCCATGAAATATTGGTCGAAAACAATGGTGGATTTGAAGCTGGTTTTGATAATGATCAGTATACAAAAGCAGGTGCAAAAATTGTAAAAACAGCTGGTGATATTTTTAATGATGCAGACATAATAGTTAAAGTAAAAGAGCCTCAAAAAGTTGAGGTGGATATGTTAAGAGAAAATCAAATACTTTATACTTATCTTCATTTAGCTGCTGCAAAAGAACTTACAGAAGGATTAATCAAATCTAAAAGTGTAAATATTGCATACGAAACTGTTACAGATGATAATGGTAGACTTCCATTACTTGCACCTATGAGTGCAGTTGCCGGCCGTATGTCAGTCCAAGCTGGAGCACATTGTTTAGAAAAAAACCAAAAGGGTAGAGGTATTTTATTAGGTGGAGCACCTGGCGGTGAACCAGCAAATGTATTAATTCTTGGTGGTGGAGTTGTGGGAGAGAATGCTGCAATTATTGCAACAGGCATGAGAGCTAAAGTTCACATAGTTGATAAATCAGAAGAAAGATTAAAACAATTAGTTAAAATGTTTGGTGATAAAATAATTCCAGAGCAAAGTGATAAAGTTGATTTAGATAAGTTAGTTTCAGAGGCTGATTTATTAGTAGGTGGAGTTTTAATTCCAGGCGCAGAGGCTCCAAAATTAGTTACGAAAGATATGTTGAAATTGATGAAGAGAGGTTCTGTAATAGTCGATGTTGCAATTGATCAAGGAGGGTGCGTTGAAACAAGTAAACCAACCACTCATGGAGATCCAACTTATATAGTTAATGATGTTGTTCACTATTGCGTTGCTAATATGCCAGGTGGAGTACCAAGAACCTCAACATTTGCATTAAATAAAGCTACACTTCCTTATTTAGTAAAATTAGCAAACAAAGGTTACCAAAAAGCTTTAGGTGAAGATAAAAATTTCTTAGCAGGATTAAATGTTCATAAAGGACATGTTACTTATAAGGCTGTTGCGGATGTATTTGGGCATGAATATGTTAGTGCAGGAGAAGCAATCAAAAGTTAATATGAAATTGATAAAATTCATAATTTGTTTTGTTTTAATTTTAAGCCTAAATAATAATGCCAAAGCTTTATCAGGAGTAGGTCCTTTAAGTTTTTCAGAGGGAACTTTTGAATGGTTTTTAGCCTACTTAAGAGGAGATGGGCAAACCACAGGAGAAGTCGGTTTTAGACAAGGTTATCCTGGTGGTTTTGCAGTTAATCCAGAAGGAACTTATGGTTATTATTCCTATTGTCCTTTAAAATATGGTTCAGGGGGATGCAGAGTTGATTTTGGTAGAACTGTGCAAGCTTGTTCTAAAGGAAGCAAAGCAAGAGGTGGAAGCAAATGCAAACTGTTTGCAAGAGGTTATAAAGTTGTTTGGGGCGGAGCAAATATAAAATTTTCAAGAAAATTTGATGAGCAAGTTGTACGTACGATTTTTAAAGAAAACGGATGGTATGAGGAATTTTCTAATAGACCACCACCTTCTGGTTCAAGTGAAAATAAATATATCCAAAAGAAAAAAGATAAAAAAAATTCAAATATAGTCAAAAAATCAAATAATGCAGATATTATCAAAGAAATAAAAGAACTAAAAAAACTACTTGATGAAGGAATTTTGACAGAGGATGAATTTAAAAATGCAAAAAAAAAATTGCTTGAGTAAATATATATGAGATTAATTTTTAAAATTTTAATTATTCTACTTATCAATTTAAATGTTTTTGCTGATATAAAACAATATGAAATTAATGGAATGTCGATAGGAGACAGTGCTTTAAACTTTTACTCAGAAAATGAAATACTGAAAAAACAAGAAAATTATTTTCGTCAAAAATCTGTTAAGGCATCTGAATTTGAAAGTAAAGGGCTGTATGATTACATTCAATTAATGTACAAATCAAAAGATAAAACATATTCAATTGTAGGAATTTCAGCACTCATTAAGATGGATGTAAACAAATGCGAAGGTATTTTAGAAGAGGAAGCTGTAAAAATTTCATCATCTTTTGGCTCTGATTTAAAAAAAGATTATGGAAAAAGAAAAATTAAACATAGTTATGATAAATCTGGAAAAAGTTTTGTTACTCAAAAAAAGTATAAATTCAGCAACAATGATGAATTAATCATAGCATGTTATTATTGGTCAGATAAAATTAAAAATAAAGATGGATATAACGATAATTTTAGAGTTAGTTTGAGATCAAAGTACTACTCAAATTTTCTCAATAGAGAATAATATAAAGATATGAAAAAAATCTTATTATTATTATTTTTAAGTTTCTTTATTAATTTACATGTTCAAGCAGATGATACTAAAGATTTTCAAATTGGTGGAATAAGTCTTAATGATAGTCTTTTGAATACATTTAGTGAAAAAGAGATAAAAAAAGCTAAAAGAAAGACCAGTTTCAAAAGCAAAAAATATTCGATGTATGCATTTTTTGGAGATTACAATCCATACGACCACTTAGTAATTTATACTGAGAGAAAAGACAAATCCTACATAATAAAATCTGTGGCAGGATTTATGAAATTTGAAAAAAATTGGGAAGGTTGTTTGAAAGAGCAAGATAGCATCTCAGACGAAGTACAAAATTTATTTTCTAATGCGAAAAAAACTGTGAAAGAGTTTGCCCAGCCTTTTGACAAAACTGGAAATAGTATTGAAAGAGATGTCATATTTGCATTAGAATACGGTGAAGAAATAGGATCAGCTTGTCAAAAATGGGGAAAAAAATATAAAGCTCAGAGAAAAAAAAAAGATACAATACAAGTTTTTATGGACACTAAAGAATATGCAGCCTGGTTAAGATCCCAAGGGCATTAAAATTAATTAAAGATATGAAAAAAATACCAAGCTCAACTAAAGTAGTAGTTATTGGAGGTGGAGTTGTTGGATGCTCTTGTGCTTATCATTTAGCAAAATTTGGTTGGAAAGATGTTATTCTTTTAGAAAGAGATAAATTAACATCTGGTACTACTTGGCATGCAGCAGGATTAGTAAGTCAATTAGGCCCATCTGCAACAATTACTAAAATAAGAAAATATTCTTTAGACCTTTATAAAGAGCTTGAAAAAAAAGTAGATCATTCAGCTGGACTTCGTTTAAATGGTGCAATGTCAATTGCTCAAGAAGAGGGGAGATGGCAGGAATTAAAAAGGCAAGCAACTACCGCTCAACTTTATGATGTTAATGTTCAAATTTTAAATAAAGATGAAATCAAAGATAAAATTCCTTTAATTAAAAATGATGATTTATTAGGCGGCATTCTTATGCCAGGTGATGGTGCAGGAGATCCATCTGGGATCACTCAATTACTTGCAAAAGCTGCAAGAGCAGAAGGTGCTAAAATTTTTGAAGATTCTCCTGTCGAAGATATTCTTGTTAAAAATAAAAGAATAGAAGGTGTTGTTGTTAATGGTCAAAAAATAGAATGTGAATATATTGTTTTAGCAACTGGGATGTGGTCAAGACAAATTGGTGAAAAATTAGGTGTAAGTATCCCATTATATCCTGCGGAACATTTTTATGTAATCACAGAACCAATAAAAGAAGTACCAAAAGATTTACCGGTAATAAGAGATTTTGATAGCAGAACTTATATAAAAGAAGACGCTGGCAAATTATTGTTAGGAATATTTGAAGGAAAATCTATTCCTGCATTTGATAAAACTAACAAAGTTCCAGAAGATTTTTCTTTTGGAGAATTTCCAGAAAATTTTGAACATTTTGAGCCTTATTTAACTGCGTGCATGAAAAGATTTCCAATATTAGAGAAGGTTGGGATAAGAAAATTTTTTGCAGGTCCAGAGTCTTTTACACCTGACACTAATACATTACTTGGCGAAGTTCCTGAAGTTAAAAACTTTTTTGTTTGTTGCGGATTAAATAGTATTGGAATAGCAAGTGCTGGTGGAGTTGGTAAAGTCACAGCTGAATGGTTAATGAATGGCCATATCAATGAAGATATATTCAGTTATGACATTAAAAGATTTCAAAAATTTCATTCAGAAATAAATTTTATCAAAGAAAGAGTTACAGAAACACTCGGAGATCTATATGGAATGCATTGGCCATATAAACAACACAAAACTTCAAGGAATGTTATAACACTTCCTTATCATGATGAATTAAAAAAGCATGGCGCATGTTTTGGAGTGTCAGGTGGATATGAAAGACCAATGTGGTTTTCAAAAGATGAAAAAAATAAAGATTATAAATATAGTTACAATTATCAAAATTGGTATCCAAGTGCAGAATTTGAAACAAAAAATACAAGAACTAATGTTGGATTATTTGAACTCTCACCTTTTTCAAAATTTGATCTAAAAGGAGAAAAAGTTCACCAAGAATTACAAATGCTATGTACAGCAAATATAAAAGATATCCCAGGTTCTATTAAATACACTCAAATGCTTAATAAAGATGGAGGAATTGAAGCTGACTTAACTATTATTTGTCTTGATAAAAATTATTTTAGAGTAGTAAGCTCTGCAGCTAATCGTGAAAGAGATAAGTTTCATATTTTAAAACATATTTCAAATGAAATAGATTTTAAGGATGTAACAGAAGATTATTGTTGTTTAGGTTTATTTGGGCCCAAAAGTAGAGAAATGATATCTTCATTTAGTAATAGTGATTTTTCAAAAGAAAACTTTAAATTTGCAACTGCAAAAGAAGTAGAAATATCAAACGTAAAAGTATGGGCTCAAAGAATATCTTATGTTGGAGAATTAGGTTATGAATTATATGTCAAAAAAGAAAATGCAAAAAAACTCTTTGAGATTTTAGTAACTGAGGGAAAAAATTTTAATTTGTCTTTATGTGGTATGCACGCAATGGATATTATGAGAATGGAATCTGGCTATGTGCATTGGGGTCATGATATTTCACCTGAGGAAAATCAATTTGAGGCTGGACTTAATTTTGCAATTAGCTTTAAAAAAAATACTAATTTTATAGGAAGAGAGGTTTTAGAGAAAATCAAAGATAAAAATACTGATAAAAAACTTAAAATGATCATTTTAGAAAATTCTAAACCTGGAGAACCTCTTCTGCTTCATGATGAGCCTATATTTTTTAAAAATAAGATTGTTGGAAAAACCACATCAGGAAATTTTTCTTTTAATTTTAATAAAAACCTTGCTTTTGGCTATATTAACTCCGGGATGAGCCATCAGGAGATTGAAAATTCAGAGTTCGAGATAGAAGTTGAGAAGAAAAAATTTAAGGCTTCAATTTTAAAACAACCTTTAAACTCTAAAAAACTTTCTGAGCTTTAGGACATTTTGACTCTAAATACTGCTTCAACCCATTTTGAACTTAAAATAAATTGATAATATTTATTACATAGTGTTTAATATAGTTATGAGTACTGAAGTAAATAGCCTAGAAAACCAAACTGAACCTAGTAAAGTTAATCATCAACAAAAAGTAGACATAAATATTCTTTTAAACAGAGTAAGACACGAAAAAAAAAGAGAGAGAAAAGAAAATCTTTTATTTTTAGGTCTTATTGGCTCAGTGATAGTAGTAACTGGAATTATAGCTTCCTTATAAAACTATAATATTCAATATTTTTGTTATTAATTCTGCAAACTCTTTACCATTTATTTTTCTAACTTCATCAACATCATTCATTACTTTTAAATAATCTTTCGAATAGTTTGAAGTTCCTGGTCCACCAAAAATTAAATAATGGTTATTTTTATCTTTAGTTAATAATTTTTTTTTAAGTAAATTTTTTAATTTTCTTAATACAGTTGGCCTTGGAATACTCGTTAACTCTGAGATTGTCATTGCATTGAGTCCTTGATTACCGTGATCATTAAGTCTTTTAATAAAAGCATCATTGTTTCTTAAAAGGTTCTGATTTTCTTTAAGATTTTTTGACATAACTAAATTTTGGTTATAGACACAATTTCCCCATATAGTCCAAGTTTCTACATCTCCAAAAATTACTTTCCATCTGGTAATTAATGGAATTTGATAATCAAAAAAATATTGCCAACATCTAGTAAAGTTTTTTTTTATTTTTTCTTCAATTTCATTTTTAGCTATTTTACTTTTAAGCACATTTTCTCTTGTTAAATAATCAGTAAAATGAGATATCACTCTTGATAAATTTCGAATCGAGTCAGTAGGTTTTTGTATTTCTTGACCTCTTCTTTCTAGCATTACTTTTTTTTTATTTTTTTTAATTGCACCCTCTTTTTCTAATTCCATCATTTTTCTTCTTGTGGTTTCTTTAGAAATATTAAGCTCTCTAGATAAATCAATTATATTAATTTTTGGAATTTCAAATTTATCTTTTGAGTAAAATTCATCAAACGAATTAACAACAAAATGGTCGTTATAACCTTTAAAAGCTTTATTAATTAAATATATTAAAATTATATATTTATCGAAATCTTTAAATCTTCTAAATGCTGCTGTGAGCCACTGCTGTTGAAAATAAAAAATTTCAGTGATCAAGAGATCGTGATATTTCTTAAAAACATTAAAACTATCATCTGTTTGTATCTTTGATGAAAATTTTATTTCTTTATTTACAACCGTCATTGGTTGTAAATAATATGAAAAAAAGTGATAATTCAAGAATAAATCAATCAAATATTTGTTGAAATTTATTTTAATTACTTCATAAACCTCTTGAGGGAATAGTGGAATTTGTAAAAAACGTTGGACCCATTGGCATGATATTCATCATGTTCTCACTTGGTTTAAATTTAACTGCTAAAGATTTTTTAGAAGTTGTTAAAAAACCTAGAAACCTAATAATTGCTCTAATTTGTCAAATGATAATTCTTCCAGTTATTGGAATTATTATCATTTCCTTTTTCCCTATGCAGGCTGAGTTTCAATTAGGTGTATTTTTATTATTAATATTGCCTTCTGCTGTAATGTCCAACTATGCAACAAAATTAGTTAAAGGCAATGTCGCCTTATCTATAACAATAACTTCCTTCTGTGCTCTGGTATCTTTTATATCTATTCCAATATTTTTAAAAATTTATTCATCATTTTTTAAAGATGTTGAATTTGATTTAAATCTATTAAAATTTTCAGTTAGAATGTTTTTGTTTATAGCCTTACCTACATTTGTAGGAATTTTGGTAAGAGGAAATTTTAAAAAATTTTCAGAGCAGAATAACTTAAGATTTGACAGGGCTGCTTTTTTCTTGTTTATTTTGATAGTTATTATTGCAATTTTCACTGAAAGAAATAATCTTGGAGGATACTTCGCAGATGTTGGTGCAATATCTTTTGTTGTAATTGTATCAATCTTAACATCTGTTTATTTAGTCACAAGATTTACAGTTAAAGAGGTGAGAATCCAAAGAACAATTATGATCGAAGCTATGCTTCAAAATGGTGCTATGGGGTTAATCGTTGGAGCTCAGTTATTTCATGAACTTGAATACATGACACCAATTGCTGTTTATGCTTTAATTCAATATGTGGCATTGATGTTTTACATAGGTAATATAAACATAAATAGGTTATCTAAAGCTTAGTGAAAAAATTATTATTTATTTTGTTATTTTTCTTAACAACAAATAATATTGTCTATGCTGATTTAAAAAATTTGAAATGTGAAAATATTTTAACAAAAAATAAAGCTAACATTATTTATGGAAAAAACTTTGCGAAAGAGGAAATGTCACCTAATATTTGGTTATTTTTTCAAAAAATAACGTTAGATAAAAATACTTTGAACATAATTAGTATAGATGATGAAAAAAAAATAAGAGAATGGAATATAAACTTAATTTCGGGGGAAGCTACATTAATTCCAATGTTCGATCCTAAATCAAAATGGTTATGCAAAATCTAACAAAATTTATTAAATTATTTTTTATTATTAATATTTTTATCTACACAACAGTAAATGCAAAAATTTATAAAGTTGGTGAACAAATCACAAACAACCAACTAGAAATGAATAAAAATTTTATTATTGATTTATCCGAAGGTATTTGGACGGTTATAAATCGTGAAGAGTACAAATGGGGTTATTTTGATTTTACAATTTGGGGTGTAGCAAAAATTGAGAATAAAGAAATAGTAGAATTCTACGAAGTCATTTGGGGAGATATGGGCTCCAGATTACAAAGTCAAATTGATCCTTTAATTTATTCTGCACAGTTTAAAGACCCATATGATGGTTGTTATGAACGTCCTGAATACTATTTAGTAAAAGTTTTTCAAATGGGCAGGTCTCATAACTGCATGATTGTAAGACATTGGGATGTAGTAAAACAGATTCACAGTCCTGATGATCCACAATCAAAACATACTACAGTTCAATATAGAAAGTTTATAAGAGAGACTGGTATTAATTTCCCAAAAATGGCACTTGGATCTTATCATTCGTATTTTTCAAGACACAATAGGAATAATTGGTATCAAGTTGCTTATGTAATTCATCCTAAACTAGTCGATGGACCTAAAAATAAATTTTTTACTGAAGATACTTCTGAATATCACAAATACAACATAGAGAAACATCCTAACCATAAAAAAACAATGAAAAAATTCATTTCCATAGCATCCAATTTTCATAAAAAGTTCGAATTAATGCAAAAAGCTCAGAAACACCACTTATTAGATTTAAGTAAATATTTAACTGAAGATGTTAAGATTAAATCAATGAATAAAGATATAGTGAAACAATTAAAAGAATTGAACGATTTATATAAAAGCGGGGCTTTAAGTGGATATGAATTTGAAAAAGCTAAAAAAAAATTGTTAAACAATTAATTGTTTATCTAAAGAACTAATCTTAAAATTATCTATGAAAATCTTACTTATACGTTCAGAGGGCAATCAAACTCACATAAATGATTTTATGAGCGATCTTTTACTGCATGGTTTAAGACAACTTTATGGATCTGAAGTAATAGATTATCCAGGTTGTTGGTACATGTACTCTGATGAAATTACGAATAGAAAATACGATATAAATAAAATCTGGGGTAAAGGCTTTACAATCAATAGTACATTAAAAGGTTATAATTCAATAGATAGAACCGATATACAAAAAAAAATACAAGAAAAATATTTTGATCTTATAATATACGGTTCTATAAGAAGATCAGATCAGTTTGTTGATGAGGTTATCAAATATAATAACAAAGTAATTTTTATAGATGGAGAAGATGATAATATTATTGATGAAAGATATACTAAATCAGGTTTGTATTTTAAGAGAGAGTTATTAGATGATAGGAATAATCTAATACCTATAAGTTTTGCAATACCAAAAGAGAAAATATTAAAAAAAATTAATCAAAAACCAACTAATTTACTAGCACCACTAGTTCCTGGTAGACTTAGTACATACATTTATGATGATGAAAAAACATATTATGACATGTACTCAAATAGTATTTTTGCAATTACAAATAAAAAATTAGGCTGGGATTGTCTGAGACATTACGAAATTTTGATGAATGGCTGTATTCCTTTATTTTTTAATATAGAAGATTGCCCAAAATTGATACTTAAAACATTACCCAAAGGAAGACTATCAGAAATATATTCCAATTTTCATAATGTTTTGTCACTTTATTTTCCCTTTAAAATATATAAGAAAAAATTTTTATCTATTAAAAAGATATTCTCCTATATTCCAAATATATTTAAAAATAATAGCGCGTCTGCATTTTTAAGAGAAAACTCTAATGTATTAGAAATTAAAAATGAATTACTAAATTACACTCAAGAAAATCTCACAACTGAAATTCTAGCAAAATATGTGCTTAGTAAACAAAAATTGTAATTTCTTATTTGAAACAAAAAATAAAAGTAGTATAAATCAGTGTAAATTAAATGGCGGGGTAGCTCAGTTGGTTAGAGCGCGGGACTCATAAGCCCGAGGTCAGTGGTTCGATCCCACTTCCCGCTACCAAATCAGTGACAGGCAATATTATATTTTTTTAATCTCCAATAATTGTATGGCCAAGGTGTTAGAAAACCCACTGTTAACATTATTGGTATTACCCACCAGGTTAGTATTGCTCCACCAGTAAGTAAATAATCAGTTAAATTCATTGCAACTTCCATACTAATCATAGAAATAAAGCTCATCCCCAATGCTGTTTTTAAAGCATTGGAAAATTTAAAATTTTGTCTTAATAAAATTATAGTCTCTAAAATAATACTTGTTATCAAACCATTAATGATTGCAAGTGTCATAATACTCAGGACAGGAAATGGTATTTTTGTAATTTGAAAAAATAATATTGTTCCAAAGTCACCAATTGCACATCCAAGCAAACACCATGCAGTATTTTTTGCACTTCTATTCCAAGTGTGTTTGCATGCCCAATGGAAACTCGATACTGATGATTTTTGCATTAATTATTTTATATCAACTTTAGCAATCATGCCAATTTGATAATGACCTGGAACATTACATGCAATTTCAATGTTCATTGCATTTTCAAACTTCCAAACAATGTCACCTTTTTCATTCGGCTCAAGTAACACACTATTACTATGTGAATGACCCATTGACTTGTCCATTTTTGCCATTTTTTTCATTTTTTCTTTGTCAATTGAATCAGCTAGTAAAATTTCGTTTTCAACCATTTTTTCCATTTCCGGCTGATGTTTTTTATGCATCATTGCATTAGCTATGTTAAATTCATGAACTAATTCTCCAGCATTAACGACTTCAAATTTAATCGTTTCACCAGATTTTATGTTAAATTTACTTGGCTCATAATAATTATCATACATTATAACTTTAATTGTACGGTTAACTTCTTCAGACTTACCTAAGGAACCAATCATCATATTTTTATCAGCATATGAATTATATGAAATTAATGTGAATACAATTGTTAAAAATAATCTCAACATATCCTTAATTTAACGAAATAATGACTGTTTAAAAGGAGTTTTTTTGACACATTGCAATTTCTCGAAATTTAAAGATTTTAAAGAATGTTTAAAAAATTCATATTATTATTTATTATTCATCTTTTTATTGTAAATCCTTCAATCTCAATGGAGAAAGAAACTACTTTTAACAAAAAATTGTTTGATAAAGCTCAAGCAGAAGGAAAAGTTGTAATAGTAAGTTCTTGGATAAAATATTGCTCTTCATGCGCTAGCCAGATGAAAGTTTTAAATAAAGCCAAAAATGACGGAAAACTAGTTGATATTAAATTTGATAATATTGAATATTTTTCATTTGATGTGACTAACAAAGAAATTGCAAACTTATTTGATGTCAAATTTCAAACGACACTATTAATTTTTAAAGATAATAAAGAGATTTATAGAAGTCTAGGTGAAACGACTGAAAATTTAATTTATGAAGCCTTGAAAAAAGTAATTTAAATTATATTAATTTTTTAAAGTCTTTAAAATTTAAATTATTTTTGTCTTTTTTTGAAATAATCAATTTTTTGATTGGCCATTTTATCTTAAGATCTTTATCATTCCATATTATTCCAATTTCGGATTTTGCATGCCTATATTTTGAACACTTGTAGTGCAGAATAGTATTATCTGTTAAAGTGTAAAAACCATGAGCAAAACCAGCTGGTATTAACAATGATTTGTTTTCTTTTTCAGATAAAACGATTGAAAAATATTTACCAAAAGTTTTAGAATTTTTTCTACAATCAACACACACATCAAACACTTTTCCACATAGAACAGTAATTAATTTTGCCTGAGGATTTGATTGTTGCAGATGAAGTCCCCTTAAGACATTTTTTTTAGAATAAGACATAACATCAAAAGGAAATGTCATCTTGAAATGTTTTTGAATATAGAGTTCTCTAAAGTAACCTCTATTATCTTTAAAAGATTTTTTATCATAAATTAAAAGCCCTTTAAAATTAGTTTTTATTATTCTCATTTTTTTATAAATCTCTTAAATGTTGCACAAATATAATCTAAATCTTTTTTGTTCATACCTTGGTGACATCCCAATAAAATTCCATTTTTCATAACATCGTTAGCTACTTCATCACATTTAGGATGCTTTTTATAAAATCTTTTATACATAACAGGTTGTCTTAAAATGTTACCTGTAAATATTGTTCTAGTTTGAATATTATTTTTTTCAAAAAAGATCTGCATTTTTTTTCTATTAAATTTTTTATTTTTTTTTATTACTAAAGGAAAAGCTAACCAAGGTGTCTTTACTCCGGGGTTTTGTTCTGGCAATTTAAAGTAGTTTATATAATTTTTAAAAAATTTTTTTAAATAGTCAAAATTTTTATTTCTGGTCAAAATATTTTTTTTTAACTTTTTAATTTGCTCTAAAGCAAAAGCAGCTGAAATTTCTGAAGGTAAAAAATTATAACCTAGATCAGAAAAAATATACTTAGCGTCATAATCAATTCCAGAAACTTTTACGTTAAATCTTTTAGTTGCATTTTCTGACTCATTAAAAACAGCAGATGATCTTCCCCAACCCCTAAGAAGTTTTGCTCTTTCGTATAATCTATAGTCATTAAAACAAACTATTCCACCCGTTCCAGCACCATTGATAATATGTGACGCATAAAAACTATTTGTGGTAATATCTGAATAACGACCTAAATTTTTTTTGTTTACGGTGTAACCAATTGTATCTGCAGAATCTTCGATGATTTTAAGATTATATTTTTTTGCAATTTTATGAATTTTTTTCCAGTCTGCTATGTTTCCTAATAAATTAGGTATCATCAAAGCAACTGTTTTTTTATTTATACATTTTTCAATTTGATTAGTGTTTGTTAAAAATTTATTTTCCTCTGCACCAACAAAATGAGGGACTAGTCCTAATTGATATATAGGGGCGACAGTCGTTGAAAATGTTAAATTTGGTGTAATTATTTCAGAACCTTTTTTAAACTTAAATGATGAAAGAGCTAATAAATTTGCAGACGATCCTGAATTAACCATTAATCCATATTTTTTTCCAAAAATTTGAGATATTTTTTTTTCTAAAGTTTTTACTTTTTTTCCATCAATAAGTGATAAACTGTCATTTTTTAATACATTAAGGACTGCGTTTATCTCTTTTTTATCATATACGGCTCGTCCATAATAAATTTTTTTCATTATTTGTATTTAACTTTTATTAAAAAAAACACAATAAGTTTATTCACTTATTATTCTGATTATATCTTTGATATTGCTGTTCTTAGGTTTCCAACCTTTAAGAGTTTTAAATTTATAAATCTTTTCTTTAATTATTTTATTTGATAACCATTTTACTTTTATTTTTTTCTTAGAATATTTTTCTATTTTTTTAATAATGTCATAAATTCTAAAATTATTTTTATTTTTTAATATGTAAGTATCTGATTTATAATTTTTTTTTAATATTAATTTTATAGCGTTAATAATATCTTTTACATTGAGTAAATTTATATACAAATTTTTCGATATAACTTTTGTAACAAGATTTCTTTTATAATTTGTTTTTAACAGATTTACTAATTTTTTTCTTTTATCTCTTAATCCAAAAGTGTCAGAAATAACTAAATTTAAAAATTTAATGTTTTTATTTTCTTTTTTATAAAAACTGATTATTTTCCCAAAGCTAGCTTTGTAAGCTGAATATAAGTTATAATAATTATCCTTTTTTCCATCATAATTTTCCCAAACTGTTGAGAAATTGATAAATTTTTTTACTCTCATTATCTTTAAATTTTCAAGAATAATGTTACCAAATAAGATATTTGACTTAGATAGTTTTTCTATATCTTCAAAATTATGATTTTTAACGTAGTGCGTAGCACAGTGGATGACTGTATCAATTTTTAGTTTTTTAAATTTATGACTTAAATTTTTATAACTGTTGAAATGAATTTTAATAATATTTTTGTTGTTTGAATTTATCTTATATTTTTTCCTTACAGTTATATAGACTTTATTATAAATAGATAAATTTTTAAGAAGCTCAGAACCAATAAAACCAGTAGATCCAGTTAAAAGTATATTTTTCACTTTTTAGTTATAATTAAATTTTTTAAATACTCAGAGTATTCACATTTACCGTAAAATTTTATCTGATTATTTAATTCTCTTACATTAATCCAGCCATTGGAAAGAGCTATTTCCTCAATACATGCAACCTTTAAACCTTGTCTTTTTTCAATCGCAGAGACAAAAGCACTTGTTTTGTAAAAATCATCTATTGAACCCGTGTCCAACCAAGCACCCCCTCTACCTAGCAAACTTGCTTTCAAATTACCTTTTTTTTTATATTTGTTTATTAAATCAACTATTTCCAATTCTCCTCTTTTTGAAGGTTTTAATAACTTTGAGTACTTGCAAACTAAATTATCAAAAAAATATAGCCCAGTAATTGCTAAATCTGAAATAAATTTTTTTGGCTTCTCTTTAATATAAGTAACTTTATATTTATTATTTATTTTTGCTACACCGTATTGGTCTGGTTTTTTTACTTTATGCAATATAATTTTTGCACCTTTCTTTAATTTTTTATAATTTAACAATTGTTTTGTTAAATTTTGTCCATAAAAAAAATTGTCTCCAAGTATCAATGCAACATTGTCAGATCCGATAAATTTTTCTCCTATTATGAACGCATCAGGTAAACCCCTAGGTTCACTTTGCTCAGCATATGTAATTTTGATACCAAGATTTTTCCCATTAGGTATAATCTTTTTATATTGAGAAAGTTCTCCTTTATTTACAATTATCAAAATATCTTTTATTTTTGATAACATTAAAATTGAAAGAGGATAAAAAATTAAAGGCTTATCGAATATTGGCAATAGCTGTTTATTAATTGCCTTTGTTAAAGGACTCATTCTCGTCCCTTTACCTCCAGCTAAAATAATTCCTTTTTTAATCAATTATGATCCTAATCTTTTTGTAATATCTTTTTTTTTAAAGTTTTTAAAATATTTTTGATTGTTATAATACCATAAAAAGGTTTTATTTAGTCCATCAAAGATCTTTGTATTAGGGTTCCATTTAAGTTTTGATTTTATTTTATTACTGTTTAATGCATACCTTAGATCATGGCCAGGTCTATCTTTTACAAATCTTATTTTTACTTTTTTGCCTATTACAATATGTTTTTTTGCGATATCTAATAAATATTTTGTTATTTGAAGATTGTTTAAATTTTTATTTGAACCGATATTATAAAACTCTCCTATTTTTCCTCTTAAAAAAACTTTTAAAAGTCCCTCACAATGGTCCATGACATATATCCACTCTCTTGAATTTTTTCCGTTACCATAAATAGGCAATTCTCGATTGTTAATGATGTTATATATTATTTTAGGAATTAATTTTTCAGGATGTTGGCATGGTCCATAATTATTAGAGCAGTTAGTAATAATTGCTGGAATTCTAAATGTTCTAACATAAGCAGACACAAGATGATCTGACGAGGCTTTACTTGCTGCATAGGGAGAGCTAGGTTTATACTTAAAGTTTTCATTAGATCTACCAATTAAAACATCCCCGAAAACCTCATCAGTTGAAATGTGAATTAACTTTGTATTTGAATAAGATTTATAAAATCTTCTAAAAGACTCTAATAAGTTAAATGTTCCTACTATGTTACTTTTGATAAAATTTGCTGGATTATCTATAGACCTATCTACATGCGTTTCTGCTGCTAAATTAAATACACCAATTGGCTTATATCTTTTTAAAATTTTTGTTAGTTTTTTATTGTTGATATCTAACCTTATAAATTTATAGTTTTTATTATTATCGTATTCTTTTACGTTATACTTATTTGATGAATATGAAACTTTATCTACATTGACCACATAATAATTTTTTTTCAGTAATAATTTAATTAAGTTACTTCCTATAAATCCTAAGCCACCAGTTACTATTACTTTTTTCATAATTTTGTTTTTTACATTAGATGAAACTGTTAGTATACCTTTTATAATATCTTATTAATCAATTATGTATGTCAATATCTAGGCAGAATTTAACAGTAGTTATCGTCACTCTTAAAAGTCAACATATAATAGATCAATGTATACAGTCTATCGACAGTGATATTTCTATATTAATTGTCGAAAATTCAAACAACGAGGATTTTAAATCTTATGTAGAAAATAAATACAAAAATGTTTCATGTATATTGTCTAAAGATAATATTGGTATGGGAGCAGGAAATAATTTAGGAATAAATAATGCTAAGTCTGATTTTGTTCTGATTTTGAATCCAGACGTGATATTATCCAAAGACGCTATTGAAAAATTAATTAATGCAAGTAATGGCCTATCTAACTTTGCAATAATGTCGCCAATTTCTCAAGATATTGATTATCCAAACTACTTTATTAATAATAAAAAAAATTTAGATAACAAAAATATTTTTGAGGTTGAAAGTTTAGACGGTTATTGCATGTTAATTAACAAAAAAAGAATAAATTCAATTTTTAAAGACGAAAAAATTTTTGATGAAAATTTTTTTATGTATTTGGAAAATAACGATTTATGCAAAAGAATGAAAGATTACAATGAAAAAATTTTTGTTTTACCAACTTGTACTATAAAACACTTTGGCGCTAAGGCTGTATCAGAAAATTTTGTAAAAGAGGTTGAATTATCAAGAAATTGGCATTGGACATGGTCAAAATTTTACTTTTCGAAAAAACATAAAGGTTATTTTTATGCACTTTTAGAGGGTTTGCCTAAATTTGCTACATCAATGGCAAAGTGTTTATTTTATTACTTTATCTTTAAAAAATATAAATCAAAAATTTATTATAATAGAGCCCATGGTTTTTTTAATGCTATGCTTGGAAAATCTTCATGGTATAGACCAAAATTAGATTGAAACTTCTGATGAATACTAACTTTCTAGATGAATTAACTGTAGTTATTTTAACCTATAAAACTAACGAGGAAATATTGAATAATTGTCTAAACTCTATAGATAAAAGAATTAAAATAAAAATAATAGAAAATTCAAAAAAATTTGAAAATGAAGAAAAGTTTTTAAAAAAATTCTCTAATCTTTCAATTGATTGTACAGGTAAAAATTTAGGATTTGGCAAGGGTAACAATTTTGGATTTAGACAAATAAATACAAAATATGCACTTGCATTAAGCCCAGATACAATTTTAGATAAAGATTTTTTCGAAAATATTAGAATCTATCTTAATGAAAAATTTGAATTTTCAATTTTAGGTGTCAATTTCTACGATGAAGATGTCAAAAAAAATGGTCATAGATCTTATGGATACTTTTCGAAAAATAATTTAACAAAAGAATATAATGAAACTTTAATAGAGGCTGATTGGATAATTGGTTGTGCTATCATTATCGATTTAGATAAATTTGTTGATAAAATTGTATTTGATGAAAATATATTCATATATTTTGAGGATTTTGATCTTTGTAAAACTATAACTAAAAAGGGAAAAAAAGTGTTTGCTAGCAAAATTCTTTTTATAAAACATATTGGAAACAGCAGTTCAATTGCGATTATACCAGAGCTCAAAAGTGCATCAAATAGGTTCCGCAGCTGGCACTGGAGATGGTCTGAATTTTACTTTTATAAAAAAAATTATAATTATTTTTATGCTCTCAGAAAATGTTTTTTGAAAATATTTAAATTTATAATTTTAATGATTTATTTTAAGATCAGATTTAATAAGGAGGAATTTGATAAAAATAAGTATAGTTTTTTGGGTTTATATAATTCAATTATTGGAAGAAAATCCTTCTATAGAATTGAAAATTAGTGGCCAGGAAAATTAATTAAATTTTCGACCTCGTAACCAAGTTTTATTAGTTTGTCACATCCTTTTAAATCAAATAGATTTATTACAAAAATAAAACCCGCAACTGATCCATTAGATAAATTTATTAATTTAGCAGCTGCCTCAGCTGTACCGCCAGTTGCAATCAAATCATCAATAATTAGTACTTTTTCACCTTGATTAATAGAATCTTTGTGTACTTCTATAGTAGCCTTGCCGTATTCTAATTCAAAGTCAACAGAATAAGTATCTGCAGGTAATTTATTTTTTTTTCTTAACATAATAAAAGGTTTTTTAAGAGCAAAAGACACAGCTGAAGCAAATACAAAACCTCTAGATTCAATCGCTGCAATTTTATTAAAATTAAATTTTTTTGATTTTTCAATTATTTGATTAATTGTCTCTTCAAATGCTTTTTCATCTTTAATTAAAGTTGTAATGTCTCTGAATAAAATACCTTTTTTTGGATAGTCAGGTATAGATCTTATAAACTTTTTTAAATCCATTTAAATTTGCGTTATATTATTAAATAAACTATCTTTTAAATATGGCAAACAATAAATTGGCAATTATCGGTGGCAGTGGGTTGTATGATGTTGAAGAATTTAAAGATAGAGAGTTATTAGACTTAAGAACACCCTGGGGAATTCCCTCAGACCAAATTTTAAAAACTCATTTTAAAGGAAAAGAGGTTTATTTCTTACCAAGACATGGTAGAGGGCATTTCATAAATCCATCTAAAATTAATTTTAGAGCAAACATAGATGCCTTGAAACAATTAGGTGTTACGGATATAATTTCTGTATCAGCAGTTGGATCATTAAAAGAAGAACTACCACCAGGTAAATTTGTAATTGTCGACCAATTTATTGATCGAACTTTTGCAAGAAATAAAACATTTTTTGACGATGAAATAGTAGCACACGTATCGATGGCTCATCCAACCTCGAATGGATTAATGAATGCATGTGAAGAAGCCATTAAAAAAGAAAAAATTGAATATCAAAGAGGTGGAACATACGTGGTTATGGAAGGACCTCAATTTTCAACATTAGCTGAGTCTAATTTATACAGGTCTTGGAAAGCAGATGTTATTGGAATGACCAATATGCCAGAAGCTAAATTAGCTAGAGAAGCTGAAATAAGATACGCATCAGTTTCAATGGTAACTGACTATGATTGTTGGCACCCTGATCATGAAAATGTTGATGTTCAGCAAGTAATAAAAGTTCTTTTAGGTAATGCTGCTAAAGCAAAAAATATGATAAAGAATATCATCGATATTTTTGAAAGTCATATTGACCCTAAAGATCCTACAAATAATTGCTTAGATGTAGCAATAATTACTGCACCTGAAAAAAGAACGCAAAAAACGAAAGATAAATTAAAAACCGTTGCAGGTAGAGTTTTAAATAAATGAAAATAGATGGAAAAGAATATCGTACTATTTGGTTTGAAAATAATATTGTTAAAATAATTGATCAAACAAAACTTCCACATCAATTTATTATTAAAGATTTAAAAACAGTTAAAGATACAATTAATGCAATAAAAACAATGGAAGTAAGAGGTGCACCTTTAATAGGAGCTACCGCAGCATATGGATTAGTTTTAGCTATTTTAGAAAATGATGATCAATCTTTTTTAAAAAAATCAGCTAGCGAATTAATTAAATCTAGACCAACTGCTATTAATTTAAAATGGGCAGTAGATAGAATGATGAGAAAATTATCAGGTGTTAATAGTGATAAAATTTTAGAGATAGCTACCAATCAAGCAAAAGAAATTTGTGAAGAGGATATTAAGTTTTGTGAGAATATAGGTTTAAATGGTCTTAAAATAATCGAGGATATTTATAACAAAAAAAAAGATACGGTGAATATTTTAACTCATTGCAATGCAGGATGGCTTGCAACTATTAATTGGGGAACCGCAACTTCTCCAATATATCATGCACATAAAAAAGGTATACCAGTTCATGTTTGGGCAGATGAAACTAGACCAAGAAATCAAGGCGCAAATCTCACTTCTTACGAATTAAACGAGGAAGGAATTAATAATACAATCATTGCAGACAATACTGGTGGTATTTTAATGCAAAGAGGGGAAGTTGACATGTGTATTGTTGGGACTGATAGAACTCTAGCAAATGGCGACGTTTGTAATAAAGTTGGCACCTATCTTAAAGCACTCGCCGCCCATGATAATAAAGTTCCTTTTTACGTAGCTCTTCCAAGTTCGACAATTGATTGGAATATAAAAGATCACAAAGAAATACCTATTGAGGAGAGAAATTCTGATGAACTATCTCACATAGAAGGTTTTGACAGTGAGGGAAATTTAAAAAAAATACAAATTTATCCAAAGAAAAGTAAAGTAATGAATTTAGCATTTGATGTTACACCTGCAAAATATGTGACTGGTTTAATTACTGAAGAAGGTATTTGTGAAGCATCCACAGAGGGATTAAAAAAATTATTTAAATGAAAAATTTAGAAAAAAGAAAAGAAGTAATTAAATATTCAATTAAACTTAATACCACAAACTTATCTCCTTTAAGATCTGGAAATATCTCAGTTAGAAGTTTTGAAAATAGTGTTGAGGGTTTTCTAATAACTCCTTCAGGAAAAAAATACGATACACTCAAAGAGGAGGATATAGTTTTTGTATCCAGTGATGGAAATCACGATATAAACTTAAAACCATCATCTGAATGGAGATTTCATAAAGATATTTATTTGAAAAAAACAGATGCAAAAGCGATAGTTCATGCTCATTCTCCACACGCAACGGCTGTATCAGCCCATGGTAAAGATATCCCAGCTTTTCATTATATGATAGCTTTAGCAGGCGGCGACAGTATCAAATGTGCCAAGTACGCAACTTTTGGTACACAAGAACTGTCTGATAATATTATTGATGCATTAGAAAATAGAAAAGCTTGTTTAATGTCAAATCATGGACAAGTTGCATTTGGAGAAAATTTAGAAAGTGCATTTGAATTAGCCGAGGAACTAGAAAATATTTGTCATCAATACATAAATACAATAAAGTTAGGAGATCCTAAGATTCTTTCATCAAGTGAGATGGATGTAATATTAGAAAAAGTAAAAAATTATAAAAAAGGATAATTTTTATGACGAAAGTAGGGGAACACGTCACTTTTGATATTATTGGAACTCAAAAAGAGTATGATCCAAAATTTTACGAAAAATTAGTTTATAAAATTGCTAAAAAAGCAAAAGTCGTAGTCCTAGAAATTTCAAAATATAAATTTGAACCTCAAGGTTTTACTTTAGTAGCATTATTAGCAGAATCTCATATTAGTTTTCATACATTTCCTGAAAAAGGGATTATAAGTTTTGATTTTTTTACTTGTGGCAAGGTATCCCCATCTGTTGCTTTAGAGGTGTTAAAGAAAGAGATTAAACATATAAGGATAGTAAAGAAAGAGTTTAATAGAGATACAGTAGATTATTATGATGATATTTATAGTTCACAAGGCCTTAAAAAATATTATATGGTTAAAAATATTCTTGAGGACTTCACATCAAAAGTAGGACAACACATTCAAATTTTAGATCTAGAGCAATTTGGCAAAGCTTTGTTTATAGATAATGAATTACAAGTAGCAGAGAAAGATGAACACCTTTATAGCTCTACTTTTGTAAATTCTGGATTAAAACTAAATTCAGAAAAAAATAATTCAGCTATAATTGGAGGTGGAGATGGAGGAGTAGCACGAGAATGTATTAATCAAGGTTTCAATTATATAGATTGGTTTGAGCTTGATCCCCAGGTAGTCGATGTATGTGAAAAACATCTTAGTAAGGTTGGACAAAAAGCGACAAAAAAGAACTCTGTTAAGTGTGTATGGGGAGATGCTTTTGAAAGTATAAAAAAAGTTGAGGACAACAAATATGATAAAATTTTTGTGGACTTAAACGATGATCAATATTGTATCGACCTTGCTGCAAAAAATATTAAGTCTTTAAAAAGAATTTTAAAACCTAATGGCACTATCACTGCTCAAGTTGGCAGCCAGGACAAAAAACCAAAACAAGTTGAAAAATGGCTAAATTTATTTAGAAAAAGTTTTGGTAATTCTTCTCTAGATAGAATTTATATACCAAGTTTCGATTGTTCTTGGAATTTTGCATCATCATTAAATAAATAATCTCTTTTTTAATCAAAAAATTTGTGAAATAATTGATTTTTATATTTGGAGG
This sequence comes from uncultured Pelagibacteraceae bacterium, assembly GCA_902611815.1. Taxonomy (GTDB): domain Bacteria; phylum Pseudomonadota; class Alphaproteobacteria; order Pelagibacterales; family Pelagibacteraceae; genus Pelagibacter. The sequence continues at coordinate 78,486 of CACMAZ010000001.1, forward strand.
AAATATGAATGTGATCAAGAAATTCAGTTTAGGATTATTGATAACTTTATTTTTATCATTATCCGCTAATGCTGATAAAATAAGAATTGGTACTGAGGGTGCTTATCCACCATGGAATTCAAAAGATGCTTCAGGTAAATTAATTGGATTTGAAGTTGAGTTAGCGTGGACACTTTGTAGATACATTGGACAACAGTGTGAAATTGTTGAGCAAGATTGGGACGGCATGATACCTGCATTAATAATGAGAAAATTTGATGCAATAATGGCTGGAATGTCAATTACCGATGAAAGAAAAAAAGCTATTAACTTTTCACAGGGTTACGCAGACGAAGTAGCTTCATTAGCAGTAATGAAAGGTTCAAATCTAGAGGGCATGCAAACTTCTGAAGGAATTAATCTTACTAAAAAGTCTGGTGCTGTAAAAAAAGATTTAAAAACTATAACCCAAGCTTTAGCTGGTAAAACCGTATGTGTACAAACAGCTACTATTCACCAAAACTTTTTAGAGTCTGGTGATGTGGGTAAAGTAAATGTCAGAACTTATAAGACACAAGATGAAGTTAATTTAGATTTAGCATCTGGAAGATGTGATGTAGCTCTTGCTGCTGCTGTAGCTTTTACTGATTATGCAGAGAAATCTAAAAAACCAGTCGTGCTTGTTGGGCCTACATTTTCAGGAGGTGCTTTTGGAAATGGTGTAGGTGTTGGTATAAGAAAAGACGACGCTGAACTATTAAAAGCTTTTAACAGCGCAATTAATAAAGCTAGAAAGAACGGAGACATTAGCCGAATTGCAACTAAATGGTTTGGCTTCGACGCTTCAATGTAAATATTTAATGATTGGCGACTATATATTATAGTCGCCTTTCAATATGGATCTTTTAGCATTCGGAAATACAGGTTGGGGAGATGAACTATTCTTCGCAACACTAATGACAGTCGCTGTTTCAATATCAGCCATGGTCATAGGATTTTGTTTTGCTTTAATTTTTACTCCACTCAAACTATCCAAAAATAAATTTTTAAATTTTATTGGAAATTCTTACACAACAATAATTAGAGGTGTACCAGAATTATTAGTTATCTATTTATTATTCTTTGGTGGTAGTGGCGCAGTTATGTATGTTGCATCAATTTTTGGATATAACAAATATATTGAAATAAATGCATTTATAACAGGTTCATTTGCAATTGGAATTATTTCAGGCGCATATTCAACAGAGGTTTTTAGAGGTGCCATACTATCAATTGACAAAGGTCAATTTGAAGCTTCTAAAGTTTTAGGTTTAAAAAAACATGTTCACTTTTTTAAAGTGATAATGCCCCAAATGTTAAGACTTGCAATTCCCAATTTAAGCAATGTTTGGCAAATTACATTAAAAGATACTTCATTAATATCGGTAACTGGTTTGGTTGAAATAATGAGGCAATCTTATATTGCAGCTGGATCCACAAGAGACCCGCTATTCTTTTACTCCTTTGCAGCAGTTTTATATTTACTACTAACTTTTCTAAGTATGAAATTAATAAATAAATTAGAAACAAAATATAGGAGAGGCTATTAATGGATTTGGATTTGATGATAAGTAGTTTTCCAAAGCTTTTAAATGCAACTTTAGTAACTTTAAAATTGTTATCTTTATCACTTATATTTGGACTTATACTTGGACTTTTTTTTGCAATCCTAAGATTAAATAAAAACATATTTTTAAATAAATTTTCTTACTTTTATTCATATGTATTTAGAGGCACCCCTCTATTAGTTCAAATATTTATTATATACTTTGGATTAGGACAGATAGAATTTTTGAGATCTTCTTTTTTATGGATTATTTTAAAAGAACCTTATTGGTGTGCAATAATTGCTTTTTCTCTTAATACAGGCGCTTATACTTCCGAAATTTTAAGGTCAGCATTTGAAACTATAGATAAAGGTTTCCTAGAAGCCGGTGATAGTCTTGGTGTTTCTAAAAAAATTATATTTTATAAAATTCAAATACCTATTGCCATAAGACAATCATTACCTGCTTATGGGAATGAGATTATATTAATGCTTAAAGGCACCTCACTAGCAAGCACCGTCACTTTGATGGACCTTACTGGAGTTGCAAAATACATAATATCAACAACCTTTAAACCTATTGAAGTTTTTATTGTTGCTGGTGGAATATATTTATTTATGACTTTTATTATTCATAACGTTATTAAATTTCTTGAGAAAAAATATAGTTATAAGTGATTAATTAACTTCTTTTAATATATCTGAAGATATACTTGTAAATAAACTTTAATAATATTGGTGGCATCAAAGCTTCAAAAAAATTTTTAAAAACAACAACTAAATCACCAAAATTCGATGATCTTTTTTTAAAATAAGTTCCTTTTCCAAAATCTGTTTTTACATCAGATCTGCCATGGCTATAATAATATAAAGCTAGTGATTGTCTTACGATATTTTCAGGGCAATTTAGAGGATCTGGATGTCCATGATAAGAGGTATCATCAGTAGAAAATATTACAGCACGATTAAAAAGTGGGGCAATTTTTTTTACACATTTTTTCATTTGTTTATCCCATAGTTCTAATTCACCACCGTATTCGTTACTCCAATTTTTGTTTAAATATAAAAGTAAATTTAATCTTCTGTCTAAATTAAAGTCTGGATGAAAATTTGTATCAGAGTGAATTTTTAGAAATCCACCTCTCTTAATTCTATGTATACCGCCACCCCATAAATAGGGATCAGATAAAAGTTTTTCTTTAATCCCAGTTAATGATTGCAAACTACTTAAAAATGTCTGAGAATTGAAATACCTAATTATGTCAATCACTTCATCTGGCATTTCTAATTCATTATCTGATTTTAATTTCCTTTTTTGATTTGGATCAAAACGTTTATTATTTTCAAATATTTCAATTTGGTCTATTTTCTTGATTACACTATCTAATTTTGTTTCATCTAGAAAATTATCGATAACAATATGTGGGTATGGTTCATTAGATCTATATACTTTTGATAGATTGAGGAATTCATCATTTGAAAATTTTTTATTTAGATATTGATTCATAATAGCAATTATTAGTTATACTACTTAAATAATTGTTAATTGTCATTAATTTCAAAATTAAACTAATAGTTAGTATATTCTTTAATCTCCTTTATTTTAGAACCAGTTTGATTGTTTATTTCAAGTTTTATTGAAGCTCTTTTGTCGTTTAAAAAATGAATATCCCTAGACAATTTTATAAATTTTTCACCAAAATCAGAATTCTTTTCACATAATCTCTTATCATCTTCAATTACCCATAGTTTAGAATTTATATCTTTCAAAGCGTTAAACAAACTACTCAACTTTTCATTGAGTTTTACTTTATTTACCATTTGTTCTTTTAATAAATTATACTCATCTATTATATATTTGAGTTTTTCCTTATCTTTAATTTTATCTTTTTTTATTTCTAAAATAGAAATTTTATCGAAAAGTTCACCAACAGATACTTCAACTAGAATTTTATTCATAAAATTTTTTAATATGATAAATTGTTGAAAATATGTCTAATATATTAATCATAAAACATGGATCTTTAGGAGATATAGCCCAAGCGAGTGGTGCAATTCAAGATATTTGTGATCACCATTCAACTGATGATATTTTTCTTTTAACCACCAATCCCTACATAAATCTATTTAGAAAAAACACTACTTTAAAAGATATTATTTTAGATAAAAGACATTCAAGATTTAATTTGGTTTATCTTTATAGTTTAATGAAGAAAATAAAGAAAAATAAATTTACTAAAGTTTATGACTTACAAAACTCGTCCAGAACCTCTTTTTATAAAAAAATTTTATTTCCTAATGCAAATTTAAATATTTGGTGTTCCTCAGAGACAACTTTACCAAATGACAAAACCAAGGAAGAATTTGACAAAACCCCTGTTCTTGAAAGGTTTAATCATCAGCTAAAATTTTCAGGTATAGAAACAAAACATACCATGCGTCCTGATTTCTCATGGAGTTGTGTAGATATTGAGAAAATTATGACTGAATATAAATTGTCCAATTATATATTATTATTTCCATTTTGTTCACCTCATCTAACATTAAAGAAGTGGCCGTACTTTAATGATTTAATAAATTTAATTAAAGCAAAATATAAGGATCAATTTAAAATTATTACTGCCCCTGGCCCTAAAGAAATTAATGAAGCAGATCAATACGATGCAATTAAAATTTTAGATAACGGTAAAGCTGTTAGTATTTCTCAATTATCTTCATTAATAAAAAAAAGTAGTTTTGTGATTGCGAATGATACTGGCCCAGCTCATATGGCAGCCCATCTTGACACAAAAGGGCTAACATTATTTGGATCACATACAACTGCAAAAAAAGTAAGTATAGAAAGAGATAATTTTAAAGCAATTCAGGTAAGTGACTTAAATAAATTAAGTGCTGAAAAAGTTTTTGAAAAAATAATTTTATAATATTTCTAAATATTTTTTTATAATTTCAGACCAGTAAAATTTTTTTGATACTTCTTCTGCTTTTCTCCCAAAAACTTTATATTTATTGTTTTCTAAAATATTAGAAATTGATTGATAAATGTCGTCTAAACTATTGCCATCACAAATAAATCCTGTCTGTTCGTGAACAATTGCATCTGAAGCACCGCCATCTTTCCCACCTATTGATGGAACCCCAAATTGTGCCGCCTCTATATAAACTATTCCAAACCCTTCAACAGATTTTTTATAAGTTATAGAAGGCATAACAAATAAATCAGAGCATTTAAGATAAGAATTTTTTTCATCTTTAGTTAAATTTTTAGGAAATATAACATGATTTTGTAATCTAAGTTCTGTGATCAATTTTTTTAGATTTTCAATATTTTCTCCCTGTCCAATACAAACATAAATAATGTTTGGATAAATTTCTTTTAAATTTCTTAGAGCCATAATAATTTTTTCATGGTTTTTTCTTTTATCAAACCTAGCAATTGTAATTAATTTTGGAGTTCTACCTTCTAATTTCTTTTTTATATTTTTATAAATTTTTTCATCTATTTTATCTGCTGGAAAAACCCCTGGGTTGATTACTTTAATCTTATTTTCATTTACTCCAACACTTATTGCTAGATTTTTAGTAAAATTAGAATTTGCAACAACTGTATGGCAATTATTTAAAATTTTAACTAGTCTTTTATTAATAAAAGAACCTTTTTTATGATTAATTTCTTTAGAGTGGATTAAGCATATTTTTTTAAGTTCAGTATTTATATTTTCAAGGCTTTTCCAATGATCTGAAATTATGGCTTTAACTTTTTTATTATTTTCTAAATATGTATTTACTAAATTAGCTTTTCTGTATTTCTTGAATATTTTTGGTCCACTTACTCTTTCAATTGAAAAAGATAATTCCTTATCAAAATTATCTTGATTTGGATATTGATCAGCAAAAACTTTAATCATCACATTTTCAGATAATGATTTGGCTAAACCATACATTAAATTTTGCATACCACCTACTTCTGGAGGAAAAGTTCTAGTAACAATTAAATGCATCATGCTTTCAACCATTTTATACTACAGCCAAAGCTTGGCATTTGTATATCAGGCCCTTTTTGTGTTTTAGATATAAGCTTCATAGCGTCGAATAATTCACTTGGTCCATTTCTGACAGGTTTTAAATCTCTAAGTTCTCTAATTCTACCTCGATAATTAAGTTTAAGATCTTTATTGTATCCAAAAAAATCTGGAGTACATACTGCATCGTATTTTTTTGCAATTTCTTGAGTTTCATCAATTAAATAAGGGAAACAAAATTTATATTTTGCAGAAAATTTAATCATGTTTTCATAGGAGTCATCTGGATAATTGATTGTGTCATTTGGCATGATCGCTACTGAATTTATTCCAAATTCTTTAAGATTTTCACAATCTTCAACCAAGTCTCTTATGATCGCTTTTACATATGGACAGTGATTGCAAATGAACATTATTAATGTACCGTTTTCACCCTTAATATCACTAAGCGATAAAACAGTATTTTCAACAGATTTTAATTTAAAATCAATTGCACTAAGATTAAAATCACATATTGGAGTTTTTATTAATGCCATGTTAAAATAATTTATAAATTATGTTTTACGATTTAAAAGATAAAAAACCAAAAAACTCTGGCGAAAATTGGGTAGCACCTAACGCAGTGATCATTGGTGATGTAACTTTAGAAAAAAATTCTAGTATTTGGTTTAATGCTACTTTAAGGGGAGACATAGAAAATATTTATATTGGTGAAGGCTCCAATGTCCAGGATGGTTGTGTACTACATACAGATCCCGGTTGTCCTTTGAAAGTTGGAAAAAATGTAACTATTGGACATTTGGTGATGCTTCATGGATGCACAATAGGGGACAATAGTTTAATTGGAATTGGTGCAGTGATCCTCAACAAAGCAAAGATAGGAAAAAATTGTATTATTGGCGCAAAAGCTCTAATAACAGAAAACAAAGTAATACCAGATAATTCACTAGTAATAGGATCGCCAGGAAAAGTAATCAGAGAAGTTACAGATGAAGAAAAAAAGGCTGTTGATGAAAATACTAAACACTATCAAGATAACTGGAAGAGATATTCTCAATCTATATTTTAAATAATGCCAACTTACACAGTAACAACATCAAATGTTAATCTAAACTCTAAAAAACAAAAAGAATTAGCTCAAGGAATTACAAAAATTCATAATGTGGTAACTGGCGCAAATACTTATTTTGCTCAAGTTATATTTAATAACACAAAGAAAAAAAATCATTTTATGGGAGGTAAAATAGTAAAAGAACCTTCTATTTTTTTACTTGGTCAAATCAGAGCAGGACGCCCAAAGAAAACAAAAGATAAATTAATTTCTGATTTAAAAAATATCATAGTTAAAAAATCAAAATTAGATGAAACACAGGTATGGGTTTATATAATAGACTTACCACCTTCACAAATGATTGAATATGGAGCTGTATTGCCAGAATCTGGAAAAGAAAAACAGTGGTTTATGGGCTTATCTAATAAACTTAAAAAAAAATTGTCTGCTTTAGAAAAATAATATTAGGGAACAAGCCAACTATCTTTACTACTCTCTAAATCAAATCTAGCTCTTCTATGACCTTTGGCTGCTAAATAGAGCCACTCAATAGACTTTATCTTGCACTGAATAACAGTAAAGTTTTTATAACCTGCCTCGCTTTGTTCTTTTGTATAATCAAAATTATCTAATTCTGGTTTTAATCCTGATGTTGGAACATCAGACTCAGTTCCTGGACCTTTGTCTACTAAATAACATTTTCTACTTATATGTTGAGTTTTATCCCATGAAGTTTTAGTAATTTCATTTTTATGATTTATTACACAATTCACTTTTAACCTTACTTGGATTTTTTCATCTTTATCGTAAAATAACATCGAAGCATTTGGGTTTTTTTTTAGAATTCCTATTTTATCTGATCTAATATCGCTATGGAATTGAACTAAATTATTTGATTGATCTGATTTTCTTAAAACCACAATTCTTCCATCGATATTATTATCATTACCACAAATAAAAGTCGGAATTCTAAATTGAGAAGCTCTATTTTTTACAGCATCATCAAGCATGAGCCAAATTTTCTTTTTAATTTCACTAAAATCTTCATAGTATGCTGGTTGCATATACTATTACTTTCTAAATCTTTTGATTAAACTTGATGTATCCCAACGATTTCCTCCCATACCTTGGACTTCACCATAAAATTTATCAACTAATTCAGTTACAGGTAATAAGGATCCATTATTTTTTGCTTCATCCATTGCGATTTTTAAGTCTTTTCTCATCCAATCAACAGCAAAACCAAAGTCAAATTTATCATCTATCATTGTTTTGTATCTATTTTCCATTTGCCAAGATTGAGCAGCCCCTTTTGAAATAACTTCAATTACGTCCTCCATTTTCAATCCTGCTTTAATCCCAAAATTAATTCCCTCTGACAAACCTTGAACTAAACCTGCTATACAAATTTGATTAACCATTTTAGCTAATTGACCACATCCTGCTTTACCAAGTAATTTCATTTTTTTGCTATAACAATCTATTTTATCTTTAGCTTTATCAAAGTCAGCTTGATCACCACCGATCATAACAGTTAGCGCTCCATTTTCTGCTCCTGCTTGACCACCAGATACTGGAGCATCTAAAGATCCAAATCCATTTGTTTTTGCATAATCATAGATTTCTCGAGCAATTGTTGCCGACGCTGTAGTGTTATCAATATAAACTGCGCCTTTTTTAATTGTTTTAAAAATTCCTTTTTCACCAAATGTAACTTCTCTTAAATCATTGTCGTTTCCAACACATGTAAAAACATAATCAGCGTCCTTTGCTGCCTCTGCAGGCGTTTCTGCCATTTTTCCTTTATGTTCACCAATCCATTTCTCTGCTTTAATTTTTGTTCGATTAAAAACAGTTACATTATGACCACCTTTTGATATATATCCTGCCATTGGATATCCCATGACACCAAGACCTATAAAAGCTACATTACAACTCATAATTTTTTATGTTTAATAGTTTAAATTTAAAAGTAATTTTATTTGGGTTCATATTTACATTTTTTTCTAGCTTTGGACAGAGTTTTTTTTTAGGTCTTTTTAATTCTAGCATTCGAGATGCATTATCAATTACTCACGGACAATTTGGCACAATCTATGCATCAGCAACATTACTAAGTAGTCTAGTTATTATTTGGGTAGGAAAAAAAATTGATGATATTGATGTCTTTAAATTTGGAACATTTGTAACTTTGCTTTTATCTTTTTCATGTTATTTTTTTTCTAAAGTCTCATCGATAACCTTTTTATTTATCGCTATTTTTTTAATGAGATTTTCAGGTCAAGGATTAATGTCTCACACTGCTACTACAACAATTTCAAGATACTTTACAAAATCAAGAGGAAAAGCTTTAAGCACGGGATGGTTTGGATTATCTGCGGCTGAATTTATATTACCTGTATTTATCATCTATCTATTAACTTTTATGGAATGGAGAAGTATATGGATTAATATTTCTTTTATAATTTTATTTTTGCCAATAATTTCATATTTGCTTATTAAAAAGATCAAACTAGACTCAAGAGAAATTGACAACAACAAAGATAAAAAAAATATAAATATCAAAAATTGGAAAAGAATTGAAGTTATAAAAGATTATAGATTTTATATAGTTTGTGCAAATATGCTTGCAATGCCATGGATCGCAACTGGAATATTTGTCTATCAGTCATTTATCCTTTCCTCAAAAAATTGGGGTCCTTATGTTATTGCACAATCCTTTATGGCTTACTCTATATTATCAGTAGTTACATTATTTATTGCAGGATTTTTAATTGATAAGTTTTCGAGCAGAAAACTTTTAATTTATATGAATTTACCTTTTTTACTCTCTCTATTTTTAATTATTGTTTTTGATAAACCCATGGTTTCTTTCTTATTTCTAGGATTAATAGGAATTTCAAATGGTTTAGCAAACGTGCTTGGTTCTTCAACTTGGGCGGAAATTTATGGAGTAAAACATATTGGTTCAATTAAAGCTTTAACAACAGCACTTATGGTTTTCTCAACTGCCTTTGGAACAGCGGTGTTTGGTTTATTAATAGATAAAGAATTTTCAATAGAGCAGATTTCTATGATTTCAGGAACCTATATTTTTCTAGCTTTAATCGCTCTATTTTTTGTTAGAAATAAACTTAATCCGATTAAAATTTAAAAAAAACTTGATTTTTTAAAGTTGCATGTATAAACAATCCGCATGGCAAGAGTAACCGTAGAAGATTGTATAGATAAAGTAGACAGCCCTTATGAACTTGTTTTAGTTGCAAAAGAGAGGGCTACCCAACTTAATTCAGGTATAGAGCCATCAGTTGATAGAGACAACGATAAAAACACTGTAGTTGCTTTAAGGGAAATTGCTATTGAAAATGTTAAAGTAAATGAGCTTACTGATAGCGCTGTATACAAATTAAGAAAACATATAGAGCAGGTTGACGATTTAAATGAAGACGATGAGGATATTGGAGATGACTTTGATAGCTTATATAAAGGTGAAATTTCCAAAAGTGGAGCACCAATTTTACCATCAAAAAGAGCAAGAAAAGTTCCAGAAAAAATTCAGGTTTCAAAAGAAGATTTAGCAGAATTACAAAATTCGGATGCACCTACACAACCTGATAATGCTTCATCAGAGCCTCAAGAAAATGAGACCGGTGAAGTATCATTAGATGAAATTGCTGAAAATGATAGCCAGACAGAAGAAAATTCTGAGACCTCGGAACAATAATATTTAATTAATATTTAAAATAAGATATCCATTAACTTAATGAGCAAATCTCTTATAGTTGCATGCGATGGAGAAGCTGCTAGTGGAAAAAGCACAGGCGCAAAATTATTATCAAAAAAGTATAATCTATTGTTATTAAACTCAGGTCTTTTATACCGGTATGCAAGCAAGTTGTTAATAACAAAAAAACCAAAAAAACCAATTCCGTATCTAAGAAAAATATTTAAAAGAGTTTCTTACAATTTAATAAAAAAACAATCGCTTCATTCACAAGAAATAAGTAATCACGTTGGTTATTTGGCTAAAAATAAAGCTATTCGAGAAATAATGAGAATTTATCAAAAAAAAATAATTAAAAAAAATAAACGAATTTGTGTTGAGGGAAGAGATATTGCCACAAAAATTTTAAATAAAAACCCGAGATATGACTTAGCATTTTATTTTACTTGTAAAATTAATATTGCAGCTAAAAGAAGATGGAAAGAATTAAAAAAGAAAGCTCCTCTAAAAGAAATTCAAAAAAGTTTAGCAAAAAGAACGAAGATGGATAAAAACAGAAAATATTCACCACTTAAAAAAGTAAAAGACGCTATTCTTATACGCACAGATAGATTAAGTAAAAAAGAAGTTTTAAGAAGAATGTCAAATGAGGTTAATAAAATTATTTAATTACAAAATTCTTCAATAATTTTTTTTCTATGTTCGTCTAAATCAGGTATATCACCTCTAGTTTTACTATCCTTATAGTTTGACATTTTAATAGGGTTACCTGCTGTTTTGAATTCACCTATCTTTTTGTGAAAAGAATTAACAATCATATTTCTAGATTCTATTTGTGGATTTTCTACTGCTTGTTTTATATTAAATATTGGTCCGCAAGGTATCTTTTCTTTTTCCATATGACTTATCCATTCTGAGGTTGACTTTGATAAAAGTTTTTTCTCAATAATAACTTTTAGCTCATCCATATTCTTACTTCTTACAGAATTTGTTTTAAATTTTTCATTTTTTGAAATTTCAGAAATGTTAAGTAATGTACAAAGTTTTTCGAAAAGTTTGTCGTTTCCTGCAGCAATAATAATATAACTATCCTTAGTTTTAAATGCCTCGAATGGTGCAATTGATGGATGTCTTGACCCCATTGGTTTTGGTATTTCCCTTTTCGAAAGATATCTTGCAATTGCGTTTTCTAAAATTGCTATTTGGCAATCGAGCATAGAAACATCAATATAAGTTCCCTTTCCTGTTTTCTGTCTGTCATATAAGGCTGCATTAACTCCTATAGCTGTAAATAAACCTGCCGTTATATCACCAATAGATGTACCAACTCTTGTTGGTTCTGAATTTGGTTGACCTGTTACACTCATTAATCCTCCCATCCCTTGTACAACCATATCGTAAGCTGGCAATTCTCTTAGTGGACCTGTTTGCCCAAAACCAGATGCAGATGCATATATTAGTTTTGGAAATTTTTTACAAACATCTTTCCAACCGTAACCCCATTTTTCTAAAGTCCCTGGTTTAAAATTTTCAACTAGCACATCTGCTTTTTCTAAAATTTTATCAAAGATTTTTTTATCCTCTTCATTTTTTAAATTTAAAGCAATGCTTTCTTTACCTCTATTTAAAGACATAAAGTATGCAGAGTAATCCTCTATAAAAGGACCAAACTTTCTAGAGTCATCTCCAGAACCAGGTGCCTCAACTTTGATAACTCTTGCTCCTAGATCTGATAAAACCATTGTACAATACGGTCCGACAAGAACTCTCGTTAAATCAAGAACTAGTAAGTTTTTTAAAGGTCCATCCATAAAATAATCTTATTCAGTACTTTAATACATATTGACTCTTATTAATAAGTTACATTTAATATATCATTAAATAATTAAAGAGAGGGATAAATATGTTTAAAAAAATATCTTTATATTTTATTTCATTAATCTTTGTGTCAACAACTATTGGGTCAGCTTTTGCAGTAACTTTAAAAGCTAGTCATCAGTGGCCTGGCACACCAAGAGCTGATGGATCATTCGACGTTAGACACGAAATGGTTCAAATTATTGCTGATGAAATGAAAAAAGCAAATGTAGGAGTTGATATCAGAATCTATCCTGCAAAATCATTATACAAACCAAAAGAACAATGGAAGCCAATGACTACAGGTCAATTGGATATTTCAGCATTTCCTTTAGCTTATGCTGCTAAGTTCCATCCTGAGTTCGATATTACATTAATGCCTGGCATGGTTAAAAATCATAAACATGCATTAAGAGTTAATGCTTCTCCAATGATGACAGAAATCAAAAAAATCATTAACGATGCAGGTGTTGTAGTATTGTCTGACGCTTGGTTAGCTGGTGGATTTGTTTCAAAGAAAAATTGTATTTCAAATCCAGCTTCTGTAAAAGGTCAAACTTTTAGAGCGGCAGGTAAAGCTTTTAACCAAATGTTGGAGGCGGCAGGAGCAGGTATTCAATCTATGCCATCTTCTGAAATCTACAATGGTTTACAGACTGGAGTTCTTGATGGAGCAAACACAAGTTCAGGAAGTTTTGTATCATACAGAATTTATGAACAAGTTAAGTGTGCTACACCCCCAGGAGACTACGGTCTATGGTTCATGTATGAACCAATATTAATGTCAAAAAAATCATTTGATGCATTAAGTGGCAAACAACAAAAAGCATTAATGAAAGCTGGTAAGGTCGCAGAAAAATATATGACTAAAGAGGCTGCTGGTTTGGATACGACAATGGAAAAAGCTTACAAAGAAGCTGGTGTGAAATTGTCTTATATGAAAAAATCAGATTTTGATGCTTGGTTAGCGATTGCTAAGAAGTCTTCATACAAAAACTTTGCAGAAAAAGTGCCAAACGGTCAAAAATTGATCGATATGGCTTTAGCTGTAAAATAATTTAAATAAAAATATACCCCTGCTAATATAAGCGGGGGTATTTTTCATGACCGATAAATTTATTAAATTAACCAATTGGTTAGCAAAAGCTTGCGGTATATTCGCTGCGGGTTGTCTTTTTCTATCTATTGTTATTATTACCGAATTAGTATTTGAAAGATATTTATTTAAAAATGCTATTACATGGCAGACAGAGCTAGTTACAATGTTATTAGTTGCATCAACATTTATTGGAAGTGCTTATGTTCTAAGTGAAAAAGGTCATGTAAATATGGAGTATCTTTATACATTTTTAAGCGAAAAAAATGTTACAAAATTAAAAATTTTAACTGACAGTCTTTGCTTAATTTTCTTCCTAATTCTTTTTTACGTAAGTTATGAAATAACTTACGAAGCTTTTATAAAAAATTATAATACAGGCACAGTTTGGGGTCCCCCATTGTGGATACCTTATTCATCCATGCTTATTGGAGCTATCCTAATGACCATGTCTTATATTTCTGAATTAATTTTACATGTAAGAAAACTTAAGGAGTTTGAATAGTGGATCCATTATTATTAGGACTTGTTGTTGGTGTTTCAACAGTTGTAATGCTATTCTCAGGTATACCGATTGCTTTTGGATTATGTTTCATCTCAGTCGTGTTTTTAGTGATTGCAGAAGGCTTTTCAATTTTAAATGTTTTTGCAGAAACATTTTATGCAGGTTTAAATTCATTTGTTTTACTATCAATTCCAATGTTTATTTTAATGGGAATGGCAGTTGCAAATTCTCCAGCTGGTAAGGATTTATATACAGGTTTAGATAGGTGGCTTTGGAGATTGCCTGGTGGACTTGTTGTATCTAACATTGGAGCTTGTTCAATATTTGCAGCTTTAAGTGGATCAAGCCCCGCAACTTGTGCCGCTATTGGCACAATGGGAATTCCTGAAATGAGAAAAAGAGGTTATTCTGCAAGATTAGCAACAGGATGTATTGCTGCGGGTGGAACCCTTGGGGTATTAATTCCTCCAAGCATAGTACTTATAGTTTATGGGTTAGCCACAGGAACTTCGATTGGTAGATTGTTTTTATGTGGTGTTATACCTGGATTACTTCTTGCAGGCCTATTTATGTTATGGGCTTATATATACTCATATTTTATCGATAAAAAGTCTGCAGAAATTCTAAGAAATAGAAAACCTCCAACCTTAAGAGAAAAATTAGAGGTCATTCCTAGAGTGCTTCCTTTCTTGTTAATTGTAGTAGGAGTTTTATATGTTTTATACGGCGGCGTTGCTACACCATCTGAAGCATCAGGAGTAGGTGCGTTTTTAGTATTCGTTATGATCGCTGTTGTTTATAAAATTTATCAACCAAAAAAAATATGGGATATTGTTAAAGTTTCGATGAAAGAGAGCGTAATGATAATGTTTATTATTGCGGGCTCATATATATTTGCTTTTAGTCTATCTACTCTCTATGTAACCCAGTCAATCGCCCAAACTATAGTAGAGATGGGTTTAAATAAGTGGGTTTTATTTTTTTATATTAATATTTTTCTTTTAATAGCTGGTTTCTTTTTACCGCCAGTAGCAGTAATTGTTATGACTTCGGCAATTCTTCTTCCAATAATTACTCAATTTGGTTTTGATCCTTATTGGTTTGCAATTGTCTTTACAATAAATATGGAGATAGGTTTAATTACTCCACCTGTTGGTTTAAATTTATATATTATAAAAGGGATTACTCCTGATGTTAGCCTTTCTGAAATATTAAAAGGCTCAATTCCTTTTATGATAATGATGGTTATCTGTATAATAATATTGTGTATTTTCCCAGAAATAGTAACTTGGTTACCTGACAAATTAATGGGGAAAGCACTTGCATACTAAAAATAATATTAATCGCAAAATATCAGTAGCACCTATGATGGATTGCACAGATCGTCATGACAGGTTTTTTTTAAGGTTGATCAGCAAAAATGTAATGCTTTATTCAGAAATGGTTGCAACAAAATCAGCTATTCATGGTGATCGAGATAAGATTTTAGGATTTAGAAATGAAGAACAACCTGTTGCGCTTCAAGTAGGTGGTTCTGATAAAAAAGAACTTGGTCAAGTTGCTAAATTAGCAGAAGAATATAATTATAAAGAGATAAACTTAAATCTTGGATGCCCGAGTAAAAAAGTTCAAAAAAATTCTTTTGGTGCCTGTTTAATGAAAGAGCCTAACCTTGTTGCAGAATGTTTAAATGAAATGGTGAATGCTTGTGATATTCCTGTAACAGCCAAAACTAGAATTGGTGTTGATGATATTGAAGATTTTGATTATCTAAATAAATTTGTAAACAAAATTAAAGAAGCAGGCTGCAAAACAATTATATTACATGCAAGAAAAGCAATCTTAAAAGGTCTTACACCAAAGCAAAACCTTTCAATACCAAAATTAAATTATGAGAGAGTATATGAGATTAAAAAAGAAAACCCTGATTTAGAGGTCATCATTAACGGCGGGATTACAAATATTGAAGATATAAAAAAACATTTAGAAATATGTGATGGCGTTATGATAGGTAGAGCAATTTATCAAAATCCGTACTTTTTATCAGAAATAGAAAAAGAAATATTTAATACTAATAATATACCTTCAAGAGAAGACGTGGCTAAGGAAATTTTAAAATATTTAGAGGAGGAAGTGAAAGCAGGAACAAAAGTAAACCATATTATGAGACATACAGTTGGATTATACCATGGGCAACCAGGTTCTAAAGATTGGAAAAGATATTTAAGCGATAATATGATGGCAAGAGATTCTGACTTTCAAAAAGCTAAACATATTATGACTATTGTTCAGAATAATGAAAAGGCAAATCAAATTAACACTTAATGGAGAATTTAAATTTAAGTGAAATAATAAATTTATTGACCGTTCTTGGTATTGCAGCAGCTGTAGCTGGTTTTATGGCTGGTTTATTAGGAGTAGGAGGTGGTATTATAATGGTACCAGCTTTATACTATGCTTTTACTGTTTTAGATTTTGATTTAGTGACAAGAATGCATTTATCAGTTGGTACTTCTCTTGCAATAATTATACCTACTTCAATTATTTCTACAAAAACACATATGGAGCACGATGCGGTTGATTTTAATATGGTAAAATCTTTTGGAATTTTTATAGTTTTAGGTGTTCTTTGTGGAACTTTCTTGGCAGTAAGTTTAAAAACACCAGCATTAGTTTTATTTTTTGCGATATTTTCATTTTGTGTAGGTCTATTTTTTATTTTTTTAAGGGAACAATTGATGGATAAACCAAAAAAAATCTCAGAATTAATAAAAAAAATTTCAGGGATGTTGATAGGATTTATTTCAGTCCCCCTAGGTATTGGTGGAGGCTCTTTAATGGTACCATTTATGCGAACCTTTGGATATGACATTAGAAAATCTATTGGTACAGCTGCAGCAGTCGGTTTTTTAATAGCTTTGACTGGTTCGATCACAATGATAACAAGTGGAGAAATAATTGATAATGTAAAATCACCATTCAGTTTTGGTTACATTAATTTATTAGGTTTTCTTGTATTTGTACCTGTAACAATGGTAATGGCCCGAATTGGAGCCAAAGTTGTTTACAAAATTGATAAAAAGTTATTAAGCAAAATATTTGGCTGTTTTTTGTTGTTAGTTTCTGTTAGGTCCTTCGTTGAATATTTTAATATAAATTAACTAACAAGGTTTAATTGTCCTTATCAATTTTAATAAACGAATACTGGTATTTTATTTTACTTATAGTTTTTGCCGCAACCGCTGTTGGTTTCTTTGCTGGATTATTTGGAATAGGTGGTGGATTGATTTCTGTTCCATGTCTTTTTTTTATATTTGAAACATTAAATATTGAAAAAGATTTTTTAATGCATTTAACAGTTGGTACAGCATTTACGATAACAATATTCACATCTTCAGCTTCTGTTTTTACCCATTATAAAAATAAATTGGTTGATATAAATGTGGTGAAAACCTTTGGGTTGTTTGTTGTTTTAGGTGTTTTAATGGGAACAGTTTTTGCCGCATATATGAGCACAAAAAGTCTTGTTCTTTTTTTTTCAGTGGTTGTTTATGTTTTTGGAGCATACTTAATGCTTGCGCACGAACAAGTTAAGAGAGTTAATGTAAATAGAGCATTTTATCCCAAGGCTATCTTTGGTTTAATGTCAGGATTTATATCTGCACCCATGGGTATTACAGGCGCTATGATGAATGTTCCTTTACTTCGATACTTAGGTTATCCGATAAGTAAATGCATTGGGAGTGCAGCAACTATAGGATTATTTATCTCTATAACTGGTTCAGTTGGTTTTTTAATTTCAGGTTTTTACTTTGATGCAAATCTACCTTTTAGTATTGGATTTGTTAATATCCCAGCTTTTTTATTATTTGTTCCAATTACAACTTTTATGGCAAGATTTGGCGCAAACACAGTTTATAAAATGAACAAAATTAAAGCTCAAAGACTTTTTGGAGTTTTTCTTTATGCTGTAGGAACAATTTTTATATACAGGTATTTTAATATCTAATTAATTTTTTGATCGTATTCACCAATTTTTCCTGTCTCTTGCAATAACTCATCAATAAAATAAAAGATCTCTTTTTTTAATTCATCAGATGTTGGGCTTTCAGTAACCACAACTAAAGAGGGCTTGTTTGAAGAAGCTCTAATCAATCCCCAAGATCCATCTTCTAATGAGAATCTAATTCCATTGACTGTAAGTATATCATTAATTTTTAGTCCTTTAATTTTAAATTCATTGTTTTTTAGTTCATTAATTTTATCAATCATCTCGTCAATGACTCCATATTTTTCCTCATCTTTACAAAAAGGACCCATCGTCGGACTTTGAAAGGTTTTAGGTAAACTTTTTATTAAAACATCTAAGTTTTTATTTTGATTATCCAAAAGGTTACAAACTTGAATTGCTGAATTGATTCCATCATCAAAACCATAACCAAGTGGTTGATTAAAAAAGAAATGCCCACTCTTTTCAAAACCAGCAATCGCTTTATCTTTATTTACTTTTCTCTTTATGTATGAATGACCAGTTTTCCAATATATTGTCTTACAATTATTTTTATTAAGAATCTCATCATTCATAAATAAACCAGTTGATTTTACATCAACTACAAATTTAGAGTTTTTATATTGATTTGAAATATTTCTTGCAATTAATAATCCAATTTTATCAGCGAAAATTTCATTACCGTTATTATCTATAACACCAACTCTGTCTCCATCACCATCAAAACCAAAACCCACATCTGCATTATTTTGTTTTACACATTTTGCAATTTCATGAAGCATTTCCATATCTTCTGGATTTGGGTTGTATCTAGGAAATGTGTAATCTAAATTGCAATCTAGTTCTATTACCTCACACCCAATACGTCTTAAAATTTCAGGTGCAAATATACCAGCTGTTCCATTACCGCAAGCAGCAACAACTTTTAATTTTTTTTTTAATTTTGTTTTAGCAAGTTCTTTAATATATACTTTATTAAATTCCTTAACTTCCTCAAACTTTCCTTCTCCTTTTGTAAATTTCTGATTTAATACAATATTTTTAAGTTCTGACATTTCATCTTTACAGTGTGTAAGACCTTTTTCAATTCCCATTTTGATACCTGTCCAGCCATTTTCATTATGGCTAGCAGTTATCATAGCAACTGCATCAGAATTTAGCTTGAACTGTGATAAATAAACTGTAGGCGATAAACATAGTCCAATATCTTTGACGTTGCACCCAGTAGATAATAAACCTTTCACAAAGTTTTTTTTAACATTTTCACTATATGATCTGTAATCATGTCCAACTATTACAGTTGGATTTTTCACTTTGTTAATTACTTGAGTACCAAACCCTTTGCCAACAGACTCAATTCCAAGCTCATTTATACTATCCGGGAACAACCATCTTGCATCGTATTCACGAAAGCCGAATTCATCTATTAGGATATTGTCAGACATAATTTATTTTTTTATTAATTTTGACCAAATTGACATGTTTTTCATTATAGCTAAAGAATTCTGGATATTTACTAAAAATTTATCATCTTTTATGTTTTTTTCAAAATTATCAGAAACCTTTTCTATCTGATTTGCGTACAATGATAGATCAGATTTTACTATTTTTTTATAGTAAGAGCTTCCCTGTGAAATTTCTAAGGTAGTTTGTTTTTCAGGCATCCATGGACTGTTGATAATTAGTTTACCTTTTTGTCCCTCTATTATTGTCTTATTTTGATAATTTTCTTTAAAACTTATTTTAATTTGGCAATTAATTTTTTTATTAATTACAATCTCTGCTTCTGCGAAGTCATCAACATTGGTATGTGTAAAGTTTCCTTTGGTATTTAAAAATTTATAACTATTTTCATCTTTATAAAATAAATTTAAAATACTTAAGGGATAACAACCTATATCTAATATTGCACCTCCCCCTAAATTTTTATTGAAAAGCCTAGAATCTGGTTTTATTTTATTTACTTTAAAACCAAAACTTGATTGAAAATTTGTTATTTCCCCTAATTCATTATTCTTAACAATTTCTTTAACTATTTTAGTTTGTGGGTGAGCTCTGTATGCAAAGCCTTCATAAAAAATTACATTATTCTTTAATACATAATCATAAACTTCTCTTCCTTCATCATAATTTAATGTGAATGGTTTTTCACATAAAACATTTTTTTTATATTGTGTACATTTTTTAATTAAATGGAAATGTGTATTGTTAAGGGTTGCTATATATATAGCGTTTATATTTTTATCTTTAATAATTTCATCATAATTATTATAAACTGATACTTCATTTAAATTGTAATTATCTTTAAAATTTTTGATTTTATTTTTATCAAGGCTTGCTACACTAATTATTTTTGAGTTACTAGTTTCCTTGATTGCATTAGTAAATTTCTGACCCATATTTCCAAGACCAATTATTCCCCACTTAATCATTTAATTAATCAAACCATTGTTTAAGTTTTGAACGAATTTCACTAGATTGTAAATATTCAGGTAGTTTATCATCGCTTATTTTTTTTAATTTATAATCAAAATTCCACCTTTCTTTATATTTTTCTTTATCGACGAAGTGATTAAAAAACATTTCCTTATTATCAATTTTTTTTTGCAAGTCCTCTACAGTCAGGCCACTCAATTGAAATTCATCGTGGTGACCAAAATTTGTATACTTTTCAAACATTTTTTCAGCTGTCATTAAATTTGTAAAATGCCATCCTCCATCATTTATAATTTCTATATTTATATATCTGTTTTTAGAAAATAATGTGTCTAATCTCCAAAAAGGATATTTTTTATTTTTTAAGTTTCTTAGCCAGGACATTGAAACCAGTTTTTTTTTCTTAGCTGCTTTTGATCCAAACCAAGGAATTAAGTCGTATTGAAGATTAAATTTATAATAAAAAAATAATTGTTTAAAAATTAGTATATCCTTTTTGGTATTTTTAAATTGTTTTGAATTTAAATTAGGTATTTCATCATTGTCACTTAATATAACTAGATCATTTTCATTAACATCACATAAAGCTTTAATCATATAATCATAAGACAGCTCAATCCTTTTTAAGCTATCACTTCTTTTCTCAAATGGTTCTGCTAAACCATTTTTTTCGCCAATAA
>CACMAZ010000002.1 GCA_902611815.1 uncultured Pelagibacteraceae bacterium
TTAATTGATCACTATATAATTTTTAAAAAATTTTTAATTTTTTCTAACAACTCTTCATCAAATTCCATCATATGGTCATCATCTTTTCTAAAATAACTTAACTTCGGTTCAGAAAACTTTTCGAACATTTCTTTTCCCATGCTGAAAGGGACAATTTTATCTTTGTCACCATGCATTACCATTTTAGGAAAATTTATTTTATCAATTTTTTCTATCGATTCGTATTTATCTTTCAAAAGTATTTTTACTGGCAAATATGGATAATATATTTTTGATAATTTAACCATTGATGTAAAAGGCGACTCTAAAATTATTCCTGCAAAATTATGTTTTGATGCTAAATCAACAGCCACTGCTGTTCCTAACGACTCACCGTATAAAATTATGTCTTTGTCAGATACACCAATATTATTTAGCCATTTTTTTGCTGCCTCAGAATCTTTGTAAAGACCGATTTCATTTGGCTCACCCTTATTACCACTAAATCCTCTGTAAGCTATAATCAAATAGTTTAAATCAAGTTTTGAAATATCGTTTAATTTATAAATTCTATTTTGAAGATTTCCTGCATTACCATGAAAAAAGAGCAATGTTTTAAATTTTTTATTTTTTACATGATGCCAGCCTAAAAGTTTAAAATCTGAATTTATATAAACTTTTTCAATTTTATGATTTAATTGATTTTCCTCAAGATAGTTATTTTCATTAGGGTGATACATTAATTTTCTCTGTGAAAGAAAAATAACGAATACAACCACTAGATAAATGACTGTTAAAGCTATAGCTGAATTTAAAATTATCATTGAAATTTTCTTATACATTTTTTTTTTTATATTTTACTAAATAAACACCTAAAAATACTAATATTGTTCCATATACATGGAAAGTTTTTAAATTTTCACCAAAAAACAAAATTCCATAAAAAGCACCATACACAGTAAAAAGGTATAAAGTGAAACCAGTTGTAGTTGCTCCTAAATATTTTTGAGCATAGGTATACAAGGAAAATGCTATTATCCCTGGTGAGACTGCAGCAAATATTACCCAAATTATAAAGTTTGTATCAAACGTAGTACTTTTTATAAAAATTTCTTCAGTCAGATAAAAAGGTAATAAACTTAAAGCACCAAATAAAGATATTAATGTAAAACGTTCAAATACTTTAAGCGATGACTTCCAATAAAATAGAAATATAGAGTATAAAGCCCAACCAATTGATGCTCCTAACATCCAGAGATCACCTTTGGTAAACATTAGTTCAATTAATGCTAAATAATCCCCTTTGATAATAATAATTATAACTCCCAATAAACATGATATTAGTCCTATTATTTTAAGTAAATTCATTTTTTCTTTAAAAAAAAAATAGCTTATTAAAATTATAAAAATTGGAGAAGAAGTATAAATTATACCCATATTTATTATTGTCGTAGTTTGACCTGCAATAAATGGAAAAGCTCCACAAACTCCGCATCCCATAAAACCCAAAAAAAACAATTTCTTATATTCTTTAAGTATAATTTTTTTTTTAGAAAAAATTGTGTAATTAAAAATTAGAAGAATTAAAAAAACTGTTAACCACCGCCAAAAAGCAAGAGATATTGGCGGTATGTATTCAACTCCACCTCTTGCAACTACAAGATTGCTTGCCATAAATATTGGTTGAATTACTAATAAAGAATAAGCTAGAAGCTCTTTTTTAATCACGAAACGTGTTATGATTTATCGAAAAAAGATTCGTATATCATCATTACTATCGCTATACCCATTAAGATATATACTGGCAAAACATCCAAAAAACCAATCATCATAGATCTTGTTAGTGTTGTTGCGAGTCCAACTAAAAAAAATATTGCAAAACTTAGACCAATAATAACTGTGATTTTATTCATTAAATTTTTTGCTCTCCTTTTCCAGCCAGTTAGCTACACCTAAAAATCTGTTATCGTCATGCCTGTCGCCAACTAATTGGACACCTAATGGTAAATTATTTTCTCCTTGAAGTAAAGGTAGAGAAATTGCTGGTGTATGCATATACGACCATACTCTATTAAAATCAGCACTTCCTGTACTTTTTAAACCTTTATCAGCTACACCAGTACTACATGGACTTAACACTCCATGATAATCTTCGAATACCTCTTTATAAGACTCATAACTCCTCTCCATAAAGTCAACGGCATCTAAATATTCTTTAGCAGAATGCTTCATACCTTTTGAAATAGCTGATTGCATTTCCTTTGAAAGTTTTGATTTTGATTTTTTGTAATAAACTTGAAAGTTATTAGCTAAATCAGTTTCATGTATTAATCTGTGGTATTTGTCTATATCCTTAAAGTATGAAGGAGTATCAAAAACCTCAATATTTTTTTTAAAAGATTTTATAAAATATTCAAATGCCTCTCTGGATTTCTTATCAACTTTCTTCCAACTATCTGTCTTATAAAAAATAAACTTTGGATCAAATATAGGTCCTTTTTTACACTCGTCTAACATAAATTCTGAGGAATAATGTATGGTCGCTTTATCGTAAGAATCTTTTTTAATTAACACTTTTGCAAGTAAAGCAACATCCTCTACGGTTCTTCCAAAAACTCCTATATGATCAAGATTATACGAAGTTCTTAAAACTCCATTGCGTGAAATTAATCCATAACTCGGTTTGTAACCAACGACACCACAGTAAGACGCTGGTCTAATCACTGAACCTCCTGTTTGAGAACCAATTGATAAAGGCGCCATATGAGAAGCAATAACAGCTGCCGACCCACTAGAAGATCCACCTGGAGTTCTTGAATAATCGTGAGGATTTGTTGTTTTAGGTGGAGCAAGATAAGCTAATTCAGAGGTATTTGTTTTTCCCATGATTAACGCCCCTGCTGATTTAAGTAAATCTACTATCTCTGCATTTTGTGACTCTGTTTTGCCTTTTCTTAAAACAGTTCCACACTCAGTAGGCATATCATAAGTTCCAATTATATCTTTTAATGCTACTGGAATTCCGTGTAGAGGGCCTACGGGTTTGCCCGACCTTCTATGATTGTCTGCCTCTTCTGCTTTTTCTAGAAGTAGTTTTTTATCAAAATGGGCCCAAGCTTTTACATCTTTTTCAAATTTATCTATTTGCTCAATGTATGATTTACACAAATCAACAGAGTTTAGATCAGATTTTTTTATTTTTTCTGCTATTTCAGAGACAGTTAATTGAAATACATTGGACATTAAAATTTATTCTGCGAATAAAACATCTGGTAACCATAAAGCGATACCAGGAAACATATACATTAAAACCATTGCAAATATTACTATTCCAAGAAAAGGCATTATACCTCTAAAGATTTGCATTAATTCAACGTTTCTACTTTGCACACCTTTTAAATAATAAGCCGACATTGCCATCGGTGGAGTTAGAAAAGATGTTTGTAAATTTAAAGCTATTAACATTGCAAAAAAATACGGGTTTACTCCAAAAAATTCTACTAGTGGTAAAAATATTGGGACAAATATAATTAAAATTTCAGTCCACTCTAATGGCCAACCAAGTAAAAATATTATAATTTGTGTGATAACTAAAAATTGCCAAGGTTGAATATCCATTGATTTAAAAAATTCTTCAAAAACTTCATGGCCGCCTAAATATGAGAAAACTGATGCGAATGTCCAAGATCCAACGAATAACCACATAATCATTGCACTTGTTTTAGCTGTTAGAAAAACAGATTCTTTAAAATTTTTCCATTTTAATGACTTATAAAAAAAAGATAAAATTAAAGCACCAAATGCTCCTACTGCAGCCGCCTCTGCTGGAGTAGCTAATCCACCTAATATTGTACCTAAAACCAAAATTATTAAAGAGAACAATGGAACAAAAGAAACTAGAACCTCTTTTAAAATTACTGATCTTGGCGGAATTTCCTCTGCTGCGGGCTTAGGTGCTAAAGACGGATTGAAGTATGCTCTTATAATTACATATAAAATATAAAGGCCTGCTAACATTAAGCCAGGAAATATTGCAGCAGCAAAAAGTCTTAGTGGAGATAATTGAGCTATTACTGCATATACAATTAACATAATACTTGGAGGTATTAAAATTCCCAAACATCCTCCTGAACATATAACTCCGGATGCAAATTTTTTATCATATCCAGCTCTTATCATTGCTGGCCAAGCTAAAAGACCCATTAAAGTTACAACTGCTCCAATTATTCCTGTTGCTGTAGAAAATAATGCACATGTTACAAGTGCTGCAACTGCCATTGAGGCTGGTAGTCTATGGGAAGCAAGTCTTATAGCAAAAAACAATTTTGCTACTATCCCAGCTCTTTCAACTAAATAACCCATAAATAAAAATAAAGGCACAGCAGTTAAAACTGTATTATCCATTATGGTGTAAGTATTTTGTACTAATAAAGAAAATATCCGATTATCAAGCAGATGATCCATCCTAGTTGGATCAAAATAAGCGTAATATCCAAACCCAACACCCATAGCTAGCAGAGTGAATGCAATTGGGAAACCTAAAAGAACTGCAAATAAAAATAAGCTCATCATTAATATTGCAATTTCTGGATTTGTTAATTCAAATAACATCAGCTTTTTCGTCTTTCTGAGATGTTCTCATTAATATTTTTTCAGTTTCTTCAGCACCTGCTGACATTCTCTCCGGCCAATGACCTGTTTTAATACAAATGATCGCTCTACAAACTTCACTAATTCCTTGGATCGTTAATAAAAGTCCTGACAGTGGTATTATAGATTTTGCCATATAAATTTGTATTTGTGCTGGACTGTTCCAACTAGTTTCTTTAATTTTCCATGCTAATGCTGCATATTCGTATCCATAAAATACTAGAGCCAAAATTCCTGGAAAGAAAAAAATAAAATATAAAATTAAATCAATCCAGCCCTGAACTTTTGTAGGAAACAATCTATAAATAACATCTCCTCTAACATGTGCTTCTGTTGACAAACAATAAGCACCTGCCATCATAAAAATTGCACCATACATTTGTAAACTAAAGTCAAAATTCCAAAGTGTAGGGCTGTTAAAAGCGTAAGCCATTATTACTTCATAGCATGTTCCACCCATAAGTATAACTATGCACCATGAGAAGGCTTTACCCATTGATGCGCTTAATGTGTCAGCAAATTTTATGAAAGATTTCATAATATCACTTTACGTTAAATTCTATCTATTAATCAAACAAAAAAAAGGGGGCCATTGGCCCCCTTAATTAAGATTATATCTTGATTATATTTTTACTTTAGCAATTGGTCCAAACTCATTTTCATAAGCTAGCTTGTAATTAGGCTGATTCATCAGCAAGTATTTCATTACTCTCTTAGCGTATGCTTTTTGAGAATCGACGATTTTCTTAAAGAAAGGATCTTTCTTATTGAAATCACCGATAACTTTATCCCAACCTTTTAATTGTTGAGCTAAAATTTCATCTGAAGTTTGGTAAACATTAACTTTATGTTGATTCATTAATTTAGATAAATCAGCTGAATATCTAACTAATGCTTTAAAGTAGTTATCTGTGTTTGCAGCGTAAGCAGCATTTTTCAATATTGCTTGGTTAGCTGGTGACAGACCATTAAATGTTTTATTGTTAATTGGTATCTCAAACATCTCTTGAGATTGGTGGAAGCTTCCTAAGTGATAATGCTTAGAAACATCTTGCATACCAAACTGAGAGTCTGAAGTTGGGTTGTTAAACTCAGCTGCTTCAATCAAACCAGTTTTCATAGCTGGTTGAATTTCACCACCTGGTAACTGTCTTACGACCATTCCCATTGCAGTTAGAACGTTAGTAGCAAGACCAACTGTTCTGTACTTCATACCTTTAACGTCAGATACTTTTGTTACGTTCTTTTTAAACCAACCAAAAGGTTGTGCTGGCATTGGCATGTGGAATACACCCGTGTAATCGAAACCAACTTTTGCAAGTGTTTCTTCATACAGTTTTCTTCCGCCACCGTACTCCATCCATCCCATTACTTCTTGAGATGACATACCGTATGATGGTCCAGTACCAAATAATGATGCTGCTGGATTTTTACCATACCAATAAGCAGTTACCCAGTGTCCCATATCTACAGCACCTGAACTTACCGCTTGACCGATCTCACTAGTCTTCACAACTGCTCCAACTGGTTGAAGATCGATTTTTAAAGAACCGCCAGACATGTCGCTAACCATTTTGCAATAGTCTCCTGCCATTTCAAAAAAGATGTTAGCACCACTTGGCCATGCAGCTTGCATTTTTAGAGTTTGTGGAGCTCCGAATGCAATGTTTGGCATTGCTACTGCTGCTGTTGCTGCTGCACCAGTTGCTGCCGCTGCCTTAAAGAACTTACGTCTTGAAGGAATTTTTCCCTTCAATGATTTTTTTTCTTTAATCATTTATTTCTCCTCTATTAGTTAATTAACTTGACTTTATTAAAGCACAAAATCAACTTGGAGTCTTAAGTTAAAATTGTTCTAAACTTAATTATTTACAACTATTGGTAGTATAAATTTATCAATTTACTTTATTTTTGCAGTTACCTGTTTTGAAAAATTCCTCAATGTTATCGATAGCAAGATTAGCCATGGCTGTTCTAGTTTCTTTAGTGGCACTTCCAAGATGAGGTAGTATGAAAACACTTTTATGTTTAAGATATCCTGGGTTTAAATTAGGTTCGTTTTTATAAACATCTAAACCAGCTGCATAAACTTTTCTTCTATCTAATGCATCCAGTAAAGCTTCATCGTCTACTATATCTCCTCTAGCTACATTAGTTACTACTGCGCCCTTTGGTAAATACTCCAAAGTTTCTTTATTTATAAGATTAATTGTTTCTTTTGAGGCTGGGCAACATACAGATAATACATCTGACACTTCCATTAAACTTTTTAGATTATCATGATAAGTAGCTCCTTGTTCTTTATCAGAGCTCAATTTAGATCTATTGTGATAATGTATTATCATTCCAAGCGACTTTGCTATCTTAGCAATTTTTTGACCAATACGTCCCATCCCTAAAATTCCTAACCTTGAGCCAGTTAATTGTTTGCCAATCAAATAGTCTGCTGACCATTTCCAATTAGACTCTTTTGCTGCTTGAATACCTTCACTTGCTCTTCTACAAGCTCCTAGAATTAACAATATTCCTATTTCAGCTGTTGCATCTGTTAAAACATCTGGTGTGTTTGTCACTGCTATATTTCTTTTTTTAGCAGCTACTAAATCAATATTACCAAATCCTACTGCAAAGTTTGATAAAATTTTTATACTCTCTGGTAATTTATTGATAGTTGCCTCATCCATTTTATCAGTTAGCGATGTTAATATTCCATCACAACCTTGACTTAATTCCACTAATTTAGATTGAGAATAAAGTTCATCATTTAAATTAAGTTTAGCCTCCCACAATTTTGAAGCTTTTTCCTCATTTGATCTTAGAAGTTTTCTGGTAATTAAAATTTTTTTCATTCAACTTATTAATTTAAGTCAAAAATCTTACCAGGATTCATTATATTATTTGGATCGATCGTTCTTTTGATAGACTTCATAACAGGTAAGTTATCGCCATGTTCTTTAAGAAGGTAATCTTTTTTATGAAGCCCAACTCCATGTTCTCCAGTAATTGTGCCCTCTAATTCTAACGTTTTTTCTATAAGAATATCACTAAATTTTCGTATTTTTTGATAGGTCTCTTTTTTTTCTGGGTCATAAGGTAGTAAAACATGGAAATTACCATCACCAAGATGACCAACCATTGGGGCTCTTAAACCAAATTTTTTAGCCTCTGCATCAGCAAAGTTTACACACTCAGTTATTTTAGAAATTGGCAAACAAACATCAGTTGAATAAACTCTGCCATTATTAATTTGCGCTTTGACAGAATAATATACGTCATGTCTTGCCTTCCATAGCTTATTTCTATCCGTTAAATCTTTTGCCCATTTAAAGGAGCTTCCATTATTATTTTTCGATATTTCTTCGACAATATCGATTGACTCTTTATTTGAAGTTTCTGATCCATGAAATTCAAAAAACAAAGTGGGTGTAGCTTCCACATCCTTTAGTTTAGAGTATTCGATACTAATTTCCATTTGATCTTTATTAAGCATTTCAATTCTTGCAATTGGAATGCCATACTGAATTACCTCTTGTGCAGTTTTAACTGCATCCTCTAGAGTTTTAAAATGACATACAGCACTCATAATACTTTCTGGGATTGGCGACAACCTAAGCTGAATCTCTGTTATAACTCCAAGTGTACCTTCAGAACCAATGAACAAATTTGTTAAATTATATCCAGCTGAAGTTTTTTTTGTTCTGCTGCCAGTTTTTATTATATCTCCATTTGGAAGAACAACTGTTAATCCAGTAATAACAGTTTTCATAGTTCCATATTTAACCGCCATTGTTCCTGACGCTGAAGTAGAGGCCATTCCACCAATTGCAGCATTTGCACCTGGATCGATTGGAAAAAATACACCATCTTCCCTTAAATAGTCATTCAATTGTTCTCTAGTTACACATGCCTGAACTTTACAATCAAAATCTTCTACGTTTACACTTAATACTTTGTTCATCTTTTCAAGAGAAATGGTAATTCCTTGATCGTTCCCAACAACATTACCCTCTAAAGAGGTCCCTGTTCCAAACGGAACAACAGGTATCTTATGTTGATTGCATAATTTTAATATCTTAGAAACTTCTTCATTAGTCTCTGGAAATACTACAGCCTTAGATAAAATTGGATCATAGGTGTCTTCTCCTCTTGCATAATTTAATCTTGTAGATTCAGACTCAGAAAATCTAGAATTTAGTATTTTTTTTAATTCGGTCTGAAGTTCGCTATTCATGTGATGATGATACTATATAAATCTTACAAAAAAAATACCTAAATTATTTAAGCATTTTTTTTATGTTTTCTAATGCTTGTGAAATGTTATCTCTTGATGCTGCGAAACTAAATCTCACGTAATCTTGACAAGTCTGACCAAATGCCGTTCCTGGCACGATTGCAACACCAGCTTCGTGCATTGCTTTTTTGCAAAATTCTCTTCCATTCATTCCAGTCTCTTTAACCTTTGGAAAAGCGTAAAATGCACCACCTGGTAGGCTACATTCAACACCTGGCAAGTCATTTAGGCCTTTGTGAATAAGGTCTCTTCTTGCTGTAAATTTTTCCATCATTTCGTGTATCGAGTCATCTGGTCCATCTAGTGCAGCAATACCCGCATATTGAGCAGCAGCATTAACACAAGAAACACTATTTATTAATAGTTTATTAACATGTTCTACTAAATGTTCTGGCCAAAAACTCCAACCTAATCTCCATCCAGTCATAGAATAAGCTTTACTCCATCCTTCTAATACAATAAGTCTCCCTCTTAATTTTGGATAATTAAAAAAGGTTGGCATCTCTTTACCATCAAAAATTTGTCTACTATAAATCTCATCACTCAGAATTGTAACATGTGGGTGTTGTTCTAAACCTTTAGCAAGTTTATCAATCTCAGATTTTTCAACAAAACTTCCTGTTGGGTTATTTGGATTAATTAAAATTAATAATCTCGTCTTATCAGTGATTAAAGACAATATTTCCTCTGCATTAAACTTAAGATCTTTATCTTTAGTAAGATCATATGGAACAGGAGTAGATCCAGTATAGTTAATCATAGACTCATAAATAGGAAAAGCTGGTGTAGGATGAATTATTTCTACACCTGGCTCTCCAAAACATTGGATCGCATAGTGCATTGTTGGTTTGCCACCTGGCATTATGATAATTCTTTCTGGATCAACATCTTGATTATAAAGTGTTTTAATTTTTCTTGAAACTGCTTGTCTGCATTCTAGAATTCCATTTGATAAAACATAACCGTGATGGCCATCATCTAAAGCTTTTTTTGCAGCGTCTACTACATGCTTTGGGGTTTTAAAATCAGGTTGACCTAATCCAAGATGTATCATTGGTTTTCCTGAGGCCTCTAGTTTTTTTGCTTCCGCTAAAACTGAGAATGCGGTCTCTGTACCTAATCTATCTAAACTTTTTGCCAGTTTCATAATTTATATAATTATCTAATATTTCTATAAATTAATTTTGAACTATTCAACTCTTTTAAATTTTTGCAACCCATTAAAACCATATTTCTATTAATTTCATCATGTATTGTCTTCAATAAATGCTCAACTCCTTGCTGACCACCTGCGGCTAAAGAGAACAAAAATATTTTACCAAAACTACAAGCTTTAGCTCCAGCGGCAATTGCTTTTAAGACATGAGAACCTCTTCTAATGCCACCATCCAAAATAATTTCCAGTTTATCACCAACAGCATCGGATATCGCTTTAATTTGGTCAAACGGTGATCTAGAGCCATCTAGTTGTCGCCCACCATGATTAGAGATCATTATAGCTGAGCACCCAATATCAATCGCTTTTTTTGCATCCTCAACTGACATAACTCCTTTTAGAGCAAAAGGACCATTCCATTTTTTTACACAATACTCTGCGTCTTTCCAATTCATAGCTGGATCATACTGCTCATTAATGTAATCAATAACTGATTTAGCAATATTAGTTCCTTTATCAGTTTTTGTTGCAACATTAGCTAATTTAAATTTTTCATGAGTTAAATAATTAAATACCCAACCAGGATGCATAGCAAAACTCAAAAGACTTTTTAAAGTTAATTTTGGTGGTGTAGTAAAACCTGTTCTATAGTCTCTTTCTCTATTCCCTGCAACAAGAGTATCTACGGTTAAACACATTCCATCAAATCCTGACCTTCTACAACGATCAATCAAATCATTTGTTATCGATTGATCTTTATGGACATAAAGCTGAAATAATTTAGGACCACTAGATAAGTTAGAAATTTCCTCAATTGTATTATTTGCCATTGTAGACATGCTATAAAATGTTCCAAATTTATTAGCAGCTTTTGCGGAAGCTTTATCGCCATCGTGGTGATACAATCTTTGCATAGCACATGGGGATAAGAAAATTGGCATATCAATTTTCCTTCCAAAAATAGTTGTAGATAAGTCTGGTTTACCTACGCTTGCCAAAACATTTGGTATTAAGTCACAATCGTTAAAGGCCTCTGTATTTCTTTTAAGGGTAGTTTCATCATCTGAGCCACCATCAATGTAATGAAAAATTGGTGAAGGTAATTTTTTTTTTGCTAGTTTTCTAAAGTCCTCAAAATTATAACAGTTTTTAAGACTCATAGAGTTTTTTAAGTATATCTAAACCTTAAATTATTTCTGTTTAGATCGCTAATCTTGGTGCATCCCATTAATTTCATATCACGTTCTAATTCGGCTTTGTATTGCCCTAAGGCTCTCTCTACTCCTGCTTGTCCCGCAGCAGCTAAAGCATAAAGGTATAATCTTCCTCCAGCGCAAGCCTTTGCTCCTAGAGATAAAGCTTTGAGCATGTGTGTTCCTCTCTGAAACCCACCTTCGCAAATAACATCAATTTTATCTCCCACGGCGTCAACTATTTCAGCTAGTTGATCAAATGGTGACCTTGATCCATCAAGCTGTCGACCACCATGATTAGAAACCATTATTCCAGTACATCCAATATCAACTGCTTTTTTAGCATCTTCAACACTCATTATTCCTTTAAGAGCAAAATGACCTCCCCACTTAGAACATAACTTTTCAGCATCATTCCAATTCATGGATTGGTCCAACATCGTAGAAAAATAATTACCAATTGAAGAGTTAGTGCTTGTTCCTTCTTTTACAAAATCTTGTAAATGTGGTAATTCAAATTTACCTTTTGTAAGATAATTTATCCCCCACATTGGTTTAGTCGCGAAACTAAATAAACTTGATATAGTAAGTTTAGGTGGTGATGTAAAACCTGTTCTTAAATCTCTCTCACGATTTCCACCTGTTATAGTATCCACAGTTAAAGCCATCACATCAAAATTAGCTGCTTTTGCTCTTTCCAAACAAGAGTCATTTAATCCTCTGTCTTTGTGAAAATAGAATTGAAACATTTTTGGTGTGTCAATTAAAGATGATATTTCTTCGACACTTACAGTAGCTAAAGCTGAAACGCCAAACATTGTATTAAATTTTTGTGCTGCTTTTCCTACTGCTCTTTCCCCATCATAATGAAATAATCTTTGTAAAGCAGTTGGGGAACAGTAAAAAGGTAAATCAATTTTTTTCCCAAAAATTGTTGTAGACAAATCTACGTTTTCAACACCTCTCAATACGTTGGGTACAAGATCTACGTCATTAAATGCAGATGTATTTCGGTTGTATGTAATCTCATCATCTGCAGCACCATCAATATAATGAAAAATTGGTGACGGTAATTTTTTTTTGGCTAAAATTCTAAAGTCACTAAAATTATGGCAATCTTTTAAATTCATATATATAATTTAAAAGCTTTTGAAGAAATTAAACATATAACTATTTGCCCCAGGATTTTTTTCTCCTAAACTAGCATTAGATATATGATTATATGAAAAGCCAAATTCTGTACTTGGTGATAAATCTAAGGATAATTGAAGCTCGCTTTTAAATTCCACCAAGTGACCGAGGTCTTTCCCATCACCCTCATGATATAAACCTGGTGTGAAACTTGGTGTTAAATTTAATTTACCAATATTGTACTCAGCTTGAACACCTGTATAAAGATATGAGGCTGAGTCAGCAGTTAACATAAAGCCAGTGATAGGTTTAATTGTGCCTATAAGGCTATCTTTGAAAAGATTATCATTCAAATGTTGAATTCCTAAAATTTGAGATTTTTTCCCACTATCGCTAAAATCAAACATTCCGGTATAAATATTATATTTGTGACCAGTATCCATTTTTTGTTTTTCATCAGCAAACAACTTTTCAAAGGTCATAAAGGTGCAAATGACAACTAATAAAATTTTTAAAAAATTTTTCATATTTTTTTACTCTTATATATTCTTAAATATATTATTGCACCACCTAATAAAAAAAACAATATTGGTATAAACCACAATAAAAAGGTTTTTTTTGAATATCCAGGATCATAAACAATCCATTGACCGTATTTTTTGACTAACATATTATAAATTTGATCTTCTGAGTGACCATTATCTATTTGATCTTTAATGTAGATTCTCATACTTAATGCAAATTCAGAATTAGAGTCGTATATAGACTGACCTTGACAAATTAGACATCTTAAATTTTTTGCTATGTCATTTTCAAGTTTAGAATAAGGTTCTGTTTCAGAATAACAGTTTCCGAAAAAGTTAACAAATAAAAATAAGAAGACCATAAATTTTTTTTTAACCATTAACAATCTCCCTGATTTGTTTAACGTCATTGTCATTTATTGGTCCTATAATCTTTATTAAAATTTTTCTATTTTTGTTAACTAAGAAAGTTTCTGGAACACCATAAGCACCTAGGTTAATTGACTCCGTTCCATCTTTGTCTACTAAATTATATTTAAATGGGTTTCCATAATTATTTAAAAATTTTATAGAGTTTTTTTTTCTATCTTTATAATTTATACCAATAATTTGCAGTGAGCTAATACTACTTAAATTCTTAAGAAGATCATTTTCTTCCCTGCAAGGAACGCACCATGAAGCCCAGACATTAACTAAGGAAAATTCCTTGTTTCCAATAACCTCGCTTAGTTGTATTTCATCAGATGAATATAATTCAGGTAAACTAAAGTCTACTAAGTAAGTTGTCTTCTTATTTTTAAAATCAGGAGAATATATTTTATCCTTAATCAATGCTTTATTAAAAACTAAAAAGCAAAAAACAAAAAAAACTAACATTAAAAAACTAAGAGTAATTTTTTTTTTTACTGAAAACCGCAAATGTACCCCCAAAAATTATTATTAATGTAGATATCCAGATCCAGATCATGAATGGTTTATTCTGATATCTAACATTAAATAGTTGCTCATCCTTTATTAAATTTATTGTTATAAATCTATCTTTGAATAAAGTTGTTTTGATAGCTGCTTCACTCGTTGCAATAACCGGCTGATTATAAATTCTAATCTCTGGATATAGTTTAATTATTTTATTATTTTTATTTTTTACTTCAAAAGTACCAATTATTGAAGAATAGTTTTTTTGTTCGTTAGTTTTAACTTCTTCAAAAGTTATTTTTTCGTTTTTTGAGATAAAACTTTCTCCAACCTTAATATTTTTAATAATTTCAGTAGAGCTAATACTATTAAATAATATTGATAACATTAACATGGCAAATCCCAAATGTGATAAGTTTTGTGCGTGATTAGTATTATTTTTAAAAAAATTAGTGAGCGTTTTAATACTTAAAAATACTAGAGAAAAAACTAAAATAATTAATAAAAAATCTTTTTGAGTTAAAAAATATATAGTTGCTATTGTGGCAGCTGAAGTTAGTAAAAAGTAGTAAATGTAACTCGCTTTAAACTTTAAATTTGTTTTAATCCAACTCATACTTGGTCCAACAGACATAAACAAAAAAAATGGAATTAAGAAAGGTATTAAAAGCTTATTATAAAATGGGGGTCCAACCGAAATTTTTTCTGATGTAATTACATCTAAAAATATTGGATATACAGTTCCAATTAAAACTACGCTTAAAAAATAAATCATAAACCAGTTATTTATCAAAACCGAAGTTTCCTTACTTAGAAAAAAAATTTCTTTTTTATTTTCTAAATTTTTGTTCTCAAATATAAAAAAGATTACAAAGGACACTAATATTAGAACAAATAAAAAAATTAGTATATAAATTCCTCTAGACGGATCATTTGCAAAAGTGTGAACTGAATTAAGTATCCCAGATCTAACCAGAAATGTTCCAGTAACACTTAACATAAAAGTCACTATGCTTAAGATAATTGACCAATTTTTAAAAAGATCCCTTTTCTCAAGAGTTAAAATACAATGTAAAAGAGCAGTTAAACTCAACCATGGCATTAAAGAAATATTTTCAACTGGATCCCAAAACCAAAAACCTCCCCATCCTAATTCGTAATACGCCCAAATCGAACCTAAAAGAATACCCCCTGTTAAAAAGGTCCAAGATATTAAAACCCATTTTTTCAAATTTTTTGCCCAAAGATTATTTACATACCCGGTAACCATTGCTGCTAAAGAAGATGCAAATATAATTGATGTTCCAACGTAACCAACATATAAAATTGGTGGATGTATTGCTAACGCAGGATCCTGAAGTATTGGATTTAATCCAAGGCCCTCGGATGGTATCGGAAAAAGAATATCAAATGGGTTAGATGTTTTTAGAACAAATATAAAAAAGCCAATAACAATAATTTGGTGAAATATTACTGTATAAAGTCTAAAATTTTTTGGCTCATCTTTAGAGCTGAAGAAAAAAAACAATACAAAACTTGTCAATACTAATAACCATAATAATAAGCTTCCTTCATGATTACCCCATAAACCTGTTATTTTGTAAAATATAGGTTTTGTTGAATGAGAATTATTATAGACAGTTTCATTACTAAAATCAGATATTATAAAAGTGTATAATAAAATAAAAAAACTTATTACAACGGAAAAAAATTGAAGAGTAAGAAATTTATAAATTTTATTTTCTAGGTTTAATAAATTTTTTTTAATATTCAAAACTGAACATAAGAAAACAGCAAAAGAAGACAAAAGTCCTAGTAATAAAGAAAGAAAACCTGCATTAGATAATATCATTTTTGTCCTAGACTTTTTTTAACCTCGGGAGGCATATAATTTTCATCGTGTTTTGCTAAAATTTTATTAGCAATAAATAAATTTTTATCCTCTAAAAATCCCTCTGCTACTACTCCCTTTTCTTCTTGAAATAAATTTGGAACGGTTCCTGCAAAAATAACATTAATTTCACTTTTAAAATCCGTTATTACAAATAAAATTTTTTCATTATCTAGAGTTATAGAATTTTTTTTAACCATCCCTCCTACTCTAATTTTTTTAGTTATATTCTCTGCGGATTGCTTAATTTCAGTTGGTGATTTAAAATATACAACGTCGTCCTCTAAAAGTTTTAGAATAATATAAATACTTAAAATGATTGTGGTTAGAACAGAAATTATAAATACAATTCTTAATCTAACTTTTTTACCATACATTAATCTGAATTAGATTTTGTCAGCAACTGTTCTTACAAATGTTCTATTTGTTGATTGTTTGTAAGCTAAAATAACTTTGTCTGAATTTAAAGATTCATATTTTCTTGCAAATTTAGCTTTTTCTTTAACCAATTGCCTACTGGTTACTTTATATAAAACTAGAAAATTAAATAATGTGAATGCAAATGCTGACCAAACATAAAGTCCGTATCCATTCATAATAAATAAATCTAAATTCATATTCTATTTAAACCTTTGTTCTTAACTTTTATCAACTCCACATTATATTTCATCAAAAAAATTAGCACAGAAAATAGTGCAAATGCCGCAGTCATCAAAAATAAAGGTACTAACATAGAAGAATGTATTGTGCTTTCTGATAAAACATTAATAGATGAAGGTTGATGTAAAGTTGCCCACCAATCTACAGAATATTTGATAATTGGAACGTTTATCACACCTATAATTGAAATATACGATGAGATTTTAACTGCCTTGTT
The DNA here is from genome assembly GCA_902611815.1 of uncultured Pelagibacteraceae bacterium. Classification (GTDB taxonomy): domain Bacteria; phylum Pseudomonadota; class Alphaproteobacteria; order Pelagibacterales; family Pelagibacteraceae; genus Pelagibacter. Next base: position 16,608 of record CACMAZ010000002.1, read on the forward strand.
CTTTTCAAAAAGTTTCCACGATAATAAGTATAAAAAGTAGAATAAGAATAATACTAACATAGAAGTTATTCTAGGATCCCAAGCCCACCAAGTACCCCAAGTTGGCTTGCCCCAAATTGAGCCTGTAACTAAGGCTATTAAGTTAAAAATAAATCCTGATGGAGCTAAACTTTTTGATATTAGTACAAAGTTTTTATTTTTAAAAATTATAACTCCAAGAGACAAAAAAGCTATCATTGAAAAAATCCCGAGGGAAATCCACGCTGACGGAACATGTACATACATAATTCTTACAGAGTCACTTTGTAGATAATCTTGAGGAGACAATATTAAAGCCTCAAATAGACCTACTGATAGAAAAATTATAAATAACACAAATATTAAATTTCTAAATTTAGGAGAAATTAATATTTTTTTAGTTTTCTCAGTGATTATAGATAACATTTATTTATTTATATAACGTGAAAATAAACTGATCAAGAATGTTGAGGGAGATAATTGAAGGGAAACGTTAACACCCTTGATCAGTTTATTATTTATAGAATAATCATTTGTCTAAGTTTTGAGAGAAATGTGTTGAAAAAATGACTATTAGTTTGAAGGCTTAAAGTAAGTTGAGCCTTTTTTTCCTGAGAAGATCTCATTGATTAAAGGATGTTTAATTGGCTCACCTGAGTCGTCTTTAATAAGGTTCTGTTCTGATACATAGGCCTCATAAGTAATATCATCATTTTCAGCTAGCAAATGATAAAAAGGCTGATCTTTCCTAGGTCTTACATTTTTTGGTATAGACTCGTACCATTCCTCAGAATTATTAAATTCAAAATCAACGTCATAAATAACGCCTCTGAAATCAAAATGTTTATGTTTGACGACATCGCCTATTGAGAATTTTGCTTTTTGAATAGTCACTACTTAAATATGTGTATTCTTAAAAAAAAATCAATAAAAAAAATATTAAATTTATACATATCTGGTAGGATGTATCTGTGAATAAGTCTTTAATAAAATTCATCACTGATTTCGGGCCCTTAGTAATATTTTTTGGTTTTTATTATAAAAGTGGAAAAAATCTGCAAGTAGCTATACCACCTTTGATTATTGCGACAATAATCTCTGTATTTATAGTTTGGATATTAGAAAAAAAAATACCTTTTGTTCCTCTTTTAGGTGGAGCGTTAATAACATTTTTTGGTGGTCTCACAATTTATTTCAAAGACCCTATCTTTATATATATGAAGCCTACAATAATAAATATAATATTTGCTCTTGCTCTGTTTTTTGGAAAATATTTTACTCAAGAACCAATTTTAAAAAAAATTTTAGGTAAAACCATGCCGTTAAACGATGAGGGATGGGGAAAACTTAATACTAGGTGGATGTTTTTTTTCATTTTTTTAGCAATATTAAATGAGTTTGTTTGGAGAACGCAATCGGAAGAATTTTGGGTAAACTTTAAAGTATGGGGAATGTTACCAATTACAATAATATTTACAGCATTTCAAATCCCTTTAATAAATAAATATAAATTAAATGAATAAAGATTTAAAACTTGTAGTCGATAATTCTTTCAAAAAAAAAGAAAATAAACTTTTTTTTGAAAAAAAAGAATTAAAAAATATTTTGGATCTATACGCTAAAATGGTTTCAAAGGGATCTTGGAAAGATTATGGTCTTCACATTTCCTCTAAGAGAGTAAGTTTTAACGTGTTTAAGAATGCTGCTGAAAATGCTGTTTATAATATTAGCAAAAACTTCAAGCCTTCTAATAAAAATCTTAAATATTTAATTACAGATAATAGAAACCGTATAATTAAAAATTCTGATAACTTGGAAAAATTATTAAAAGATATAGATTGGAAAAAAATTTAGTTTATCTTCTTTGACCAAAAAGTCTTAATAACATTATAAATAGATTAATGAAATCTAGATAAAGAGTTAATGCTCCCATTATTGCTTTTTTGCCAGAAATTTCAATTGTATCACTTGCCGAATACATGTTCTTTATTTTCTGAGTGTCATAGGCGGTCAAACCTACAAATATTAAAACACCCAATATTGATACAACAAAATACATCATCGCAGATTTTAGAAATATATTAACTAATGAAGCGATAATTATTCCAATTAGACCCATCATTAAAAATGAACCTAGTTTAGTTAAATCTCTTTTAGTTGTGTATCCGTAAATACTCATTGCTCCAAACGTTGCTGATGTGATGAAGAAAACTCTTGCTACACTTACACCAGTATAAACTAAAAGTATCCAAGACAAAGATAATCCCATTAATGAAGCAAATATCCAAAATACGGTTTGTGCCTTAGCCGAACTCATTTTGTTAATTCCAAAACTCATATAAAAAATAATACCTAATGGAGCTAACATAATTAACCATTTCAAACCTGAATTAAATATAGCATTCCCAAAACTCGTAAGTCCTGTGATTACTCCGGCACTGTCTGTAACTACAGACATCTTAAATGATAAAAGTGAGATTATACCTGTTAAAAGAACCCCAGTTGCCATGTAGTTATAGACCTTCAACATGTAAGATCTTAAACCTGCATTCCAAACTACGTTTTTTTTGACACTTGTTGCTTCAAATATATTTTGTCTGTTAAAATCCATAGTGGTAATATAATTATTTTAAACTTATATTCAATGGTCAAAACTGACTAAGATTATTACAGATTTATGAATTTTAAGAAACTAGGTAACACAGATATAGATGTTAGTACAATTTGTCTCGGTACTATGACATGGGGGGAGCAAAATTCAGAAAAAGATGCATTCGAACAGATGGATTATGCTTTTGAACAAAATGTAAATTTTTGGGATACTGCTGAAATATACGCAATACCGCCTAAAGAAAGCACTTACGGAAAAACAGAGGAAATAATCGGTAATTGGTTTGCAAAAACAAAAAAAAGAAACAAAGTAGTGCTTGCAACTAAAGTATCCGGTCCTGGACCTGGTTGGATTAGAGGCGGCGGAAATCAATATGACGAAAAAAATTTAAATGTGGCTGTAGATAACAGTCTCAAAAGATTAAAAACTGATTATATTGACTTATATCAATTACATTGGCCTGAAAGAAAAACAAATTTTTTTGGAAGACTGGGTTACGAACATAAAGATGATAATGATTGGAATAAATTTGAAGATATTCTCAACGTTTTAGATAAAATTATCAAAAGCGGTAAAATTAGATATATAGGCCTTTCAAATGAGACAGCATGGGGATTATCAAAATTTTTGGAAATTTCAAAATTGAAAAAGCTCCCTCGAATGATGTCTGTTCAAAATCCCTACAGTCTTTTGAATAGATCTTATGAAGTAGGATTAGCGGAAATTTCAGTAAGAGAAAGAAGTGGTCTTTTAGCTTATTCACCCCTTGCGTTCGGTTATTTGACAGGAAAATATAGAAATGGAGAATTGCCCAAAAACTCTAGGATGCATTTGTTCGGAGACAAGTTTTCTAGGTATAAAACTGAAAATGGTCAATTAGCTATTGAAAAATACTTCAGTATATCAAAAAAGTACAATTTGGATTTATCCCAAATGAGTTTAAAATTCTGCGAACTACAGCCATTCATAACCAGTGTAATAATAGGCGCAACAACTATGGATCAGTTGAAAACTGATATAGAAAGTGTAAATATAAATCTTGATAACGAGATAATTAATGAAATTAATGAAGTGCAAAAACTGTATCCAAATCCATGTCCATAATTAAAAAAGCAATTTTTTTATTGATTCTTACTATGAGTTTTACCTCATTGAACGCACAGGAAATAAAAAAAATTGGTAAATTTAAAGATTGGGAAACAATAGTAGTAACTGATGAGTCTGCAAAATTATGTTTTGCTCAGTCTAAACCGGTCTTACAGTCACCAAAAAATAATGTTCGAGAAGCAAGACTATTTATAAGTTTTAGACCCTCAGAAAAAATTTCTGACGAGGTAAGTATTACTTCAGGATATGAGTACAATGTGCAAAACGCAATACAAGCAAAATCAGGTAAAAATAAAATTAAGTTTGACATTTCTAAAGATAATTTTGCCTGGATTGCTAGCAATAAAATTGAAAAAAAAATGATTAATGTAATGAAAAAAGGCTCACGAATTATGATAACAGGTTATAACAAATCTGGTTCTCAAACAATTGATCACTACTCACTAATGGGTTTTACAAAAGCATACAATAGCGCTAAAAAAAATTGTAGCTAATGACTAAACAAAATAGTTTTAATTATATTTGGCCAACTTTATTTGGCAGTTTTTATAATCCAGAACATCAAAAAATAAAAAATCAATTAATAGACTTTTTTGAGAAATATAAAAAAGATAATCCTGTTGGTAGAAAAAGTGGTGAAAATTTAAGACTTTATGAGAGTAAGTACGACCTGCACAGACAGAATAACGATACAATTCAAAATGTTTTTAAAAATTTTATAGTTAAAAGTTTTTTTGAGACTGCTAAGGAAGCAAATAAAAATTATCTCAGTCAATTTAGTAATTCACAACTAGGTGTGAATATTACAGATGCCTGGTTTATACATTATGAAAAAGGTGGATTTGTTGCGCCGCATGCTCATGGTGATTGTAGTTGGTGTTGTGTTTATTATATTCAGTTAGGTGAAGATGCATCAAAAAAAAATGGTGGAACCTATTTTCAAAAACCTTTTCCTGCAAGATCAACATTTGATTTTGGAGCTTTTTATAATAGAGAAACATCAATAGATATGTTTCCTGAGGAAGGAAAAATGTTAGTTTGGCCAAGCCATCTTATGCATGGATCTTATCCTTATGAAGGAAATAATGATAGAATTATAATATCAGCTAATGCAAAAGTTTCCGTAATTCAAGACGGAAAATCTGTACGATCAGTTTAATGAAAAAAATAGTTCTAGCTTACTCAGGTGGTTTGGATACGTCTATAATTCTTAAATGGCTACAAGAAAATTACAAAGCTGAAGTGATTGCTTATACAGCTGATATTGGCCAGGAAATGGATAAAAAAAAGATTATTAGAAACGCAAAAAAATTAGGTGTTAAAAAAATAATAATTAAAAATCTTAAAAATATTTTTGTAAAAGATTACGTATTTCCAATGATCAGAGGTCATGCAATTTATGAGGGAGTTTATTTGCTTGGCACATCTATTGCGAGACCATTAATTGCAAGAGATCAAATTCAAGTTGCAAAGAAATTCAAAGCATTTGCTGTTTCGCATGGCGCAACAGGCAAAGGGAATGATCAAGTAAGATTTGAATTAGGGTATCATTATTTTGGTCCAAAAATAAAAGTTATAGCCCCATGGAGAATTTGGAAATTAAAATCAAGAACTGATCTAATTAAATATGCAAAAAAACATAAAATTTTAATTCCAAAGGACAAGAAAGGAGCGCCACCTTTTTCAGTAGATGACAACTTATTTCATACATCAACCGAGGGTAAAGTTTTAGAAAATCCAAAAAATTCGGCTCCTGAATTTATATTTCAAAGAACAACTTCACCTGAAAAAGCGCCTAGTAAACCCGCATACGTTTCAATTGGATTTAAAAACAGTGATCCAATTAGTATTAATGGGAAGAAGTTAACTCCAGAAAAAATTTTAGAAAAACTAAATCATCTCGGTGGAAAAAATGGAGTTGGAAGAGTTGATCTAGTTGAAAACAGATTTATCGGAATTAAATCAAGAGGGGTTTATGAAACTCCTGGAGGAACATTGCTTTTAATTGCTCATAGAGCAATGGAATCTGTAACATTAGATAAAGAAACTATGCATAAAAAAGACTCGATAATGCCAAGATATGCAGAATTAATTTACAATGGTTACTGGTTTTCAAAAGAAAGATTCAAATTACAAAAAATTGTGGATCTAAAAAGAAACAAGGTAAATGGAAATATTAAGTTAAAACTTTATAAAGGAAATGTTTCAATTCAGTCAAGAATGACTACTAGTAATGCTTATTCAATGAAAAAAGTTTCTTTTGAAGAAAATAAAACTTTTAATAAATCCAATGTTGAAAGATTTATCAATTTCCACAAAAAAAAATTAAAATAAAGAAATATGAATTTTGAAGCCTCAAGAGCGAAAGCTATAGATAGATTAAATCATTTTGTTGAAAAAAATCTTTCTGATTATTCAAAGCTTAGAAATTTTGATTTTGGTCCTGATAAACGAGACAATGTTTCGTGTTTATCACCTTATGTTTCACATGGTGTTCTAAATGAAATTGAAATTATAAAAAAATCACTTGAGAAGTTTTCTTTTTCAAAAAATGAAAAGTTTATACAGGAAGTACTTTGGAGAACTTACTGGAAAGGATGGTTAGAGTTAAGACCTAATGTTTGGAGTGACTATTTGATTGATTTAAGAAATATTAAAGAAAAATATAAACATGACAAAAATTATCAAAATGCAATAGAAGGTAAAACAAATATTGATTGTTTTAATGAATGGGTAAATGAGTTAAAAAATAATAACTACCTCCACAATCACACTAGGATGTGGTTTGCCAGTATTTGGATTTTTACACTTGATTTACCTTGGCAACTGGGTGCTGAATTTTTTATGCAAAACCTTTTTGATGGGGATGCTGCATCAAATACTCTTGGATGGAGATGGGTTGCAGGTGTTCAAACACAAGGAAAGCATTATCTAGCAAGTGAATGGAATATTAAAAAATTCACAAATAATAGATTTAAAAATATTAAATTAAATGAAAATGCTCCTCCAAAAATTTCTGAAAGAACTTATTCAATAATAAAACAAGATTTTAAAAATTCTGAAAATATTGAACCAGTTAATTTATTAATTTTTGATAATAATCTTTCTTTCGAATTCACAGACTTTAAAAATAGTAAATTTAAAAAAATATATTTAATCTCTAACAAAAATGAAAACAGATCAATCAAACTCAATGAAAAAGTATCAAAATTTAAGTACCTTCTTTTTGAAGATCAAAAAAAAAGATTAAAAAAACAATCAATTGATTGCGAAATAATTGATATAAGCCAAATTAAAAAAATTAATGAAAAAAACATCGGATTGTATCCAACTGTTGGAGAAAACCTAGATTATCTAAATTTAAATAATTTAAAAATAAATTTTTTATATAGAAAACTTGATCAATATTCTTGGCAATATTGTAATAAAGGGTTTTTTAATTTTAAAAATTATATTCCCAAAATTATTTCAAACTTTACTTAATTTTTGTTATTTTTTATCTTGCGAGTTTTATGAAGATGTCACCCATACCAGCATCTAGTTCCTCTAAGGGTGTATTATTTCTTAGTTCACAGTATCTACCAGTAATTTGATGATTTTTGATTAAATTAACATCGTCATTTTTACATCTTCTTCCATTATGTAATAATCCTATAACTATTCTATTATTTAGATTATACACTTGATCACTATTGATTTTTTTGCCATCACAAAAATATTCTTTATTTACTCTATTTGGAAAATCACTTTTGTTACAAGGGTTTTTTATTGTTATAACATAGAATTCTCTTAAGCCATCTATAAATTTATATTTCATTTTTTGAACCTCTGAGTACTTCATGATATCACAAGAACAAGGCACGCAGCACCTATAATAATTACCGCAAATTTTATTGTTTGTTTTATTTTCTTTTACAAACAAAAACTCTGAATCGCTCCCGGGATCAATTAAGGATCCAGAAACAGCACAATATAATTTATTAAACTCAATAAAATCTTTGTAAGTAATTTTTTTATCTATAATATATTTAAAAAATTTAGGTCCACCAGCATTCCTATTTTTGTCAGGAAATATTCTAGACCAGTCAGTTATTAATTCTTTGTGATAATTTTTTTCTTCTGCAACTAATTCGATTTGAAAAAAAACTGCAAAAACCAAAAAAAATTTTAATAAAATATTTTTCATTTTTGTTTTATTGTAACCGTTTGATTGAGTTTAATTTTATCTATAAAAACTTTTTTTCCATTAGTCCATTTAACTTCTACTCTAAAATCTTTTTCATTTTTTCTAATTCCATAATGTGCCACAGGTTCCATTTGGCATAAATAACCAGATCCAGCATCTATTGTTTTTGAATGCTTTCTTTGGTTAGATATTAATGTTACTGTTGCTCCTCTGGCAGGAGCTCCGAATTTATTGATGGGCTTTATCCTTAAATATTTACTATTTTTTTCTACTTTTGCTTTATACAATGTCAAAGGTTGTGCTTTACTCTCCCCGTGAGAAACTAATAATTCTAAAATCCCATCATTATCAATATCTGCTACGGCTGCTCCAGTACCATATCCTTCAGTCTCAAGCGCCGTTTTTAATTTTATTTCCTCAAATTTTCCATTTTCATTTATTTTAAATAATTTGTTTGGTTCTGCGATATTGTTCATAAAAACTTCATCAAAACCATCATTATCAAAATCAGCAGAAATAATTGTTCTTATTCTAGATGGTTTATCAAAAGTTTTATTTCCTATATCCTTAAATTCGTTTTTTTCTAAAACATATGCTCTATGATAACCAAGCCAATTACCACTCAAAATATCTAATCTTCCTCTATAGTAAATATCTGATAATGCTGTTCCCCTTCCATTCTGTATTACGTCATCAACTCTATATTCAAATGCAACATCATTAAATCTGCCATTGTTATTTTTTAATAGAAAGTTAGCACCCCGTTCATTTGCTGCAAATATATCAGCTCTATCTGTTAATATATGTCCTGATACTACTGCTCTTCCACCAGTAACTTTATCCAAATTTAAGTTTTTTGCTTCGTCTATTATTTTGTTGTTTTTAATTTCATAAAATCTAGTAGGTCCACCATAATTAGCTACATAAATACCGTATTCACCATCACCTTTTCTATCAACACAAACTACTGATCTACCTGCTGTTAGATTTAAATTTTCTATATTTTTTTTTAACTCAAATAAGTCAAAATAATTATTGTTACTTTTATCGATTAGTCTATCAGAGTATTTCTTTGTTCCACTATAGGTATCCGTATTTAAAAAATAGATTTCTTCAAAACCATCTTTATCTATGTCACAAGCTGCAACACCAATAGTTTTTCTAGATCTATCTAAAAAAATTTCATCTTGAATTATGTTTTTTAATTTTCCATCAATATAACTTAAAGCTAAGTTTGGATAACCAAAACCTGTGACTATAAACTCATTATTTCCATCAGAATTGATGTCAGTAACTGATACGCCATAACTTAGTCTGTTTTCATTATTCTTTATAATATTTGAAATATCTATAAAAAATTCTGCACGTGAACTATTAATTGAAGATATAAAAAAAAAAATTGTTAAAAATTTGTATAAATAATTTATCTTTTTGACGAACATTTTTTAGAACAATATTTAACTTTTTCCCAGTTTAACCTCCACTTTTTTCTCCATTTAAATGGCCTTTCACAAACTGGGCACAATTTAGTTGGTAGGTTTTGTTTTTTCATTAAGTTGATGTTTGTTTTTTAAAAATAAAAAATAAGCTACAAATTCATAAGCATAATGAAATAAAATATATAAAGGTCTAAACCTTAAAATTTTTGCTAAAAAATTATACTTTGGAATATTAGACCAAATAATTATAAACGCTTTAGCGCCTGCTACAACTTTGCCATTTTCAATTACATGCAATCTTCTGAGAAGTTCTTCTTTAGATTTTGAAGTTAATTCCATTGCCTCTTGATTATTTGTAATATCAACCCATTCTAAACTATCATCTGAAATTTTTTTATAATGATCGATCTCAAGTTTGCAAATATTGCAAGAATTATTAAAAAAAACTTTTAATTTCATAAATTTTTTAAGAATAACTTATAAAACTTGTAAGGGATAGCATAAACAGGTTTTGATGCCACATCATCTGGCATTACTACTTTTGGGTTCCAAGAAAATGAAAACACTAAAAAAACCAAAATAAAATATTTTTTAGATAATTTTGAAATAAAATTTATTCGAATTTTTTGACTCGATAATTCAATGAAATTTTTCTTTATTAAATATAAAAATGTAACTATTGAAAAAGTGTAACTTATATGAACTACGCGTGCCCAATCATACATCATTAAATATAAAACAGTACTTGGTAAAAAGGCTAATAAAAAAGGAAAAAAAAGATTTTTAAATTTTGAGACTATAAATAATTCTTTTTTGCTTTTAGCTTTTGAATAAGTGTAAAGAAAGCAGAGAGGAAAAAAACCTACTATGATTATAAGTAAATACCTTAAAGCATAACTAAATTTAAATTTTTCATAAAACATTTTATAGAGTTCAGAGAACGAATTTGCGGATTGCTGTCCAACAAAACCACAAGACATATAACAGGCTTCACCAAATTCAATTTTGAGAAAATTTTTCATTGCATTGTAATTTTCAACTGGAAATGGATTAAAATAAATCAGCATTACTAAAAAAATTGATGCGAAATAACTGAATAAGATACAAAAAAATTTTTTATCAAAACTCTTAATTTGAAAAACGAAAAGGTCAATTAAGAAAATAAATGAAAAGAAAAATATTATTGGCTCCCATGTCAGAATACTTATTGGGAATAGTAATAATTTATAAGTTAGTTGAACTTGAAAATTTTTAATATCGAAAAATAAGTAAGATAAAAAAATTGTAAAAATAACTAGTTCTTTTCGTCCTAAAGCCTCTATTTCAGCAACCGGATATAAAATAAAAATTGGTGAAAAAATAGCTAAAATTACTAGTCTATTTTGCACTAAATTTTTACAAAACAAAATAATCAAAAAATAATAGCTTAAGAAAAAAACTAATTGAAAAATTAATATCGAGTCCCTCAACTTCAGTGACAATATGCTAGAAAAATTTGTTATCAATTCACCTATTAATCCCCTTCGAACAAAACCTCCTTCATAATTTATTAGCCAATCTGAAAGGCTAGAGTCATTTCCAACATCATGTTTTGAATAAAGAAAAAAAATGCCAAAAAAAATTAGGGCAAAAACATATATTTGAAAATAATTTGACCAATTCTTTTTTAAATTTTTATTCATCTTATTTTGTTAAGAGATCGAACTTTACTCTTAATAATCCAATAAAGTTGATCAATGCAATTTTTGGTAACCTCCAAACTTGAAAAATTTGAGTATCACCATATTTTCTTTTTTTGTGATTAATACCTATTTCTAATATTTTATAACCTTTATAAATTGCCCGGGCGTTATATTCCCAAAAAAAACCTTCAGGCATGGAGGGTGTAAAATTTTGAAGAGATTTATAAACATCTTTTCGTATTAAAGAAAAGGCAAAACTTGGATCTTTAAGTTTAACTTTAAAAAAAAAACTATATACAAGTTTTGCAAAATCTGAAAAAAATTTTCTATATAAAAAGTCTCTTCTTTTAATTCTATATCCAACAATTAAGTCAGCTTTTTTTCTTACATTCCAGAACTTAAAGATTTGCCTTGGATCACATTGACCATCAGAGTCCATTATTAACAAATAATCAGCATTGGCAATTTTGATACCCGACATTACTGCTGTTGAGTAACCTTGTTTTTCTTTTTTTGATAAAACACGAATTTTAAATTTTTTTTTCAATCTTTTTAAAATTTCTACAGTATTATCAGAACTACCATCCTCGCAGATTAAGAACGAAAATTTAATTTTTTTTTTTAAAATATTATTAACTTTTGTTATATGGTTTTTAATGTATTTGCCCTCGTTGTGAACAGGCATCAATATCTGCAAAGAATTAGACATCTTTACGTTTTGTACACTATTATGATTTTAAAAAGTATTTTTTTTAATAAAATTATCTGCCTCTTTTAGGATCAGTTTCTTTCTATCTGGGTTCATTTTATCGTAAATTCTCACCATCATTGATAATCTTGGATTTTTTAAAAAGAATTTTCTATTTTTATTGATAAATCTCCAATAAAGTCCATCCATGGTATTACACCAATCACCTTTTTTAAAATCCATCATCTTAAGAAAATAACTTGATCCACATATATATGGTTTAGTTGCAAAAATTCCTCCGTCACTAAACAATCCCATACCATAAACATTTGGGGACATCACCCAATCAGATGAATCAACAAACATCTCCATAAACCATTTGTAAACATATATTGGTTTTATTTCACAAAGATTCATAATATTTGATAAAATCATTAATCTCTCAATGTGATGTGACCATCCATGATCGTTTGCATTTTTGATTGCGTAGTCTAAAGGCGGGAGACCCGTGTTTCCTTCGTACCAAGCAGGTTTCATTTTACGATTATGATTAAAAAAATTACCAGTTTCTAATCTATTATAAAAATTTTGATAAATTCCTCTCATAAATTCTCGCCAACCAATTACTTGCCTTATATATCCCTCTAAAGAGTTTATTTTAATCTTTTTCTTTTTATGACTGTCTAAAATTTTCTCTAAAATTATTTCTGGAGTTATTAAACCTAAATTTAAATAAGGACTAAGAGCGCTATGGAATAATATATTATTATTTTGATCAACCGCGTCTTCATAATCTCCAAATAAATTGGATTTTTCTTTTATAAAAAATTCTAGTAACTTTAAAACGTCTTTATATTCAGTCGCAAACCAAAAATTTTCTGTTGAACCAGGGTGTGTTGCAAATATCTTTTCTATAATGTTTTTTAATTTTTTTGTGTGAACTGTTTGATTGATTTTAGGAAATGAGGGAACTTTAGTTCCTTTAGGTAGTTTCTTTCTATTGTCCTCATCAAAGCTCCATTTACCACCAACTGGATCTTCTCCATTCATTAAGATGTTCATTTTTCGTCTAGTTTCTTTATAAAAAACTGCCATGAATGTTTTTTTCGATTTAGATAAATATTTTTTAAAATCATCTCTAGTATTAAGAAACATCGGGGATGTAATTATATTGAGCTTTATTTTGTTTTTCTTTGAGAAATTTATAATTTTTTTTTCAAATGGCTTATCTTCAATTTCAAAACATGAAATTTCGTTGATTTTATTTTTATTTAAGATTTTTTTTATTTTTAAGAGATAATCCTCTTTAAAAGCTGAGTCCTCAATTTTAGAATAAGAAACTTTAAAGCTGTTTTTTTTAAGATTTTCAAAGAATGATCTCATTGCTGACAGAAATAAAAGGATTTTAAGTTTATGATGTTTTTCAAAAGTGCATAAACCGTTATCTTCTGCCATAAAAAAAAGATGGTCTTTTTTGAAGCGGTTAAGGTATTTTAATGGAAATAATTGATTTCCAAGTATAATAAATAATTTCATAACTGTTTTATAAGTATTATTATACATTATGTCAGGAAAATATTTAATTTTTGGTGCGACAGGTTCTATCGGTTCAAATTTAGCAAGGCTGATGGTAAGTAAAAATCAGGATGTTCAACTAATAGGTCGAGACGAAAATGGCCTAAGTGAATTATCATCTGAGCTTGACTGTAAATATAATGTTGTTGATGTTTTAGACGAACAATCTGTTAAAAATTTAAAAAATGAATTTGAGGGACAGGAGATTGCTGGCATAGCATATTGTGTCGGCTCTATTGACCTTAAGCCTGTTCGTGCAGTTAAAAAAGATGACTTTATAAAATGCTTCGATTTAAATTTTTTTCCAATAGTTGAGACTATTAAAAACTTTCAAGACAATTTAAAAAAAAATAAAGGCTCTGTAGTTATGTTTTCAACAGTTGCTGTTCAAAGAGGATTTACAAATCACAGTATTATTGCATCAGTCAAAGGTGCTATCGAGGGACTAACAGTATCTTTAGCAGCTGAGTTTGCCCCTAATATTAGAGTTAATTGTATTGCTCCTAGTTTAACTAAATCAAAAATAGCTGACCCAATACTAAAAAATAAATTAATTGCAGAAGGCGTAGCTAAAGCTCACCCAATGAAAAGAGTAGGTGAAGGAAAAGATGCTGCAGCAATGGCGCAATTTTTATTATCTGAAGATAGCTCATGGATAACTGGTCAAATAATAGGTGTAGACGGTGGAAGATCTAAATTATCATGATATGTTTTAATTTTTTCTTATTAGTGTAATGTTATTCATTAACAAACTTGGTCGTGAATAAAATTTCTACAGAAGAATTATTTAAAATTGCTTATGATCATTTACAAAACAAAAATTACTCCAAATCGATTGAACTATTTAATAAGATCCTAACTCATTTTCCAGAAAATTTATCTGTTTTAAGAAATTTACTGCACGCGTATGCTTTTTCTGGAGACTTTCACAACGCAGAAAATACAATCAAAAAAGTTTTAAGATTAAATGAAAAAGAGCCTTATGTTTATCAATTTTATGCATCAATTTTGAAAAACCAGGACAAAATTGATGAGATGATTAATTTAATTGAGGAAGGTTTAAGTAAAAATTTAATGAATCCCAAGTGGAAATATCAAAAAGAATTATTGTTTCCTGTGGTTGTAAAGGATAACGATGAAATTGATAAATTTAGATTAAAAATAAGCAACTGTTATGACCGAATTTTAGAAAATAACGAACAACTAGATTATGATAATGATCAAATAATTCAAACCCCTCACTACGAGAATTCTTATAATCAACATGATAATCTTGAATTAAATATAAAAAGTGTAAGGGCATTAAGAAAAATTTATAGAGAATTAAACGAAAATTGTGTTGTTGAAAAAAAAGAAAATGAAAAAATAAAGATAGGTTTTATATCAGAATTTTTTACAAATCATACAATAGGTAAATTATTTAAAAATATTATTTTTAGTCTAGACCAATCAAAATTTAATATTTTTATACTTCATTCAAAAAAGACAAAGACCAGCAAACTTTTTGATGAATTTATCGAAAAAGAAAAAAATGGTTTTTTGAAAAATATAAGGCTTCCAGAAAAATTGAGTGAGAAAATTAATTTTTTTAAAAATGAAAAATTTAATATTTTATTTTACCCAGATATTGGTATGTCAATTGAGATGTACTATCTGTCTCTAATTAGACTTGCCAAACACCAAATTATGTCATGGGGTCATCCTGAAACAACAGGTAGTGAAAGTATAGATTTTTTTCTATGTTCTAAAAGTTTAATTACAGATGAAACTTCAAAAAGCTACTCTGAAAAACTATTGTTAATGAGACACTTGCCAATGATTTATGAAGTGCCAAAAATTAAACAAAAGATAAATGATGCAGAATTATCTAAAAAAAATATTTATTCCTGTCCACAAACGATGTTTAAATTTCATCCTGAATTTGATCATATTTTAGCTGAAATACTAAAAAAGGATAAAAAAGGTGTTTTGTATTTAATTAAAGATAACAACAAAATTTATTTCAATAAATTAATTGATCGTTTTAAAAAAATTAAATTTTTTGATTTGGATAGGGTTATTTTTCTTGATCCACTCAGTAGAGATAATTATATAAATCACTTAGGAACATCGTCTGTATTATTAGATCCATTATATTTTGGTGCAGGTAACTCATTTCACGAATCCATGGTATATGGGACACCAACAGTTACAATGCCAACCAAATATATTAAATCTAGAATCGTTAGTGCTGCCTATATCCAGATGGAAATTGAGAAACCACCGATAGTTAAAGATAAAAATGAATATGTAGAATTAGCTATCGATATCGCAAATAGTAATAATTTATTAGAAATAAAAAAAAACTATCAAAAGAAAGCTATTGAAAAACTATTCAATACTACAAAAGCTGGTGAGGAATTTAATCAAATACTTCTAAATTTATACCAATGATCTTTTAAAACACTCTATTGTATTTTTTAATAAACAAGCAATAGTCATTGGTCCAACTCCACCTGGGACTGGAGTTATCGCTTTTGCAAATTTTGAAACCTCATCAAAATCTACGTCACCAACTATTCCCTCCTCTGTTTTATTAATACCAACATCGATTACTATAGAACCTTTTTTAACCCAGTCGCCTTTAACAAGTTTTGGAATTCCAACTGCAACTACTAAAATGTCTGCCTTTAAGCATTCCTCTTTTAAATTTTTTGTTTTTGAATGAGCAATTGTCACTGTGCAATTTTCCTTTAGTAGAAGTTGAGTCATCGGTTTTCCATTTAAATTAGATCTACCTAAAACTACTGCTTTTTTTCCATTTAAATTTGGTTCAATTTTTTTAATCAATAAATGACATCCCAGCGGTGTACAGGGAATTGAGCTTTCATAACCAGACGATAAATTTCCTACATTGTTAGGGTGAAAACCATCTACATCTTTGTTAGGATCAATCGCATCAATAATTTTTTTATTATCGATATGTTTTGGAAGAGGCAACTGCACCAAAATTCCAGAGACATTTTCATCCTTATTAAGTTCACTAATCTTTGCCAAAACAGTTTTTTCATCTACTGTTTCAGGATACTTGATAATTTCTGATTTCAGACCAATTTCTATTGCTGATTTTTCTTTATTTCGTACATAAATTTTGCTTGGTGTATATTCGCCTATAAGTATTACTGTTAAACCTGGGACTTTGTTAAATTTTTTTTTTAAATTATCTACTTCATTCTTTAAATTTAATCTTAAATCTGCAGCAGTTTTTTTTCCGTCTATTATAGTCATTCTAAATTAAAAAATTAATGGTGCTATATAAAGTTTCATACACATTTCTAGAAACCATATCAACAAAAGAAGGATAACCGGAGATATGTCGATAGCACCTAGATTAGGTAGAAAACCTCTAATCTTTCGTAAAAAAGGTTCTGTAAGTCTATATGTAAAATCCAAAACTAAGTAAACAAACCGGTTTGTAGTATTTAAAATATTAAAAGCAACTAACCAACTAATTATAACATTAGCTATAACAACATAAGAATACAATTTTAAAATTTGTAATGATAAATAAAATAGAGCTATCATTTTTTTTCGACGTAGATAGACTGACTTGGAAAAGCAAAGGAAGCTTTGTTTTTTTCAACTATCTGCTTGATTTCAATAGCTAATTTCTCTTTGACTTTCAGCCATTCACTCCAACTATTAGTTTTGGTGAAGCATCTTACATACATATCTATCGAGCTGTCGGAAAATTTATCTACTCTTACTGCTAGCCCTACTTTTTTATCGTAGTCATCATTTTCAATAATATGCTTTTCAATTTGATCTCTAATATTCTTCAACTGATCAACCGTTGTGTCGTATTGTAGAGTAATTATCCAGCTTATTAACCAATTAGTTGTTTGGCTTACATTTATAACAGCATTTTCTGCAAACTGAAAATTAGGAATAATAGCTAATGATTTGTCAAATTTTCTAATTGTTGTTGATCTAAATCCTATTTTTTCTACAATTCCCTCAATTGTACCTTCTACTAATATCCAATCACCCATTTTAAATCTTTTTTCTACAAGAACTAAAATCCCAGATATTAAATTTTTAAATAAATCTTGAGCTCCAAGTGCAACAGCTACTCCAAAAAGACCTAATCCAGCAATAATTGGTCCAATTTTTATTCCCCATAATTCTAAGACAGCAGCAGCACCTAAAATAAAAATAAGAATTTTTAAAGATTTGATTATCCATCCAATTAACTCTCTTGTGAGAATTTTGTCTAATCCACTTAATATATAAGAAATTGGTTCAATTATTTGATGAATAATCCAAAATAATAAAATCGTTATTAAAGTTCTGTTTATGGTGTCTACAAAAGATCTAGTATCCTCAGAAAACGTCATATAATAACTTGCAAAGAAAAAACCTAAAACTATAGGTAAAAAACGTGCCGGTCCTACCATAGCTTTTACAAAAGTGTCATCTAATTTGTTGGTTGTTCTTTTTGAGATAAGTTCCAATTTTTTTATGATTAATTTACTAATTAATCCTCTAAAAATTAAAAATATTAAAAAAATTCCTAATCCAATGAGTATCTGACCAATATCAATTCCTAAAATTCCTTTGTCCCAAACAGAAAGAAACAAATTTTTTAAATTAATAAAAACTTCCATATCTTAAATTTTATATAATAAAAATTCCTCTTCACCAGGGTTAAATAAAAATATTTTTTTCCATTTTATCACATTTAAAACAGACGATGTTTTTTCACCAATACACATTAAGTTAGTATTCATCCAGTAGTCAACTAATTCATATTTTTTAATTAATTTTAAAAAGCTTTTCGCACTATTTTCAGAATAAACATACACCAAATTTGGTATATCTTTCTTTAAAGATTTTAAAAAAGATAGATCTATATTTTCATTATGTTTAATAGTATAATTTATCAATCTCTCAACATTGTACCCTTCAGCAATTAACTCTTTGTCTAAAGGATATGATACAATATCTCCACTCACATAAAGTATTTTATTATTTTTTAATGATAAATTTTGTTGCAAAAGTTCTTTCAAGTTTCTGACATTTCCATCAGCTGCAAATACATTTTGGAAACCATTGGACCTTGCAGTTTTTTCTGTATACGACCCAACACAAAAACATAAAATATTCTTATTAATATTCTTTAAATCTAAAAATTTAATTGCATTAGAGCTAGTAAAAACGATTGCGTTATGATTATAAATTTTTATTTCATCATAATCAAATTTGTTAATCTCTAATAGAGGTAAGTTTGAAACTTTAAACCCATTAAATTTAAATTTTTGAATTAAATCTTTTGAGTCTTGTAATTGACGAGTTAATAAAATGTGCATTTCAATTTTTATATTTACCTTGAGATATTTTTTTCAAATAATTACCAACAATTGATCCAATTTTTAATGCTTTACTAATTGTATCAGAATATTCATAAAAATATCTAGATTTTCCATCAACAGAAAATAGTTCAGCTTTTAAAACCAGTTTTTTTTTTTGAATGTATGAATAGATTCCAACTGCTGTGCTACAGTCACCTTTTAAAATTTTTAAAACTTCTCTCTCAGTCTTAGCCCTAGTTCCAGTATCTTTATCATTAACTTTTTTTAAAAGTTTATTAATTTTATTGTCATTTTTTCTTGATTGTAATGAAATTATACCTTGACCAGCCGAGGGGATGATTTTTTCACAATCAAATTCCTGTGTGATTAAATGAGTCATTTTTAAAAACTTTAAACCTGCCTTTGCTAAAACAATTGCATCATATTTTTTTCTATGAATTTTTTTTATTCTACTATCAATATTTCCTCTTATAAGTTTAAACTTTAAATCAGGCCTAATCTTTTTTAATTGAAATTCTCTTCTAAAAGATGATGTACCAATGATAGAATTTTTTTTTAATTTTTTTAAAGGTAAATTGTTTCTACTTATCAGAACTTCTTTTGGTGAATTTCTTTTAAGAAATGTTTTTATAATCAAACCTGGCGTTTCTTTATATGGAATATCTTTTAGTGAGTGAACAGCTATATCAATTTTTTTTTTTATCAACTCTTTTTCAATATTTTTCACAAATTCTCCTTTGCCACCTATATCCGAAGTTCTGCGGTTTAAAATTACATCTCCCTTTGTAACAATCTTTTTTAACTCAATTTTTCCATTATAAAATTTTTTAATTTCTCTAATAGCAAGTTCAGCATATTTAATAGCTAATTTACTTCCTCTAGCTCCTATGATTATTTTTTTTTTATTCATAATTATTAAATTTACCTATATTAATTAAATTATTTATGAGAAAAAAAATACTTATAATGGGCATAGAAACAAGTTGTGATGAGACTGCTGTTTCAATAATCCAAGATAATGGAATAAAACCACCAAAAATATTGGCAAATATTGTATCAAGTCAAGAAGAGGTTCATAAGAAATTTGGAGGTGTGGTGCCCGAGTTGGCAGCAAGAAGCCATTTAGAAAAAATTGAGATAATTACAAAAAAGGCTTTAATTAAAAGTAAAGTAAGATTAGAGGATGTAGATGCCATATCTGCTACAGCAGGGCCTGGCTTAATAGTATGTTTATCCGTGGGTTTTAATTTTGCAAAATCTTTATCTTTATCATTAAAAAAGCCGTTTATAGCTGTAAATCATCTAGAAGGTCACGCACTGAGTCCTATGTTTCAGAATAATATCAGATTTCCTTACTTACTGTTGTTGATATCAGGTGGACATAGTCAGTATCTGATAGTGAATGGTTTAGGAAAATATAAAAGAATAGGAACTACAATAGATGATGCATTAGGTGAGGCCTTTGATAAAACAGCTAAAATTTTAGGTTTTGAATTTCCTGGTGGATCAAAGATAGAGGAGTATGCAAAAAAAGGTGACCCAAGTAGATTTAATCTTCCAAAACCTATCATCAGTAGAGGTGGTTGTAACTTGTCTTTTGCTGGACTTAAAACAGCAGTTTTAAGAGCCACAAAACTTGTAAATACAAATAAAGATAAATTTGATTTAGCAGCATCTTTTCAAAAAACAATTACAGATATTATTTATAAGAAAACAAAAATTGCTATCGAAGAATTTAAAAAACATTCAAATGGAAAAGTGATAGTTGTTGCAGGTGGAGTTGCAGCTAATAAAGAAATTAGAAAAACAATTAATCAGATTTGTTCAGAGGTTGAGTTTTCAGCAGTTTTTCCAGAAATTAATCTTTGTGGTGATAATGCTGCCATGATAGCTTTGGTGGGACTAAAAAAATTTAAAAATGGAAAATTTGATAAGCTAAATTTTCCTGTTAAACCAAGATGGTTATTAGATAAAAACGCAAAATTTTTAAAAGGCTCTGGTGTAGAGCTATAAATAAATATCCTCTGGTTTTTGGTCTTTATAATACTTTTCCAATACGAGACTGTATGCCTTCTCTATATTTCTAGTGAATGTTTCATTATTAAATAATGGGTTCGTATCCTTGGAATTTATTAATTTTTTTTTTAAATTATTTAAGTATTCTTTATTATTTGCAATATAAATAGCTTTTTCAACATATTCTTTTTCATTTTTAGTAATTAACTCTTCTAAACCGCTAGTTTTCAATAAGCTGGAGGCAACTCTACTCTGAAATGAATTTCCTTCGATAGTCAGTATTGGTAAGCCTGCCCAGATAGAGTCGCTACAAGATGTATGGGCATTATAGGGAAATGTATCTAAAAAAAGATCAGCGTATTTAATCCTTAGCAAGTGTTCACCTATTGGAAGCTTTTCACTAAACTTTATTCTGTTTTTATTTATATTTTTTTTTCCAAATTCAATCATTAAATTTTTTTTTGCAAAATCATTATCAGATATTAACCATAAAATACTTTTTGGAACTTCATTAAGTATATTTGACCAAAGATTTATCATTACTGGCAAAATTTTAGAAACAGTATTAAAACAACAAAAGATAAATGTATCATCAGGTAAATTTAAATTTTTTTTATTAAATTTCTTTTCAGATAATTGTCTATTTTTTTCACTTGGTTGATAAGAGTTTGGAAGATAAATAACTTTTTCAGTAAAAAACTTTTTATTTTGTTCAGGTATCACTGTTTTATCAGCTATAATGTAATCAATATTTTCTGATGCAGAAGTGCCTGGATAACCTAAATAATTGATTTGAATTGGGGCACACTTATTTAAAAATATTCCAAACCTACTTTGGCTACCTGTATAAACCATTAAATCAACTGCTATATGAATGTTTAAATTTATTGATAATGATATAATTTCTTCATCTGACATTTTTGATACATCATAAAATTTTTTGAAGGTTTTTTTTATTCTGTGGTAAAACTTATCTTCTTCTTTGTGTTGATTGCCTAGATAAAAACCATATATATTAAATTTAGATTTATCATGAGTTTCTAGTATTTTAGATATCAAATGACCAACTGGATGATCTCGAAAATCCGCAGAAAAATAACCTATATTTATACTTGAATCATTTTTATTTGTTTGAAGTTTAAATTTTTTATCTAATACTTTGAATTGTTTAATCCAAATTTTTGCTGACTTATTTTGAAGATCTTGAGAATCAAACAAGGTTGATATAAGGAATGGAGCTGCTATTTTTTTCCCATCAATTATTTTTCTTTCGATTTCACTGCAATTTTTTTCTAATTCATTCCAATCGCAATTTTTTAATTTATCATCAATAACTTTACCTAAAATAAATGGGTAATTTGGATCAATCATCATAATTGTCTTATAAGTATTTAATGCACGACTGTTCATACCTAGTTCTAACAAAATATCAGCCTTTAAGTTATAAAGTTCAGAATTTTTTGGATGGAAAGGAATAACTTTTTCTAAAAACTGTAAAGCTTCCTCTTCTTTACTCAGTTTTAGTAAAAGTTCTATTTTATTTTTAATAGCTGTTAAATGATTAGGTTTTAACTTAAGAGCCTCATTTAAATTCTTTAAAGAGACATCATACATTCCTTTATGAAAAAATACTTCACTAAGTGTATAATGAGTTTCAAAAAAATCAGGTTTCAGTTTTAATGAATTGTTTAAATACTTAATTGCTTCATCAAATTCTTCAATTTTCAAATACGCATTTCCAAGATTATTTAAACCTTGTGTAAATTCTGGATCTATTGTTATTGCTTTCTTCCAAACATTTATGGATTGATCATATTTTTTTAAATTAAAAAAAACGAAACCATAAATATGTAAAAATTCAACATTCTTATCAAGCTCAATTTTTATTTCTTCACATTTTCTTTCGGCTTCTACAAATTTATTGATTTTTATTAAATTTAGAATTTCATTAATTTTATCTCTCATAATTTTTTATTTTAATGTAGATTAATAAAAAAAAACAGTTCTGAATGAATTATTGGTTACTAAAATCCGAGCCAGATGTATGGTCAATTGACCAACAAATAAAAGCTGGTTCTAAGGGTGCAATTTGGGATGGTGTAAGAAATTACCAAGCAGCCAAAAACTTAAAAGAAATGAAGATAGGTGATTTATGTTTTTTTTATCATTCAAACATAGGCAAGGAAATTGTTGGTATTGTAAAAGTTATTAAGGAGTCATTTATTGACCCTACGGACAAAGAGAAAAAATTCGTAGCTGTAAGGGTTAAGTTTGAAAAGAAATTAAAAAACCCAGTAACACTGAAAAATATTAAGAAAATTAAAAAACTTCAACAATTGCCTCTAATTAAGCAAACTAGACTATCAGTAATGCCTATTGACTCTAAAAGCTGGAAGATTTTAAATAGGCTCGGAGATTAAATTAAAAAATGGTAAAAAAATCAAAAAAAATGAAAAGAAGAAAAAAAATCAAAAAAACTAAAAAAAAATATAAATCTAAGATTAAAAAAAGAGGTAAAATTAGGATTAAAAGAAAAAAAGTAAAAAAATTAAGTAACAAAGAAAACAAGTCTATAGAAAAAATTTATAAAGTTAAGTCAGAATGGGTAAAAAAGGCCATTGTAAACAAAAATATTTATGAAAAAAAATATAGTCAATCTTTAAAAGATAATGATGGGTTTTGGAGAAAAGAAGGTAAAAGAATCTCTTGGATAAAGCCCTACACAAAAATCAAAGATGTAAAGTATAGTAGTTCAGAGGTAAATATTAAATGGTTTTATGATGGAACTCTCAATGCATCAGCAAACTGTATAGATAGACACCTAAAAAATAATAAAGATAAAACTGCAATTATGTGGGTTGGAGATGATCCAAAGGTTCAAAAAAAAATAACATATAAACAACTTCATAATGAAGTTTGTAAGATTGCAAATGGTTTAAAAGAAATTGGAGTACAAAAAGGTGACAGAGTAACAATTTATTTAACAATGATTCCTGAATTAGCATACACAATGCTAGCATGTGCAAGAATTGGAGCTATACACTCAATAATTTTTGGTGGTTTCTCTCCTGACAGTATTGCTGGACGTATAAATGATTGTGAATCAGACTATGTAGTAACAGCTGATGAGGGAATAAGAGGGGGTAAAACTATACCTTTAAAATCAATCACAGATGAAGCGTTGATGAGTTGCCCTAATGTAAAAAAATGTGTTGTTGTTAAAAGAACAGATGCTGATATTAGCTGGAATGATGACAGAGATGTATGGTATCATGATATAACAAAGAATGTTTCATCATATTGTGAACCTGAAGAGATGAATGCTGAAGATCCTCTTTTCATATTATATACATCAGGTTCTACTGGAAAGCCTAAAGGTGTTCTTCATACAACAGGAGGTTATTTAGTTTATGCATCAATGACACATCAATATATATTTAATTATAAACCAAAAGATATTTATTGGTGCACTGCCGATATAGGTTGGGTAACTGGTCATAGTTATATAATTTATGGGCCATTAGCAAATGGTGCTACAACTTTAATGTTTGAAGGAATACCAACTTATCCTGACTCTTCAAGATGGTGGCAGATTGTTGATAAATATAAGGTTAATATATTTTACACAGCGCCGACTGCGATTAGAGCTTTGATGAGAGAAGGAGATAAACCTGTAAAAAAAACATCAAGAAAAACCTTAAAATTATTAGGCACAGTTGGGGAGCCAATAAATCCTGAAGCATGGGAGTGGTATTACAAAACTGTTGGGGACTCGAAGTGTCCGATTGTTGATACTTGGTGGCAAACAGAGACAGGTGGTATTTTAATTAGCCCACAAACTGGAGCAATAGATTTAAAACCAGGATCTGCTACTAAACCTTTCTATGGGATTAAACCTGTAATAGTAGATAAAAATGGCAAAGTATTAAAAGGCGAAGCACAAGGAAGACTTTGTATTGCTCAATCTTGGCCTGGACAGATGAGGACAGTTTACGGAGATCATAACAGATTTATAGAGACTTATTTTTCACAATTTGATGGAAAGTATTTTACGGGAGATGGATGCAGGAGAGATAAAGATGGATATTATTGGATAACAGGTAGAGTTGATGATGTAATAATTGTATCTGGTCATAACCTAGGCACAGCTGAAATTGAAAGTGCTTTCGTTGCACATCCCAAAGTAGCAGAGGCTGCAGTAGTTGGGTACCCTCATGATATAAAAGGTAATGGTCTTTATTGTTATGTAACACTTAATGTAGGTGAAAAAGCAGACGGGGATTTAGAAAGAGAATTAAAGTTATGGGTTAGAAAACAAATTGGTCCAATAGCTACACCTGATCTTATACATTTTTCTCCTGGGTTGCCGAAAACTAGATCTGGAAAAATAATGAGAAGAATTTTAAGAAAGATTGCAGCGAACGAACATGATCAACTTGGTGATACAACAACCTTAGCTGATCCAAGTGTTGTGCAAAGTTTGGTTGATGAGAGAAAAAATGTTTAAAACTTTATAAGTTTAATAAATTCATCTTTAATATTATCCCACTTAAGTATCATAGAGTTTAAAACAATTTTTCTGTCCAAAGTTTTTAATTCCTCTGCAATGGGAGCCCATTTATAAAGTGCTAGTGCACTAGGATTAAATGGAAGTGAGTTATAATATTTTTTCCAATCAATCTTTTCATATCTTTCAAAAAAAGTTTTTTTTCCGTGGGCTGCTATGTCTTCTGGCATACCGTTTTTAATTTCTTCATCAATAATTGTTTCGTAAATTCTTTTAGACTTTTCAAAATCATTAAGATTAAAATTATTATGGATATAAGAAAATGTGAAGAAAGTTAAATCCTGTAAAGAGATTATATAAATGTTCCATTTTGCTAAATTAATTGAATCAATAAAAACATCATTATCAAAATGTAAAACATATTTTGTACCCATTCTTGTTTTTAAATAATTGTACAAAGTTACTTGGGTAACCCACGCAGATTTTTTTTGGATAAATTGTTCGAGATCTAAAAAATTTTTAATTTTTTTTTTGGGCAAAATTCCCTTGAACATTGCAAGTAGATAAACCTTGAAATCATCTAATTTTATATCTTTGAGATTGAATCTATATTTTAGGGCCATATGTATACTAAAAGTTGTAATATATTATAAAATAACAAAAAATACGAGAATTTTAGGGGTTCCAATATTTTTCATAATGAGTAATCTTTCGTCTTTTAACCTATAGGGAGGGAAAAAAATGTCAAAACAAGCACAACATTGGGAAAAGACTAGAGGTTTGCTTTTTGTAACGCTAGCTATCTGGTTCGTTTTCTCTATTGGCATCTTCCTCTTCGGTGCCGAAATGGAAGCATCATCTATTAGACCTTTTGGATATCCATTGTCATATTATATGACATGTCAAGGTTCTCTTGGAATTTTCGTAATACTAATTTTTTGGTTTGCGGGAAGACAAGAAAAGATTGATGAAGAGTTCGGCTTTTCTGAAAGAGAGGATGACTAATGTTTAAGGGTAATTTTATAAACAATCTCCCCAAGATTTATGGAACATACACCGGTGGTTTCATAGTTTTCATAATCTTGATGGCGATTGCTGAACAAGCTGGAATGTCTGCAAAAGTAATTGGTATTTGCTTTGTAGCCTTTACAGTTTTAATTTATGCACTAATTGGTTACCTATCTCGTACAATTCAAGTTGATGCATATTACTTAGCTGGAAGACAAGTTCCAACAGTGTTCAACGGTATGGCTACAGCAGCAGACTGGATGTCTGGTGCTTCATTCGTTGCGATGGCTGGAGGAATTTACTTCAAAGGTTATGGTTATATGGCACTACTTGTTGGTTGGACGGGTGGATACGTACTAGTTGCTTCGCTACTAGCACCATATTTAAGAAAATTTGGTTGTTACACAGTTCCAGATTTCATTGGAACTAGATATGGCGGAAACTTAGCTAGACTATCTGCGGTAATAGTCTTAACAGTTGCATCATTCACTTATGTGACAGCGCAGATTAATGCTACAGGAACAATTGCATCAGTTGCACTTGATATTCCTTTTAACATTGCTGTTTACGTAGGATTAGCAAGTATATTGATGTGTTCAATGCTTGGTGGAATGAGAGCGGTTACATGGACGCAAGTAGCTCAATACATTGTATTGATTATAGCTTACTTGATACCTGTATTCTGGATCAGTAACAAAATGGGTGCTGGAGTATTTCCACACTTAATGTTAGCAGATGAAGTTGCTAGAATCGCTGAGTTAGAAGCTCAGTTTGGTCTTGGCAGTGTTAAAAATTCTGCAGCTGATTTAAAACAGGTTCCTAAAGGACTATCAGGTATAACCAAAGCGCACGCTGAAGTTAACACTACACCTTGGAAATTTATTTCATTAGCGGTTTGTATGATGGCTGGAACAGCTTCATTACCACACGTTATGATGAGATATTTCACTACTCCAAGTGTAAAAGCTGCTAGAAGATCAGTAGGTTGGTCACTATTCTTTATATTCCTACTTTATTCATCAGCTCCAATGTTAGCTACATTATCTAAACTATCGTTAATGGATCCAAACTTAGCAACAGGAATTATTGGTAAGTCAATTTCTGAAGTTCAAGCAATTGACTGGTATCAAAACTGGAACCAAGCAAACTTAATGTTTGTAAGCGACTTTAACGGAAATGGAACTCTCGAATTAAACGAGTTCTTCATGGGTGGTAAAGCCGTTGTATTGGCAACTCCAGAGATAGCAGGATTACCATATGTAATTTCTGGTCTAGTTGCTGCTGGAGGTATGGCTGCTGCCATGTCAACAGCTGACGGATTAGTGTTAGCGATATCTAATGCATTATCTCACGACATTTACTACAAGATGATTAACCCTAAAGCGGAAACAGCTAAAAGATTGTTAATCGCAAGGATATTACTTGTATTAATTGGTTTCGCTGGAGCAACAATTGCAGCTCTTGAAATTCAAGGTATCTTAGGTTCGGTTATCTGGGCTTTTGACTTTGCGATGTCAGGATTATTCTTCCCACTTGTACTAGGAGTATGGTGGAAGAGAGCAAATGCTCAAGGAGCAGTCGCAGGAATGCTAGGAGGACTAGCCGCTGGAACAGCATACTTGATTGCTGTAAGAAGTGGTTACCCTGGTTTCTTAGATATTACTCAGTTAACATTTGGTATAGTTGGATCAGTAGTAAGCTTAGTACTTATGATCGTAGTCAGCTTGGCAACTAAAGCGCCAGACGCTGCTACTCAGAAAATGGTAGACGATGTTCGTGTACCAAGTGGTAAAGCGATACTAGGAAGACAACACTAAATACTTAATTTTTAAGGGGCGAGAATTTATCGCCCCTTACTTTTTCCACACAGACATGTACGCAAACTTTCACCCAATGATTTACCTAATTGACTATGTCATGGGTATGATCATGTGGACTTTAATTGGAAGAGTTGCAATGAATATATTTCAAAGGGAAGACTCTAGTTTTTTCTTTATGAAAGTTTTTGTTAAATTGACAGATCCTTTTATAACAATGTTTAGGTTTATAACCCCATCCTTCATCATAAAACCTCTGGTTCCTTTATATGTTGCCTGGTTTTTCTATATGTTCAGATTTTATCTAATGCCATACTTAATGGGTTATTCAGTAATGGGAATGCTTTCTTTTCCATTGGAAAGTGAAATTGCATCCCAAATTTATCAAATATTTGGTAAAAAATAATTCAAAAAAAAAACAAAAATTGATACTAGTAAATAAGTATCAATGAAAAAAATAAAAATATCACCATCAATTTTATCAGCAGATTTTAGTCAACTTGGGCAAGAGATTAAAAATTTAGAAAACAGTGGGGCTGATATGATCCATGTGGATGTTATGGATGGACACTTTGTGCCTAATCTAACTATAGGTCCTCCTGTGATAAAGGCTTTAAGGAAATATACCAATATTCCATTTGATGTACATTTAATGATCAATCCTGTGCACAAGTACATAAAAGATTATGCAGAAAGTGGTGCTGATATAATTACAATACATCCAGAGGCAACTAGTTCATTGCAAGAGTCTATTGATGAAATAAAAAAATATAAAAAAAAAGTAGGTATATCATTAAATCCAGACACAAAAATTGAAGTAATAGAAAAATATCTAGATCAAATTGACTTGGTTTTAGTAATGAGTGTTTTTCCAGGATTTGGAGGGCAAAAATTTATAAAAGATGTTCTTAAAAAAATTGAAAGAATAAGTGAAATTAAAGATAAAAATAGTTTTAAATTTGATATTGAAGTTGATGGTGGAATAAATTTTTCAAATTTTAAAGAAGTACTTGAAGCTGGAGCAAATGTTTTAGTGTCGGGTACAACAATTTTTAAAGAGAATAATGGAGACATAAAAAAAAATATAAATTTTTTAAAAACTATTTAGATATTGTATGGGTTACAAAGAAAATTCTATAACTAATCCCTTTTTATATATTGCTAAACAAATAAGAAGATTTTATTTAAACTCAAGTATTTACAATACTAAAATTTCAAAAGTTTTTGATGGTGGTTTTGAATATATTCCACAACTTAAAATTTTCGATTGTATTGTAAAAGTTAAGGATAGACGAAATAGAATTGAAGATTATAATGTAGAAAGTATCTGGGTAAATAAAAATATATCGGAAAAAGATTTTAGAAAATTACATAGTTTTTTTTGGTTATTTACTATTGATTTAAAATCTTCTAAAAAGATTACTAGATCTGTAATCTCTAATTGGGCAAATTTAAATCAAAATTATAGTTTTAAAAGCTGGGAATTAAACACGCTCTCAAAAAGAGTTATTTCTTGGATAGCAAATAGCAATAACTTCTATCATGAGGGTGATGAGAGTTTTAAAATAAATTTTACAAAGATTATAAAAAAACAATTAAATCACTTAATTAATGAAATAGAAAATACAGAACTTGTAAACGACAAAATGATTGGTTGTTCTGCAATCATTATGGGTGGTTTATGTTTTAAACACCAGATGCAATACTTAAACATTGGGTTTCAATTACTAAAGAAAATAATTGACACAATTTTTGATAATGATGGCTTCCCAAAATCTAGAAATCCTCGACAGGTAATTTTTTATTTAAAATATTTTGTTTTTATAAGAGAATTACTAAGAGACGCAAGTGCTGATATACCAGAATTTTTAAATGAAATTATATTCTATCTTGGGCAATCCTTTAATTTCTATTTTGAAGAAGACGATGGCATATTTTTATTTAATGGCAACCATAATTTAAATACTACAGGCTTTAAAAAATATCTTAAAGAACATGGTTATAAATTTAAAAATAAATTTAATAGTGTTGGAGGTTATTCAATACTTAAAAATAAAAAAGATACTATTATAGTTGATTTTGGACCAACACCCGATAAGAAATATTCTGCTGATTATCAATCTGGTGCTTTGTCTTTAGAGATTTTTCACAATAAAGAAAAAGTAATTACTAATTGCGGATACTTTCAAAATTATAATCATAAATTAAATATTTTATCCAAATCGACAGCTGCTCACTCTACTGTCTCAATTGACGATAGATCTTCATGTAAATTTAAAAAGGATAAATTAGGTTGCTTTACTTTGGAAAGTGCTGTGAAAGTGACAAACAAAAAAATTTACCAAGATGATGAAATTTGGGAAATACAGGGAGTGCATGATGGTTATTTAAAGGAATATGGTATTTTACATAAAAGAATTATCAAATTTTTTCCAAAAGAATTTAAGTACGTTGGTGAAGATATAATAATTAGCAAAAAAAATTTTCGAAAAGTTGGCTATGACATAAGATTTCATTTGTTGCCAGGCACTAACGCAATAAAGACACAAGATAGGCAGTCTATTTTATTACAATTAAAAAAATCTGGATGGAGATTCATTTGCAATCATAAAAATTTTGGCATTGAGACAGGATTATATTTTGGCAAAAAAGATTCTTATACCGAAAATAAAAACCTTTATATAAATGGGGAAATCTCAAAAGAGGAAGAAAAAATAGAGTGGGAAATCAAAAAAATATGAAGAAAAAAATAAGAAGGGCTATAATATCAGTTTCTGACAAGTCAAAACTTATTAAAATTTTACCAACCTTAAGAAAATTTAAAATTGAGATTTTAAGTTCCGGAGGCACTTATAAATATATAAGGAAACATAAATTTAAGTGTATTGAAATTAGTGATTTCACCGGTTTTCAGGAAATTTTAGATGGCAGGGTAAAAACTCTTCATCCAAAAATACATTCTGGAATACTTTTTAAGAGAGGCAATAAAAAACATTTAAATCAGATCAAAAAACTAAATTTTAAGGATATAAATCTTGTGATTGTAAATTTTTATCCTTTTGAACAAACTGTCTTTGACAATAAAAAAGAAGATAAAATTATTGAAAATATTGATATTGGCGGTCCAGCTCTTGCAAGGTCTGCTGCAAAGAACTTTAAAGACGTAGTTGTAATAACTTCCAATTATCAATTAGAAAATTTAATTAATGAGTTAAATAATAATAAAGGTTCAACAACTCTTAAATTTAGAAAAGAATTATCACAAGAAGCTTTTAATGAAACTGCTTATTACGATGCAAATATTTCGAAATATTTTAACAGAAGTATGAATAAGAGTTATCCAAGTAAAATAACTTTTAATGGAAAATTAGTTGGCAAACTAAGATATGGAGAAAATCCACATCAATCTGCTGCTTTGTACTCTAGCGAGGATTTTAATGAGTTAGAAAAACTAAATGGTAAAGATTTAAGTTACAATAATTATAACGATATTTATTTTGGGCTTGAGATTATAAATAGTCTGCCAAGGGGGATAGGCACAGCCATTATTAAGCATGCTAATCCATCAGGAGTATCAATCGATAAAAATCAATTTTCTAGTTTTAATCGAGCTTTTAATTGTGATCCAATAAGTGCCTTTGGTGGAGTTATTGTTTGTAATTATAAAATTAAATCGGAGACCGCTAGAGAAATAAGTAACAAATTTTTTGAGGTTATAGTTGCAAAAGATTTTGATAATAAGGCTTTATCGATTTTAAAGAAAAGAAAGAATTTAAGAATTATTAAAAGTAACCAGAAATATGATTCAAACCAAATAATGTTAAATTCACTTTCCAAAAAATTTATTTTACAAAATTGTGATAATATAAATTTGAGTCGAAAAATGTTCAAAGTTGTGTCAAAAAAGAAACCTAATAAAAAAATGTTTAATGATCTTATTTTTGCTTTTAATGTTTGTAGATTTGTAAAATCTAATGCAATAGTATTAACAAATAATGATTCAACAGTAGGTATTGGGTCAGGACAACCTAGTAGACTGGATAGTTGCGAAATTGCTATTAATAAAATGAAAAAATTTAATCTCAATTCAGAAAATTTAGTCGCAGCTTCAGATGCTTTTTTTCCTTTTGTTGATGGTATTGAAACACTGGTCCAGTCTGGTGCAAAAGGAATTATTCAACCTTACGGTTCAGTAAGAGATAGAGAAATTATAAAGTTTGCAGACAATACAAACACTGTACTAGTTTTTTCAAAAACTAGACATTTTAGACACTAAATTATTTTATCAATTTTAGCGGCAAGTATAAAATCACTTTCAGCTAGGCCATTTATTGCATGAGTAAATATTTTAATTTTCGCGTATCCCCAACCAAACCATAAGTCTGGATGATGTCCTTCAGCTTCAGCAATTGATCCAACTTTATTAACAAAATTTTGGGCATCTATAAAATTTTCGAACTTAAATTCTTTTAACAAATAAAAATTTTCATTTTCATTTTTTTTGACATCCCATCCATCAACTTTCTTCAAGTATTTGTGAATTTCGCTTAAATTAAATGATGGGATGCCTCCTTCACAAGGCACACATTTTTTTTTTGATAAATCATCCATAATTAAATTTTTTTGGAGCGGGCAATGGGACTTGAACCCACGACCTTCTCGTTGGCAACGAGACGCTCTACCACTGAGCTACGCCCGCTTATAAATAAATATTAAAATTAAAGGCTTTTTACGAATTAAGCAAGGGTCAATATGAACATAGATCTTTTTAAGAATATTTGTTATTTTTTTAATCAAATGAGTAAAATTATTAAACTACCAAACACTTTACCTGTATTTCCACTTTCAAATTTTATATATTTTCCAAATACATCAGCACCCCTAAATATTTTTGAACCAAGATACATCCAGATGATTGATGAGAGCATGAAGACTAATCGAATGATTGGTATGGCTCAACCTAAGGGTACAAGCACTAAGGAAAAACCTGAACTTTTTAAAGTAGGATGCTTAGGAAAAATATCTAGTTTTAATGAAACCGAAGATGGAAGATATGTAATAGTTTTAAATGGAGTTTCTAGATTTAATATAGTCGAAGAAATAGACAATGGAAAAACTTTTAGAGAATTTAAAATAAATTTTGAGGGTTTTGAAAGCGATATAGATGGCAAAGAAGTCGATATAAATTTTTCTGATTTAAATATGATATTTAATAATCTCAAAAAAATATTTGAAAAACAAGGCTATTTAATAAATTGGAAAGAGTTAGAAAAGCAAAGTTTAGATCAAACTATAAACACCCTGTCTATGGCCTCGCCATTTTCAAAAGAAGAAAAACAAATGTTATTAGAAGCAAGAGATTTAGAATTTAGAAAACAAAAACTTGAGCAAATAATAAAACTTTATACATCGGATAGCTTTAGTAACAAAACATTACAATAATTATAAAAGAAATCCTTTATCAGCAAAACCTTCCAATTTTTTTTTAATAAATCTATTTTTATTTGTAATTTTAAAAAATTTATCTACAGATTTTATGTTATATTTATTTAAAAGCTTAAAAAACTCATGTAAAAAATCAACTCCAATACCAAATAGAAAATTACTATTTTTTCTCTTTCTCTCAAATTTTTCTAACACAGAATTAAGGTTTAACCCAAGATCCAGATTGTTTTTTATTAATTCACTCAAAATTCTTGCATCTCGCAAAGTCATATTAAATCCTTGTCCGGCTAGAGGATGGATTCTATGCAATGCGTCTCCAAATGATAAAATATTTCTGTTAAAATAGTTGCGTGATAAAGACAGATAAATCGGAAATTCCTTGAGCTCACCAATATTTTTGATTTTATAAGTTTTATTATAATATTTAATAAGACTCACTATTCTTAATTTGTCTTTGATTAAATCTCGATCAAATACAGAAAAGACAACTGAAGTTTTTTTATTAGAGATAGGTAAAAAAGCCAAAGGTCCAAATTTTGTAAAGTATTGTTCTGCAATATTATTTATTTTTTTTGAATGATTTATAATTGTTGTAAAGGCAGTACTATTATAATCTTTTTTGTAGTGTTTGCTAAAAAATCTTTTAAATAAAAGATTATTCGTATCAGTTATTATAATTATCTCGTAATTTTTTCTTTTTAAATCTAAAAGTTGTTTATCGTTTGTATTCCTTCTAAATTTAACAAGCTTGTTTTTTTTGATTTTTGTTTCAAGGTTATTATAAAAATAATTATAAGTAGTCATAAAAAAACTACTTTTTTTTGATTTAAAATTTAAAAAAATTTCAGGGTTATCATCTTTATACAAGTTAATTTCTTTTATATCCCAACAATCCTTTTTCTTTAAAATTTTTTCACCTTCTAAAAAATCAATACTATAATTAGACAATCCAATTGTCCTTGAATTTTTACTATATAAAGACTTTATCTTTTTATTATTAGAATAGTAAATATCTACACTTACACCATTATTGATAAAAATTTTTGATAATACCAAGGTTGTTAAACTTTTTCCTATTAAACAAACAGTCATAATTTTTAATTTTAACAACAAATATTAAATGATACAAAGTGGTAAATTTGATTCTTTATGAATTTTAAAAATAACGTTGAAAAAGTTAAAGATTTCACACAAAAAAGACTAATTGAAGCTATTGGAATTTTATTACTAATACTTTCGATACTCATATTTGTAGCTTTAATTAGTTATAGCCCTACAGACCCAAATTTTATTTATCCTAAAAATCAAGAAATAAATAATATTTTGGGTATCAATGGAAGTATTGGTGCTGATTTTTTGTTACAATCTATAGGTTTAGTCTCTTATTTCTTGCCCGTAACTTTAATATTTTTATCAATAAAAATAATTTTTCAAAAAAAGTTGATACAGATTATTACTAGTTTTTTTTACATTGTATGTTATTCAATTATTGGGTCTATCTTCTTAACCCAGTTTTACAAAGAGGCTTTTTTTTTAATAATAAATGGAAACGGTGGATTTGTAGGGAGCTACTTATACAATGACGTATTTTTTAAAATTACAAATTTGAATAACGAGATATCTTATTATTTTCTGTTGATACTATTTTTTGTATTATTTCTTCTTAGTATTAAATTTAGATTAATTTGGTTTTCGTCAATAAAAAAGATTTACGAAAGTAATAAAATAACTAAACCAGCTGAAAATCCAAAATTTGGGAATGAAATATTTGATGTCAAAGATAACGTTCAAGAAACATTTTCTTTTGATAAAAAAAATGAGGAAAAAGACAATCAAAAAAAGATTTTTATTTTACCAAAACTTGATTTGCTAGAACAACCAAAAGAAAAATATAAGAAAAATAATTTAAGAAGCGACATAAATGAAGAGTTTCTCGAAAAAATACTTTTAGACTTTGGAGTAGAAGGTAAAATTAGAAAAATTAGCTCAGGACCTGTCGTAACTTTAAACGAGTTCGAACCTGCGGCTGGAGTAAAAGTCTCAAAAATTATAAATTTATCTGATGATATAGCAAGAAATACCAGTTCAGAATCTGCAAGGATTTCTGTCATTCCTGGATCAAGTTCGGTGGGGATTGAGTTGCCAAATTTAGAAAGGGACAACGTTTCATTAAGAGAAATAATTAATAGCTCTAAGTTCAATAACAAAGATTTAATTTTACCAATAGCGCTTGGGAAAAGCATATCTGGTCAACCAATAATAGGTGATTTATCCTCAATGCCTCATTTGCTGATTGCTGGTACAACTGGTTCAGGTAAGTCAGTGTGTATAAATACTATTTTGCTTTCGCTTTTGTATAGGCATAAACCAAATCTATGTAAGTTTATTTTGATTGATCCAAAAATGCTTGAATTGTCAACTTATGAAGGAATACCACATCTTTTATGTCCAGTTATTACTGAAGCAAAAAAAGCTGCAACTGTTTTGGGTTGGGTGGTTAAAGAAATGGAAAATAGATACAAATTAATGACAAAAGTTGGAGTTCGAAATATTGGGGGATACAATAAAAAACACAAACTTCCTATGCCTTATATTGTTGTAATTGTTGATGAGATGTCAGATTTAATGTTAGTCGCTGGTAAAGAAATTGAAAACTATATTCAAAAACTATCTCAGATGGCTAGAGCTGCTGGAATTCACATAATTATGGCAACACAAAGACCAAGCGTTGACGTAATAACAGGTACCATTAAAGCGAATTTCCCAACTAGAGTATCCTTTCAGGTCTCATCAAAAATAGATAGTAGAACCATACTAGGTGAGCAGGGTGCAGAGCAACTTTTAGGAAAGGGCGATATGTTATATATGTCCTCAGCAAATAGAATAACAAGGATACATGCACCATTTGTATCTGAAAGTGAAATAGAAAAAATTAACAATTTTTTGAGATCTCAAGGTGAGCCTGAATATGTAGACGAAATTTTAAGTTTATCAGATGAAAAGGGAGGAAATATAGGTGAGAATGGGGATGATCAATTAGATGATCTATATGAAACAGCATTAGAAATTGTAAAATCTGAGAGAAAAGCCTCTACATCATTTCTACAAAGAAAACTTCAGATTGGTTACAATAGAGCTGCTAGAATAATGGACATGATGGAGGAAAAAGGGATTGTAAGTAAAGCAAATCATGTTGGTAAAAGAGAAGTTCTTTAATGAAATATTTTTTAGCAACTTTATTAATTCTTATTCTCACGTCCACTAAAGCTTATTCAGATATTGCAAAAAAAATTATAAATACTTTAGTAAACTCTAATAATTATGAATTTAGATTTATCCAAAACATTAATAAAAAAAAAGAAACTGGAAATTGTATTTTATCATTTAATAAAAAAATAAACTGTAAATACGATAATACAGGTAAATTATTAATTTCTGATGGTAAAAATCTGATTATTAAAAATAAAAATTCAGATATCCCAAACCTTTATAAATTAAAAAACACTACTTTTTACAAAATATTAGATAAAAAATATCTAATTAGTGAACTACATAAAAGTAATATTAAAGATGAAAATGGAGAAATATTTGTCCACATAAATTATCAAGATGTTGGAATAAAGATCTTTTTTGATAAGGAAAAACTACTTTTAAAAGGATGGCAAACAACAGATATGTATAATAATTCTGTATTTACAGAAATTAAAATTATTGAAGTAAATAAAATTATCGATGAGGATTTATTTGATATAAAGAAGTTTAATTAACTATCTAATATATTAATATTTTCTCTCTTAAATACAGTCATTCCCCTCGCTATATAATTTTTTAATGCGTTAGGATGATCAAGTGTACAAGTATGAAGCCATACTCTTTTAATGTTTTTTTCAAAAGATTTTTTTATTGCTATACTTAAAGAATATCCCCCAATACCTTTTCCTATATATTCCTCTAACAACCCAAAGTATGAAATCTCGGTCTCTTTTAATTCTGGATTGTATAAGAGCTCAAAGAAACCTGCCAATTCATTATTTTCACTAATCACATAAGTTTCCAAATTTTGATTAGAAATATAATTAACCCATTTCTCATCTGACCAGCTAAGTCTATCAATCCATCGATGTTTCTTTCCAACTTGTTTATAAAAAAATTTGTTTAGTTGAAAATCGGGTTTAATTTTTTTTACTAAGTATCTATTTTTATTTATTGGATAAGTTTTAAGATTTTTTAAGTCTTTTAATTCAAGAAAATTTCTTTGAACAGGAATCATCATACAATCATTTTACCTAATTTTTCACCACCAAAAAGATGAAAATGCAAGTGAGGTACTTCTTGTCCACCGTTTTCACTAATATTCGCTAAAGTTCGATAGCCTTTTCCCGTATCAGATGAAATTTTTAATTTTTTTGCAACTATATTAATTCCTTTTATCAATCCTGAAATCTCTTGTTCAGAAGCCTTTGATGCAAAATCATCTAAATCGATGTAACTACCTTTAGGTATAACTAAAGCGTGAATTTTCTTTTGAGGATTAATATCGTAAAAAGATAAAACATAGTCATCTTCGTAGATTTTTTCACAAGGTATCTCTCCCCTTAAAATCTTTGCAAATATATTGTTATCATCATAGGTCATTCAATGACCTCAATCTGATCAATTATATCTACAATTTTTTTACCTACTAAAACCGCTCTTACTCTTGCACACTCATAATAAGCAAAGGAAGTTTGCTCTGCAATTTCCTTCATTGCTAAGCATTTCGAACTACTTTCAGTGTACAAGTGTTCTTTTAACCCTGGTGGATTTCCTAAATACATCATAAGTCCAATAACTGTGCTTTCTCTCTCAAATTCAGCTTTTTCCTCAATTTTAGCTACCCTATCTTCCACACCAATTTCAAAATCTGTAAAAGCAACATATCCTTTGTAAATTACAAAAGCTAATACAACATAAAAAATAAGTTTTATTTTTCCCATACCAATTATTTTTTTCTGTTTCTTAATTCAGACATTACATCTTCGATTTTAATATCATTCGCCTCTAAATACATAATTAAATGATAAAAAACATCTGCAGCTTCGTGAATTTTGTTGCTATCCTTATCAACAGATTCGATCAGTTCATCGATCTCCTCAATAACCTTTTCTTTATTTAAATTTTTATCATTCAATAATTTATTAGTGTAAGAACCATCGACAGGACTCTTTTTTCTCTGTCTTGCAAGATTAATTAAGTCTTCTAAGACATTTAGCATCCTAAATTCTAACAGGAATTCCTTTTGAATCCAAATATTCCTTTGCTTCTTTTATAGAATGTTTTCCATAGTGAAATATTGAGGCAGCAAGGACAGCACTTGCTTTTCCTAATTTTATACCCTCAACTAAATGATTGAGATTACCAACTCCTCCAGATGCAATCACTGGTATATTTACCTTGGATGATATGTTTGACATTAATTCAATATCATAACCAACTTGGGTTCCATCTCTATCCATAGAAGTGATTAATAATTCTCCAGCACCACATTCCTCCATTTTTTTTGCATACACTATTGCATCTATGCCAGTGCTGTTTCTTCCTCCATGGGTAAATATTTCCCAATTTTTTCCATTTTTTTTTGCATCTATTGCAACAACAATGCATTGGGAGCCAAATTTTTTTGAACTATCGATAACTACTTTAGAATTCTGAACAGCTGCTGTATTGATCGATACCTTATCAGCACCACAGTTAAGTAGCTTATTAATATCTTCTAGACTTCTTATTCCTCCTCCAACAGTTAAAGGAACAAAACATTTCTTTGAAGTTTTTTCCACTACCTCATAAATTGTGTCTCTATTTTCATTTGAAGCTGTGATATCCAAGAAACAAATCTCATCCGCTCCACCATCACTATAAATTTTTGCTTGTTCAACTGGATCACCTGCATCCTTCAAGTCGACAAAGTTAATACCCTTTACAACACGCCCATTTTTTACATCTAAACAAGGTATTATCCGATTTTTAAGCATCTTCTCTTACTAACTCTTCCAGTTTTATATCACCATCATAAATAGCTTTACCAACTATTATACCCTCAATATTATCCATGTTCCTCGCATTTATGACATCATTAATTGATGAAACCCCACCAGAGATTATAACTGGACAATTAGAAATACCTGCAACTTTTGATGCTTCATCAAAATTTGGGCTTTCTTTAGTTCCATCCCTATTAATATCTGTAAAAATTAATCTACTCACGCCATAATCATTAACTTCTTTTAGAAAATCTAAAATAGATTTGTTTGAGCTTTCTTTCCATCCAGACACCGAAAGTTTACCATCCTTTGCATCTAGGCCAAGAGCGATTTTTCCAGAAAATTTTTCACACGCTTCTTCTAAAAATTTTTTATCTTTAATTGCAGCACTTCCTAAAATTACTTTATCAACCCCAGAATCAATATATTTTTTAATACTATCAAAATTTCTGATGCCGCCACCTATCTCTACCTTGAGATTAGACTTTTTTACTATTTCATGAACAATATCAATATTAACTGTTTCTCCAGTTAAAGCTCCATCTAAATCAACAATGTGCAGGTTTTTAAATCCATGATCTTTGTAATTATTGGCTTGATCTACAGGAGAATTTTCGTACTCCGTTTTATTATCAAAATCGCCCTTTACTAAGCGTACACATTTTTTATCTTTAATATCTATAGCTGGAAATATCTTCATTTTATAAACTCATAAAATTATCAATAATTTTTAATCCAATCTTGTCGCTTTTTTCTGGGTGAAATTGAGTACCAAAAATATTTTCTATTTCTACAGCACATACATGATTCGAAGAATAATTAGTTGTTGCCGAAATAGCATTTTTATCATTGGGTATAAATTCATAGCTATGTACAAAGTACATATGTGATTTATCTTTTATATTTTTGAAGATTTTACTTTCCTTCATAATATTAATTTCATTCCAACCTATGTGGGGTAATTTATATTTCCCATTTTGACTATCTATCTTTGTTACTTTTCCAGGTATCCAGCCTAATCCTTTTGTTTCTGTTTCCTCATACCCAATATCTGCAAACATTTGTAAACCGACACAAATTCCTAGTAGAGGTTTTTTGTTGTTTATCGCAAACTCATTTAAAGTTTCGACAAGGCCGTTGGTTGTATTAAGTGCATCGATGCAGCTCTTGAAGGAACCCTGTCCTGGCAACACAACTTTGTCACTTAATTTTATTTTTTTTAAATCAGAAGTGACTTCAATTTTAACTTTATTTTGTGCTACTTCTTTAAATGAATTTATTACAGAACTTATATTCCCTGATTTGTAATCAACTATTGTTACGTTCATTAATTCTTATAAAGAACCTTTGGTCGATGGTATTACATTCTTATTTCGCGGATCAATCTCGAGTGCACTTCTTAAAGATCTTGCTAATCCTTTAAAACAAGACTCAACTTTATGATGACTATTATCACCATATAAATTTTCTATGTGTAAAGTGATACCTGCTGCTTGTGAAAATGCCTGGAACCACTCTTTAAATAATTCAGTGTCCATTTCGCCAAGCTTTTCAACCTTCAAATCAACTTTCCAAATTAAATACGGTCTATTCGAAACATCTAAAGCAACTCTTGTTAAAGTTTCATCCATTGGAATCATTGCATGAGCGTATCTTTTTATTCCTATGAATTTTTTTGATGCTTTTTTTAAACATTCACCAATTGCAATGCCTGTGTCTTCAGTGGTGTGATGAAGATCAATATGCGTATCTCCTTTAGCTTTTACTTTTAAATCAATTGAGGAGTGTTTTGATAATTGTTCTAACATATGGTCCAAAAAACCGATACCAGTGTCTATTTTAAACTTGCCTTTACCATCGATATTTATAGCAACATCGATTTTAGTTTCTTTAGTTTTTCGACTTATCTCTGCTTTTCGCTTCATATTTAGTTAGATATATATGCATTATCTATTGATATCAATAACAGTTAATTTAGCACTTGAACATTTAAAATTAGTATCCATTTAACTGAAATGACAACGATTGTACTAGTAAGAAAAAATAATGACGTAGTTGTGGCAAGCGATGGTCAAGTGAGCATGGGAAATACAGTGATCAAAAGTAATGCTAACAAAGTTCGTAAAATCGAGAAAAGAAATGTGATTGCTGGATTTGCTGGATCCACAGCCGATGCATTAACTTTATTTGAAAGATTAGAAGCTAAACTTGAAAAACATGCAGGAAATTTAACAAGAGCTGCTGTTGAATTAGCTAAAGATTGGAGAACAGATAAATACTTAAGAAGATTAGAGGCTCTTATGGCGATTGGTGATAAAGAAAAAAGTTTTATTATTTCAGGAACTGGAGACGTCTTAGAGCCTGAAGGAGATGTTATTGGAATTGGTTCAGGAGGAAATTATGCATTAGCTGCTGCAAAAGTATTAATGGATACTGAATTAAAAGCTGAAGAGGTCGCAAAAAAAGCTATACAAGTCGCAGCTGATATCTGTGTGTTTACAAATCATAATATAAAAGTGGAAAAAATTTAATGGAAAAATCTAACGTAAAAACTTTCCCAAAGAAAACTGAGGAAAAAAAACAAAATCATATTGACTCATTGTCTCCAAGAGAAATTGTTTCTGAGTTAGATAGATACGTTGTTGGTCAAAATAAAGCTAAAAGGGCAGTAGCTATTGCTTTAAGAAACAGATGGAGAAGACAAGCTTTAACAGGTGATATGCGAGATGAGGTGCTTCCTAAAAATATTTTGATGATAGGTCCAACTGGAGTTGGAAAAACTGAAATATCTAGAAGACTATCAAAATTAGCAGAAGCTCCTTTTGTGAAAGTTGAAGCTACAAGATTTACTGAAGTTGGTTATGTTGGAAGAGACGTTGAACAAATTATAAGAGACCTGCTTGAAATAGCTATTGCTATGGAAAAGGTTAAAAAAAGAAAAGAAGTACATGCTAAAGCTCAAAAATTAGCTGAAGAAAGAGTATTGGATGCATTAGTAGGAAATAAGGCGTCTGTTGCAACAAGAGAGAGTTTCAGAAAGAGACTAAGAGATGGTGACTTAGATGATAACGAAATAGAAATTGCTACTAATGAGTCTAGTAACATGCCTAGTTTTGAAATTCCAGGAATGTCAGGTGCAAATATTGGAATGATAAATATTGGTGACATGTTAGGTAAATCTATGGGAGGTAAAACAAAAAAGAAAAAAATGACTGTTAAAGAGTCCCATGAAATATTAATTAATGAAGAAGCAGATAAATTAATCGAACAGGACAAAATTATAAAATCAGCAAAAAATGTAACTGAAAATAATGGTATCGTTTTTTTAGATGAAATTGACAAAATTTCAGGAAGAACAGATAGGGTTGGCGGAGATGTTTCAAGAGAAGGTGTTCAAAGGGACTTGCTTCCATTAATTGAGGGTACTACAGTTAGCACAAAGTATGGACCAGTTAAAACGGATCATATTTTATTCATTGCATCTGGAGCCTTTCAATTAGCAAAACCATCGGACTTATTACCTGAACTTCAAGGTAGATTGCCAATTAGAGTAGAATTAGATGCGCTCACAAGTGAGGATTTTAAAAGAATTTTAAAAGAACCAGATAATAGTTTAATCAAACAATACCAGGCATTGCTTAAAACGGAAAATGTTGACTTACAATT
Organism: uncultured Pelagibacteraceae bacterium; assembly: GCA_902611815.1. Lineage (GTDB taxonomy): Bacteria > Pseudomonadota > Alphaproteobacteria > Pelagibacterales > Pelagibacteraceae > Pelagibacter. The sequence continues at coordinate 59,744 of CACMAZ010000002.1, forward strand.
TTCTGAGGATGGCATTGAGACCATTGCTAATCTTGCAACTGAAGTGAACTCATCTGTAGAAAATATTGGTGCGAGAAGACTTCATACAATAATCGAGAGAATTCTTGATGAAATTAGTTTCACAGCAACTGACAGATCTGGTGAAAAAATTGTAATAGATTCTAAGTATGTTAAAGAAAACCTTGGTCAGTTGGTCAAGGATAACGATTTATCAAAGTTTATTCTTTAATTTTAAGTAAATACAAAAAAAACCCGAGTTTTTGTTATCTGTTTGATCTTCAATTCTTTTAATAATACTCATTAATGTGGTGTTACATTTTACAAATTCGGGTACCGAATATTTAAGAATACTTAAATCTTTTGATTGAAACGGGTTTTGATCAACTTTAGATCTAAGTCCTTTTCCAGTAATAATATTTAATTTTTCGATTTTCTTATCAAAACACTCGATTATAAACTTTTCAACTTTATTATTTGCTTGATCTAAAGAAAAACCATGAAGATCTATTGTGGCTTCTTTTTTATTTTTTTTAACATTTTTAAAATTATCTTTATCCGGAACTCTTTGGTTTCCTTCAACAAAATCTTTCCAAGCTTTTAAATCTTTTTTAGATAGTTTTTTATTCAATTAAACATTCGTTTCAATCAATGACCAGTTTGGATCATTTGATTGTACATTTTTAGAAAATTTCCAGGTATCGTAAACTTTTTTAACTTTTTCTGGGTCGCCAGAAATAATTTTAGAATCTTTATCTTTTACGCAAGAAATAATTTCACTTACAAAATCCACTGTAACCTCGAGAAAGTTTCCATTTCTCTCATGTTGCTTAATCTCTGCCGAATTAATGCCTATAAAAGTAGTTTCAGATATATTGCCTTGTTTTTTTCTTTCGCTAATAGCATCTTCAAATTGCTTTAAAACTTTTTTTTCTAAAATATTTTTTATATTTTTTAAGTTACCGTTTGAAAAATCTGTAATGATTGTTTCATAAGCAATTTTAGCACCTGACAAAAATTCAGACTTTGCCTTATCATCAAAAACATCAAAGTTTGTTTTTTTAACTGGTTTAACATTTGGAAATTCATGTGGAAAACTTTGAGTTATATCTTCCTCAAATCCAGATTTTTTACCTAGAATACCTCTTAGTCTTAAAAATATAAAACCAGCAATCATTGCTAGAAGTATTATATCTATATATTCAAAGCTATAACTCATAATATTATAATATTTACTCTATTGCTTAATTTCAACTAGCAAATTAGATTAATGACAAATGAACACACTTTTATTAATCGTTTTATTTGTTCCTCTTATCGAAATATACCTTTTCATACAAATTGGGGGGCAAATAGGAGCATTTAACACAATTTTAATAATTCTACTGACTGCTGTTGTTGGCATCTATTTTGTGAGATTGCAGGGGATGAGCACTTTAAAATCTGGGATCACTCAACTTTATCAAAACCAAATTCCTGTTTACGAAATGATATCTGGAGCTGCTTTGGCTTTTGCGGCTTTGCTTTTAATTATCCCAGGTTTTGCAACTGACTTAATTGGTTTTCTTTTAATTATACCATTCTTCAGAAACATTATTTTTAAGTTTTTTAGTAAAAAATATAGGAAACAAAAAATTAAAGATGATTTGATTGAGGGTGAATATGAAGATAAGGATAATTAATGGAAAAAAAATATAAAATTTTGGGTGAATTTATTAAAGATATTTCTGCAGAAACAAAAGACATTGAAAGTTATATTTATACTAAAGAAAATATTTCTAAATATAAATTATTTATAGACATTAATACGAAACCTCTAAAAAATAAAATGGCTGAAGTATCTATTTCCACAAAATTCAAAGAAACTGATGAAATAAGTAAACATGGTTATTTTGAAATGATTTATGCGATAATTGTCAAAATTGATGAAGATGTGAATACAAAAGAGGTTTTAGAACCAATTTTTTTAAGAGATGTTCCGAATGAAATTTATCCAAAAATTGAAAAAATATTTTTAGATCTATTGAGCCACTCTGGATACCCAAATGTTAAATTTGAAAATAAAGTTGACTTTGATCAACTATACAAAAATAGAAAAAATTAAGCATTTCTTTTTAAAGATTTTTTTATAAAAATCTTATGGTTTTGATATTCTTCTTCTGTCGGTTCAATAATTTTTTTGCAGTAATCAATTTTTTTATTCATTTTTAGACTTTTTGATTCTTCTGTAACAAAATCTAATTTTGGCTCTTTCTGATCTATTAGATTAATGTAAACTTTAGACAAAAGTTCACAATCAATTAATGCTGTGTGAAATTTTCTTCTAGAATTATCTATACTAAACCTTTTACAAAGTGCATCTAAACTAATTTGAGAACCAGGATATTTGTCTCTTGCTAGATCTAGAGTATCGATTACATTTTTCCTATCTAAAATTTTTTTACCAGCTAATTTAAGTTCATTATTTAAATGTGAAATATCAAACTCAGCGTTATGGATTATTAATTTTTTGTTTTCTATAAATCTTAAAAATTCATCTGCAACATCCTTAAAAAGTTTTTTGTCAGCTAAAAACTCATCAGTATAACCATGTACTTTCATAGCATCCTCTGAAACTTTCCTTTGTGGATTTAAATAACTATGAAAAGTTTTAGCTGTTGGTATTTGATTTTTAAGTTCAATGCACCCTATTTCAACAATCCGGTGTCCTTTTGCAACGGAGAGACCTGTTGTTTCTGTATCAAGAACTATTTCTATCATTTAAAATTGTAAACTTTAACATATTAACCTTCTTTTTCATAATAACACTATTATAATTATTTATTAACACATAGTTTGATTTATTTTTTTTTTTAATTAATGAGAATTGAGATTTTCTTAGAATGTTTAAAAGTTTTTTATCGTAATTTTTTCTTTTTTTCAAAATTTTTTCTACATCTTTTTTTTTAGTTTTTAAAAATACAATAATATCATTTTTTTTGTTCATTTTATTTTCCAAGTATAACGGTATGTCCAAAACAACCATCTTTTTATCTTTGTTTTTTTTTAAAAAAATTTTTAATTTTTTTCTAATAAAAGGATGAACGATTAATCCAATTTTTTTTAAGTAAGATAAGTTATTTTTTATTAAATTTGATAAATCTTTTTTTTTAATCGGAAATGTTTTAATAAATTTAGGAAATTTTCTTTTTAAAGCATTAAAGCAATCTTTATTATTTTTATATAATTTCTTAACCTCTGTATCTGCTGAAAAACAAGGTATTTTTAATAATCTTGAAACATAAGTTTTTCCTGAACCAATATCCCCTACTAAACTAATTATTATCATTCCAATATTTTTAACACCTCATCGTCAATTTTAGGTATTATATTGTTCCATATAGAAAAAGATTGATTGGCTTGATAAACAAACATAAATCTACCATTTTCAACTTTGTTGCCCTCTTGTTTCGCTTTTTTTAAAAACTGTGTTTCTTTCGGATTATAAATTACATCATAAAAAATTTTATCTTTTACATTAAATTCTAGGTCCAAACTATCACCCTTTAAACCAACGCTAGTAGCATTTATAACAATATCAAAATCTGGTATTTCGCCCCATTTTAAGATCTCAACTTCATTAAATTTTTTCTTTATATTCTCAGCTTTTTCAATAGTTCTATTTGATAAAAATATTTTTTTACACCCCATGCTTAATAAAGAATATACGATTGACGGAACCACTCCGCCTGCTCCGAGTATAAGAACATGTTTATGCAATACGTTGATTTTAGAGTGTCTTAAACCTAACTCAAACCCAGCCACGTCTGTATTATGACCGATTATTTCGTCACCATTTTTATAAATAGTATTAACAGATTCTGTTGTTTCAACTTCTAAACTAAGTTTATCTAGATATTTAATTACTTTATTTTTAAAAGGGACTGTTACATTTATTCCATGAATTTTATCTTTTCTTAAATTATCGATAAAATTTTTTAGTTCTTTTTCCTCTAATTTTTTTTTTTCATATACAGCATTAATATTATTTTTTTTAATCCAAAAATTGTGTAATTCAGGTGATAAAGAGTGACTTATCGGGTTGCCTATTACAAAAAATTTTTTCATTTATATTCCTGTAAATAGTTTTTGATTTTTGTTATTGGAAGCCCCATTATAGTATTTTTATCCCCTTTTATTTCACTAAATAACTTTAATCCTTCACCTTCTATTTGATAAACATTATATGCATATAGACTCTTATCTGAAATTTTAGATAAATAATCTTTGAGTTCATTGTCATTAAGATCTTTCATGACCAGTTCTGCTTTGTCGGTATGATTCCAAATCATATTTCCTCTTTTCGAAATACAAACTGAGCTGATTAAATAGTGGGCTTTTCCTCTCATCCTTTTCAAAATATTAAGTGCTTCATCTCTTGATTTAGGTTTTGAAATTATCTCACCATCTAGATCGATTACGCTGTCAGCACCTAGAACAAGTTTCTCTGGCATTTTATTACTTACTTTATTTGCTTTTAATTCTGCAAGATTTTTAGATATTATTTCTGGAGTTGCGCCCTCTTTTAACAAGGATTGTTTTATAACATCTTCATCAACCTTTGACGGTTCGACGGCACAGGTTATGCCATTATCCAGTAAAATCTTTTTTCTTACTTCGCTTTTTGAGGCTAATATAATCTCATTCATTTTTATTAAATATATCGTGGATTTTAAGTATAGAGGCCGCTGTTTCTTCAACTGATTTTCTTGTGACATCGATTGTTGGCCATTTATATTTCATAAATAGTTTCTTTGATAATTCTATTTCGCTTTTGATTTTCTCAAAATCTATATAATTTGTATTCTCGTTTTCTTTAATGGTTTGCATTCTATTTTTTCTCAAATCAACCAATCTATCTGGCTCCGCTGTGAGACCAACAATGCATGTACAATCTGGTTTTTCTTTTAAAAAATCAGGAACAGATTTTTCATTTATTAGAGGGATATTTGAAATTTTCATACCTTTGTTTGCTAAATAAATTGATGTTGGAGTTTTACTGGTCCTGCTAACACCTAGTAAAATAATATCTGATTTAACAATATCTTCCAATGAATTTCCATCATCATGATTCATTGTAAACTGTATAGCTTCAATCTTTTTATAGTAATCTTCATTCATAACGTGTTGCCCACTTGGAATATGGCTTGCTTCTTGATTGAGTAATTTTGAAAAAGTTAAAATAAGGTCTCCCAATACACCAAAACATGGTATATTTTTTTTGTTACACTCTGATGATAAAAATTGAGCGAGTTTATTGTCCACTATAGTGTATAAAAAAATGGAATTTTTTTTTTTAGTAGAATTTTCTATAATTTTTAATATTTGATTTTCCGTTCGAGTAAAAGAAAAATAATGGGTCTTATAGTTGAAGTTTTTAAATTGAGCCTTAATAGCTAGAAATATTCTCTCCAGGGTTTCTCCAGTTGAGTCCGAAACTAAATAAATTTCATATGTATTACTCATGTATAACTAATAAAGATTTTTGTATTAATTTTAATTTATTAAATAAACTTATTAATTCTAACATCCAAAATCAAAAAAATGCTTTTTAATAACATTATTAAACATGTTTATAACCAATATACCGCTTTTTGAACAAAATTTATATTATTCAAGAACTCTTTAATTCTTTGATTTATTTAAACAAATTAACTGTGAAAAAAATGTTATAAAAGTGTTAGAAAATAGTAATATTCAATATTAACATCCCTAATACAAATATTATAAATATTACTTATTCTATTATTATGACTATTTTACTGGATTGTATAAAAAGAAAATCTAATACCAATTGTATATGGTTAATGAGACAAGCTGGAAGATATTTACCAGAATTTAGGGAGATAAGGTCAAAGAATCAGGATTTTATAAAACTATGTTTGAATGAAGATTTGTCATCTGAAATTACAGTTCAGCCTTTAAGAAGATTTGATATAGATGCAGCAATAATATTTTCTGATATTTTATTAGTACCTTTTGCTTTAGGTCAATCAGTAAAATTTAAAAAAGATTTTGGACCACTATTAGGCGAAATAGATTTTAATAAAATGTCAAACATAAACGAAATACAATTTACAGATAAATTAAAACCTATTTATAATGCTATAAAAAAAACAAAAGATAAAATAGAATTAAAAAATAAGGATCTAATAGGATTTGTTGGAGCGCCATGGACTATTCTTATTTATATGTTAAATCAAGAATCTCCTAAAAACAAAGATTTGAATTATAATTTAAAGGATCAGAAATTTATTGAGGACTTATTAAAAGTTATTATAAAGTTTCTTAAAATTCATATTAATAATCAAATCGAAAGTGGAGCAACAATTATTCAAATATTTGACAGCTGGGCTGGACTTTTAAAAGAAAAGGACTACGATAAATATATCTACAACCCCACTATAGACTTAGTTAATTTTGTTAAGTCTAAGAACATCCCGGTCATATGTTTTCCTAAAGGAATTAATGATTACAAAAACTATGTTAGTTTAGTAAAGCCGGATGTGATTAGTATAGATTATGATGTAGATCCAAAGAAAATCTCAGACAGTATAGATATAGCAGTACAAGGAGGACTAAACCCTAATTTTTTAATTGGTAGCAAAGACGAATTGAAAACTAATGTTAGAAAATATTTAGATATATTTAGGGATAAATCATATATTTTTAATCTTGGTCACGGCGTGTTACCAAATACCAACCCCAGTATGGTAGATTATTTGGTTAAATTAGTTAAAAATTACTCATGAATAAAAATCACCCAAAAGTAAATTATGGCAAAACAGGCGTTCTATTAATCAACCTTGGTACCCCTGACAGTACCGGGTGGTGGGATATAAGAAAATATTTAAAAGAATTTTTATCTGATAGAAGAGTAATAGAAGTAAATCCTATCCTTTGGCAAATAATATTAAATCTTTTTATATTAACACTTAGACCCTCTAAAACTGCAAAAGCTTATAAAGAAATTTGGATGAAAGATAAAAACATGTCTCCGCTTAGATATTATACAATGATGCAAACTCAGAAATTGTCAAAAAAATTTAATAAAGAAAACCTAATAGTTGATTTCGCGATGAGATATGGATCACCAAGTATTAATGGAAAAATAAGAGATCTTAAAGAAAAAGGTTGTGAAAATTTAATAATATTACCTCTTTATCCTCAATACGCGTCACCCACAACCGCAACAGTTTGTGATGAAGTATTTAGATCTTTAATGAAATTGAGATGGCAGCCAAGTCTTCAAATTATATCCCATTATGAGGAAAACCCACTTTATATAGAAGCAATAGTAAATTCTATTAAGAAGAAAGTTTACGAAATTAATTGGAAACCAGATCTAATCGTTGCATCATATCATGGTATACCAAAAAAATATTTTGATAAAGGTGATCCTTATCATTGCTATTGCATGAAAACTACAAGGCTTTTAAAAGAAAAATTTAATAGTATTGAAATTATGACAACATTTCAATCAAGGTTTGGCCCGCAGGAATGGCTTACGCCTTACACAGATAAGACTTTAGAAGAAATTCCAAAACAAGGTAAAAAAAATATATTAGTTATTTGCCCCGGTTTTGCCTCAGATTGTGTAGAAACATTAGAAGAAATAGCGATACAGGGGAAAGAATCTTTTATAGATGCGGGTGGTGAAAATTTTGATCTAATACCATGTTTAAATGATAATGAGGACCATATAAATTTACTTAAAAACTTGGTGGATGCTTATTTGGTAAAATAATGAATATTTATTTAATTTTAAAATCATTACATTTAATAGCAGTTATTTCTTGGATGGCTGGACTTTTATATCTACCGAGAATTTTTGTATATCATTCAGAAAATAAATCAAACAACGACATATCTGGAGTTTTTAAAATAATGGAAAGACGCTTATATTTTTATATTATGTATCCAGCAATGTTATTATCCTGGATTTTTGGGGTATCAATTATTCACTTTCAGGGAATTGAATTATTAAAAGCTAAATGGTTTTTAATAAAAATTATCGCTGTGATTATTTTAACAGGCTATCATTTTTATCTTGGAAATTGCTTAAGATCATTCAATCAGGATATGAATAATAACAGCCCTAAATTTTTTAGAGTAATTAATGAAATTCCTACAATTTTACTAATATTGATAGTCTTTTTAGCGATATTGAAGCCCATGTAGGGTTGAAAAATCTATAATAATGTTTATATTCAATTTATCTTATTAAAATTCCCTTATCATGAAAATTGAAGAACTAAAAAAAAACACCCCTGCACAACTTATCACGCAAGCAGAAGAGCTTGGAATAGAAAATGCCAGCACTTTAAGAAAACAAGAAATTTTATTCGCTATACTTAAAAAACTTGCTGAAAAAGGTGAGGAAATAACTGGTATGGGTGTTTTACAATTATTGCAAGATGGCTTTGGTTTTCTAAGAGCATTGGAGTCGAATTATTTACCAGGCGCAGATGATATTTACGTAAGCCCGAGCCAAATAAGGAAATTTGGTCTCAGAACTGGAGATACTGTGGAAGGCCCTGTGAGAGCTCCTAAAGAGGGTGAAAGATATTTTGCTTTGTTACAAGTCAGTAAAATCAACAATGAAGATCCAATGAAATCTAGACATAAAATTGCTTTTGATAACTTAACTCCGCTTTATCCAAACAAACAATTAGTTATGGAGGTAGAAAACAACAAAACAGAGAAAAAACCAGATTTAACCTCGAGATTAATCGATTTAGTTAGCCCCATCGGAAAAGGGCAAAGATCGTTAATTATTTCACCGCCAAAGGCAGGTAAAACTATGATACTTCAAAGTATTGCAAACTCAATAACAGCAAACCATCCCGAGTGTTCGTTGATGGTGTTATTAATTGATGAAAGACCAGAGGAAGTTACTGATATGCAAAGAACTGTCAAAGGTGAAGTCATTAGTTCTACTTTTGATGAACCAGCTCAAAGACACGTTGCTGTAGCAGAAATGGTAATCGAAAAAGCTAAAAGATTAACGGAACATAAAAAAGATGTAATTATATTATTAGATTCTATTACTCGTTTAGGAAGAGCATACAATGCGGTTGTACCAAGTTCAGGAAAAGTTTTAACAGGAGGTGTTGATGCTAACGCTCTTCAAAGACCAAAAAGATTTTTTGGTGCTGCAAGAAATATTGAAGAAGGAGGATCATTAACGATAATCGCTACCGCGTTGATTGATACTGGTAGTAGAATGGATGAGGTAATTTTTGAGGAATTTAAAGGCACAGGTAATAGCGAAACAATACTTGATAGAAAGATTTCAGAAAAGAGGATTTTCCCCGCCATTGATATAACTAAATCAGGAACAAGAAGAGAAGAATTATTATTCGATAAAAATGACCTTCAAAAGATGAATGTTTTAAGAAGAATTATTGCCCCAATGGGATCAATGGATGCAATTGAATTTATAAACTCTAAGCTAAAAGCTACTAAATCTAATTCAGAGTTTTTTACTTCAATGAACAAACCTGCTTAATATTTACAAATAACCAAGCTCAATCATTTCAGCTTCAAAAGCTTTCTGAATTTTTTTTGATAAATCTTTATTAAGCTCCTGCTTCCAGGAACCCATTTTACCTTCTCTAAAAAATGTTTTAGAAAATGTAGTCTCTTCAAAACCGTATTTTTTTTCTAAGTCTTGTAAGTTGTGAAATTTGGTTAATTCTATTGATTTTTTTATTCTTTTCACATCTATTTCAATTTTTTCTAATTTATTTAAGTATAAAACAATTTCGTAAAACTTCTCGAATGTTTTCTTGATTAGATCCTCATACTTAATTATTAAAATTTTGCTTAAGTTGTAGTTTTTCCATGAATTATAATGATTTGACCATGAACTAACTAATGTGCTCCCAGCCTCTTTCTTTTCTAATACGAAATCTTTTTCAGATATTAAATGTTCTTCATTAACCATTAAATCTACCACCTCAGTTAAGGATATTCCTAAATGATGACTAAATGATACAGCCACGTCTCTTGGATCTCTCACAATATAAACAGCCCCCAATGTGTTCTCTTGATTAGTAAACTTACTTTTATTGATTGTGCACATTGCATTATGAGTTTTTAAAATATTAAGTCTATTATTGAGATTAATTTTTTCTTGGACCGTTATCCAATTTTTTGCAATTTCAAAAAAATTACCAGAGTCAATTTGCATCTCCTTTAACATTTTATTGTTAGGAAATCTATTTATCTTAAATTCGTCATTTGGTTTTTGATTTATATTAAATTCCTCTTTGTTTCTAGATAAGTAAGATCGTAAAAATAGTCTAACCCACGTATTCCCACTTTTGGGGTATGAAGCTAACCATATAATCATACTAAATTTTAATTATATCCATTGTTAAATTTAAATATATAATATTGATATGACAATATGTGCTTTATCTTCAGCTCCAGGCTCTTCGGGTGTAGCAGTTATAAGGATATCAGGTCCAGAAACTAAAAATTTAATAAAGAAGCTAATCAAAAAGGAGTTACCAAGACCAAGAATGGCAACCCTTCTAAAATTGTACAATATCAATACTTCTAGCTTAATAGATGAGGCTATTGTTTTATGGTTTCCAGGCCCAAATAGTTATACAGGAGAAGATATGGCAGAACTTCATGTGCACGGAAGTAGAGCCATAATCACATGTTTACAAAATACAATTTTAGACACACAAAAATGTAGATTAGCAGAGCCTGGTGAATTTACAAAACTTGCTTTTATAAATGGTAAAATTAATTTGCTCAAAGCTGAAGCAATCGGAGACTTAATAGCGGCAGAAACTCAAATACAAATTGATCAAGCACAAAGTATAATTAAAGGCAAAAGCTTTTTAAAATTTGAAAATATCAGAGAAAAACTTATTAAAATTTTAGCAACTTTAGAAGCCAAAATAGATTTTCCAGAGGAGGATATTCCAGAAAACGTTACAAAAAACATTAAAAAAGATTTGGAAAAAATTGAAGAAGATATAAAAAAAATTTTAAATGATAACAAAGTTGGAGAAAAAATTAGAACTGGTTTTAAAGTTGCTATAGTTGGACCTCCAAATTCTGGAAAATCAAGTTTAATGAATTACTTCTCAAAAAGGGATGTATCAATTGTTTCAGAAATAGCTGGCACAACTAGGGATGTTTTAGAAACCCATTTAAACTTTGATGGATATCCAGTTATAATTTCAGATACTGCAGGTATTAGGGAATCAAAAGATATAATAGAGAAAGAAGGTATAAAACTAGCGTTTAAAAAAGCAGAGGAAGCGGACCTAAGAATAGTAATAATAGAGCCAAAAAATGTTGAATTCTTTGGTTTTTTGAATGATTTATACGATAAAAGCTCAATTTTATTAGTTAATAAAACAGATTTATATGATTTTAAAGTTCCCGAGCAATTAAAAAAATATAATCCTTTTCTTATATCTATTCTTAAAGAAACCAATATTGATAAAGTAATATCAGAAATCAAATATATATTAAAAAAATCATTATACACCAGTACAGATGTTTTTATTACGAGAGAACGTCACAGGATTGATTTAAATAATTGCATTCTTTCTTTACAAGATTTCAAAAATAAAAATTTAAATGAAGAATTTGATAAAGCTACTGAGGATTTAAGAATTGCTGTAAGAAATTTAGGTAAGGTTGTTGGAAAAGTTGATGTAGAGGAGATTTTGTCGAGTATTTTCAATGATTTTTGCATAGGTAAATAAACCGCTAATTACCTATAAAATTAGCTTATTTTACAATTAATTAATAAAATTCAAGATAGTCTTGTAAAAAAAGATTTCAAATATAAATTCAGGTAATGGAAAATAATAAACACTACGACGTCATAGTAATTGGTGGAGGCCATGCAGGCTGCGAGGCTGCTGCGGCTTCTGCGAGAATAGGAGTAAATACAGCTCTTTTTACTAACGATAAATCGTCTATTGGCGCGATGTCTTGTAACCCAGCAATTGGTGGTTTAGGTAAAGGCCATTTAGTTAGAGAAATAGATGCTTTAGATGGTGTTATGGGAGATGTGGCTGATAAATCTGGTATTCAATTTAAGTTATTAAATAGGAGTAGAGGACCAGCTGTAAGAGGACCCCGTACTCAAAGTGACAGATCATTATATAAAAAATATATGCAAGAAAAACTTGTAAACTACTGTAATTTAAGCATTTTTTCTGAGTCTGTAAATGGCTTTATATTTCACAAAAATAGTATAAACGGTATATTAACTTCCTCTGGAAAAGAAATTCACTCTAACAAGGTAATACTTACAACAGGAACATTTCTGAATGGAATGATACATATAGGTGACGAAAGAACCCCCGCAGGTAGATATAATGAAAAGCCCACTATAGGATTAAGCGAACAATTGCATAAATATAATTTTAAAATTGGCAGGCTAAAAACAGGGACACCACCCAGGTTAGATGGTAAGACAATTGATTATTCAAATTTAGAAGAACAACATCCAGATGATCAAATATCATTTTTCTCTTTTTTGACCAAAAAAAATATTAACAAACAAATTAAATGCGGAATTACTTACACCAATGAAAAGGTTCATGAATTGATTTCTAAAAACATTAAACAAAGCGCAATGTATTCTGGAAGTATTAAGGGAGTAGGGCCAAGGTACTGTCCTTCCATAGAGGATAAAATTTATAAATTTAAGGATAAGACTAGGCATCAAATCTTTCTGGAGCCAGAAGGGCTTGATGATAGCACAGTGTACCCCAACGGAATTTCAACATCGCTTCCAGCCGATTTACAACAAAAAATATGCAATAATATCAATGGTTTAGAAAAAGTTAAAATATTACGCCCAGGATACGCGATAGAATATGATTATGTTGATCCTAGGGAACTTTTTTTAACACTAGAAACGAAGAAGATAAAAAACTTTTACTTTGCTGGTCAAATTAACGGCACAACAGGTTATGAGGAAGCTGCAGCTCAAGGACTAATAGCTGGAGCTAATGCTGCCTTATCAATCAAGGGTAAAGAGCCATTAATTCTAGATAGATCCCAGGCATATATTGGCGTAATGATAGATGATTTAGTCACAAAGGGTGTTGCCGAACCTTACAGGATGTTTACTTCAAGAGCCGAATACAGATTATCTTTAAGATGTGATAATGCTGATCTAAGGCTAACTCCTATTGGAATTAAGTTCGGTTTAGTTAAATCAGAGAGAAAGAAATTATTTCAGGATAAATCAAGAGAATTGGATAAATTGATTAAAAAAATGGATAAATTGAAGATATCACCGTCAGAAGCAGAAAAACATGGAGTTAAAATTGCAAAAGATGGGGTTTATAGGTCAGCAAACTCTGTTTTAGCCCAAAAAGGAGTAAAATTTAATAAAATTAGAGATATTTGGCCTGAAATAGGTGATTATAGTAGAGAAATTGAGGAGCAGATTGAAATTAACGCACACTATAAAGGTTATATGAAGAAACAAAAGGCGGATATTCTAGCTTTTAAAAGAGATGAGAGCCTTAAAATACCATCTGATATAAATTATGATAGTTTTTCAGGGCTTTCTAATGAAGTTAAGTCTAAATTTAAGCAAATTAGGCCAAAAACAATGGGCCAAGCTTTGAGAATAGATGGAATTACCCCAGCAGCTGTATTTATTCTATTGTCACATCTTAAAAGAAAGTCTATTAAGCATATAGCTTGATCGAATCAAATCTTAAAAAATATTCTGAATTAGAAACATTAAACGTTTCACGTGAAACATTTCCTGCCCTAGAAGAGTTTAGATCATTATTATTAAGTGAAAACAAAAAAATGAACTTAATAAGCAAATCAACCGAGAAAGACTCAATAAAAAGACATATTATAGACTCAGCGCAAATTATTGATATTATTGATAAAAATACTAAAACTTGCCTAGATATAGGCTCAGGTTCTGGCCTTCCAGGTGTAGTTCTTGCAATTATCTTAAAAAATAAGGGATCAAAAATAAAATTCGAACTTTATGAGAAAAGTATGAAGAAAAGCAATTTTTTAAAAAAGATGATCAAACACTTCGAATTAAATGCTGAGGTAAGGCAAAAGAATATTTTTGAAGAAAGGGAATTAGAAGCAGACATAGTAGTAGCTCGAGCTTTTAAACCACTGCAAACAATATTAGAATTAATAAACAAAAATTTTTCTCATTATAACAGTTTAATACTTTTCTTAGGAAAGAGTGGCAGGAACAATATTAATGAATGTTTAAAATTATGGAAGTTTGATTATGAAATTTTAAAAAGTTTAACAGACGTAAATTCAGTCATTGTAAAAATAAATAATTTAAAAAAAGCATGAAAGAAAAAATTATCTCAATAATAAATCAAAAGGGCGGGGTTGGCAAAACAACAACTGTAATAAATTTAGCTGCAGGACTTTCTTTGAATAATAAAAAAGTTTTGGTAATTGATTTAGATCCCCAAGGAAATGCTACAACAGGGCTAGGATTATCAAACATTGATCAAACATCTAATTCGATTTACCAAGTATTGATTGGAACAAAAAAAATTGATGAAGCTATTTCTAAAACTAATTATTCTAACCTGGATATAATCACTTCAAATGTAGATTTATCTGGATTGGAGGTGGAAACAGCAGATGATGGTCGTAGAGCTTATATTCTAAAAGAGAAATTATCCGCATATTTAAATGATTCTAGAGCCTCATATGATTATGTGCTTATAGATTGCCCCCCATCCCTCAGTTTGTTAACAGTAATGGCCTTGGTAGCCTCTCATTCTCTTTTAGTTCCTCTTCAAACTGAATTTTTTGCTTTGGAGGGCATAACTCAACTGATTAAAACTATCGACAGAATTAAATTGGGATTAAATCCAGAACTTACCATCAGAGGAATACTGCTGACTATGTATGATAAGAGAAATAAGCTTTCAGGCGAAGTTGAAACTGAAGCAAGAAATTATTTTAAAGAAAAAGTTTACAAAAATGTTGTTCCAAGAAATGTAAGACTATCAGAAGCGCCTTCACACGGGATGCCCGTTATATTTTATGATAAAACTTGTCCAGGCAGCAAATCATATATCAATTTTACAGAAGAGTTTTTAGCTCAGGAAGAAAGTTTTGAAACAGCAGCATGATCAGCTTTAAAAATAAGAAAGGACTTGGTAGAGGTTTATCATCTTTAATTGGTGAGGGCAAAGTATCATCAAACACTAAAGCTAGCATAAGCGATCTTACAAGAAATAAATATCAACCAAGAAAAAAGTTTGACGAAGCAAGTTTAAATGAATTATCTGAATCTATAAAATCGAGAGGAATAATTCAGCCTATAATTGTCAGGAATTCAAATAGTGATACTAAATATGAAATTATCGCTGGCGAAAGGAGATGGCTAGCTGCACAGAAAGCAGGATTACATGAGGTCCCTATAGTTGTTATAGACGCTGATGACAAAAAAGCTTTAGAATTTGGAATCGTTGAAAATGTACAAAGACACGACTTAAATGCAATAGAGGAAGCAGAAGGATATAAAAGACTTATAGATGAGTTTTCTTATGATCAAGAACAGGTCGCTAAGTTTATTGGAAAAAGCAGAAGCCATATTACAAACTCTCTCAGACTTCTTAGTTTGCCGCTTGAGGTAATTGAATTTATTAAGGAAAACAAAATATCTCCTGGACATGCTAAAATTTTAGTTGGTCTAGAAAACTGCATATTGATATCAAAAAAAATCATATCCAAAAAATTATCAGTCAGGCAAACTGAAAATTTAGTTAGAGCGTATAAAACACCTTATAAAAAACTCTTAAACAATAAGGATCCAAATATTAAAATATTAGAGCAAGATCTGATGGATAAAATAGGTATGACAGTTGAGATAAAAAACAAAAAAAATAACAAAGGATCTATAATATTTAACTACAAAGAATTAGACCAATTAAACAGGATTATTGAGTCTATAAAGAAGAGCTATTAACATCTTTATTCAAAATTTCATAAACAAAGTTTTTCATTAAAATCAAACTTATTGAATTATTTTTTTTTATTTCAACTTCAATTTCATTTAATTTGATAATCAATTCTCTAATTTTTTTTTTGGTCCATAGTTGAAGTTGTTTTTTAATTATAGGCTTATCTTTCCAAAAGATCGGAGGCCTATGTAAAGATATGACCTTTTCAACATCTTTTTCTTTATCAAGATTCTCTAATAAATTTAGTATTTTTTTGGTTTTCTGCAAAAAAACTCTCAAGATTAAAAAAGTATCTTCTTGTGAATAATTATTCTCATTTAATATTTCTTTAGTTTTACTAATATTTTTAGTTAATGACGCATCAACTAGTTCAGCTGCACCATAATTTTCTGACAAGTTTGTTAAAGTTAAAATTTCTTTTAAAGAAATAACTTTTTTGTCTGATAAATAATTCGAAATTTTTTCTAGTTCCATTCTTAAATATCCTCTATCACCACTACATCGATTCACTAATAAATTTAATGTTTCGTAAGAAACACTGACTTTTTTTTCTGTGAAAAAATTTTTAGCAATATTTATCAAAGACTGTGAATTATCTTTGTAAGTGGGTATTACAGCAACATATTTCGATTTTTCTAAATCTTTTCTTATTTTTGATTTTTTTTCTAGAATTCCGCAACTAAAAATTAATACATCGTCACTATCCTCTTCGTAGATTTCCAAAACAATTTCTGAAATTTTATCAGTGCATCTTTCTATTAAGAAAATTCTTTTTTCATCAAATAATGATTTATTCTTTATTTCACTAAAAAAATTAGATTTGTCTTTTAAAATTTGAGTTTCTTCATAACTTATATTCTTCCCTTCATTGTTGTTTCTTATTTTTTCTATTACTTCTTTCTTTAAACCTTCGTTTTCTCCATAAATTATGAAATATTTAAAATTAGATATGTTTACTTTATTTACTTCGTAGTATTTTAAAATCATTTAACATTAGTTAAATATTCAATTATTTGTGAGGAAATTTGTTCCACCAAACTAAATTTTATATTTTTCTCATATTGTTTTAAGTTATATTTATTATCATCAATATTATATTGAAAACTTTCAGAAAAGGTATTTGATGCCAATAAGTTTTTGTTAATATCAAAAAGAGATAAATCGACTGTAATAGTTAATCTGTTTTTTGAAGGATCTCCCTTAGAGTCTTTTAATATGACTGATACATTTTCCTTTAAATTAAAAACAATGTTTAATTTTTTATTAGAATCTTCGTTGGAAAATACACTTATACTATTTTCAATATAGTTTGTAAGATTGTTGTTAACATTCGAATTCAAACTGATAATTTTAAAATTACTATCTTTGGCTGAATAAATAGGTGTATATCCACAATTATTTAATAATAAAATTATGATAACTAAAAATATCTTTTTCATTTAACAATAAAATTAACTAACCTGTTTTTTACTATAATATGTTTTAATAAATTTTTATCACTTAAAATATTATTTATTTTTTCGTCTTTTTTGACTATGTTAATAACTTCTTTGTCTGCTAAATCCTTTTCAACTTTTATCAAAGATTTTTTCTTACCATTGATTTGAACAACTATATTAACATATTTTTCTTCTAAGTATTTTGCTTCTGTTTTTGGCCATTGTAGATGTTCATTGTAATTTAAATCTTTAAATGCTTCAGAAATCATGTGTGGCAATACCGGCATCATTAAAGTTAAAATTTTCAAATAATTTTCCTTTAGCACTTTAATTTCATAATCTTTTTCAATTTCCTTAATTAAATAATTATATGTTTCATAAATATTTGCTACAATCACATTGTAATTAAATTTTTCAAGATTAAATGTAATTTTTTGGATTAATTTATTTGTAAAAATATTTAAATCTTTATGATCAGAGCCATTTTTATTTAAATCTATCTTTTGTAATATTTTTTTATGCAACAACCAAAATTTATTTATAAATTTATAAGAGGCAACCATTCCTTGCTCGGACCATTGTATGTCTTTTTCTGGTGGACTATCGGATAAAATAAAAAGTCTTACAGCATCTGCTCCATACATTTCAATAATTTTTTCTGGATCAATTACATTTTTTTTAGATTTTGACATGGATTCTGAAGATCCAACTGTAACTTTTTCTTTTTTATCACTGATTTTAAAAAAATTTTTTCCATCTTCAGAATATACTTCATTCGGACTTAGCCATGTGTTGTTTTTATCCTTGTAGGTTTCGTGGCAGACCATGCCTTGAGTGAACAACCCATCAAATGGTTCTAGTGATATAAAGTCTTTATTTTCATAACCAAGTGCTAACATGAAAAATCTTGAATATAACAGATGTAATATTGCGTGCTCAACACCACCAATATATTGGTCTACTGGCATCCAGTACTTAATTTCTTCCAGTTTATAACCATAACTCGAATTGTTTGGAGAACAAAAACGAAGATAATACCATGAAGAGTCTACGAATGTATCAAGTGTATCTGTTTCAAGTTTGTATTCTTTTCCTTTAATACTTATTTTTCTCCAATCCTCTTGATGATCTAATGGGTTTCCAGTTGTCTTAATATTTATATTTTCTGGTAATTTGATAGGTAATTGATTATCTGGAACAGCAATATGATTACCATCATCGTCATAAGCAATTGGGATAGGACAACCCCAATATCTTTGTCTTGAGATCCCCCAGTCCTTAAGTCTAAAATTAATTTTTTTCTTACCAGATTTTCTCTTTTCAATTTCGTCAATAGCTTTTGAAATAGCATCATTTGGAGTATTTAATCCATCTAAAAAGGAGGAATTTACCATTATGCCATCACCTACATAAGCTTCATCTTTTACCTCAAAATTTCCTTTTGTATCTTTGGGTTTCACAACTGTCTTAATTGGTAAGTTATATTTTTTTGCAAACTCAAAGTCTCTTTGGTCGTGAGCCGGACAACCAAAAACTGCGCCAAAACCATAATCCATCAAAACGAAATTTGCAAAATAAACTGGAACTTTTATGTTTTCGTCAAAAGGGTTTATAGCAATCAAATTTGTCTTAAAACCTATCTTTTCAGCTTGAGCGATTGATTCTTCAGTGGTGCCAGTTTTTGAGCACTCCTTTTTGAACTTTTGGAATTCTTCATTTTTTTCATATAACTTTGAAATAGGATGATCAGCTGAAACTGCTAAAAATGAGAAACCAAATAAAGTATCAGGTCTTGTGGTAAAACATTTAATATTTTTAACAGAGTTATCGCCCTCTATATTAAAGTTAATTTCGCAACCAAAAGATTTACCAATCCAATTTTTTTGCATTACTTTCACTTTATTTGGCCATTTATTAAGTTTATCTAAACCTGATAAAAGCTCATTTGAAAATTTCGAAATCTTAAAAAACCACTGACTTAATTTTTTTCTCTCAACTACTGCCCCCGATCTCCATCCTTTGCCATCAATTACCTGTTCGTTTGCTAATACTGTTTGGTCGATTGGATCCCAATTTACGTAATTTTCTTTTTTATAAATTAATCCTTTATTATAGAGTTCTAAAAAAAATTTTTGCTGGTGCTTATAATATTCTGTTGAACATGTTGAAATTTCTCTATCCCAATCTATAGATAGACCTAATTTTTTAAGTTGAGATTTCATCACCGATATATTCTTTTCTGTCCAATCTTTAGGATCCAAATTATTTTCTTTTGCTGCATTTTCTGCTGGCATACCAAAAGAATCCCATCCCATTGGGTGTAAAACATTGAAATTTTGAAGTGTTTTGTATCTTGCTAGAACATCGCCAATTGTATAGTTTCTTACATGTCCCATGTGTATTTTACCAGAGGGATAAGGAAACATTTCAAGACAATAAAATTTTTTTTTATTGGTGTCTAAATCAGTTTTAAAGCTTTTATTTTTATGCCAATAATTTTGCCATTTCTCCTCTACTATCTTAAAATTATATCTGTCCACAAAATTCATTAAAAGGTTATTACCTTTTAGTTTTTCTATCTAGTATAGTTGCTTTGTTCTTTCCTTTTCTTTCGTAATATTTTTGAAAACCCTCTTTTTCCATAAGAGTCGCTTTTTTTAAAATAGCGAGTTTGATTTCTTTTTCTAACTTTGACTCGATTTTTTTAGTATTACAATTTTGATCTTTGCAAATTTTTTCAAAAATTGTTACATCAACAGCATCAGCTCTTATCTCGTTAGTTAAAAATCTAACAGTTATTTTAAGATCCCTGGAACCTTCTAGGCCTTTATTTTCAGAAGAAAACCATTCCGTAATAATTATTCCACCAGAATAGCTAGCATTACTTAGCGGCACAAAATCGAAAATTTCTATTGACGCTCGCCATAAAGGATTTGAGGAAGCAAAGTCAAAATCCCCACCTCTGGTAGCACCTTTTCCAAATCTAATCCCTCTTCCTTCTTGAATATTTTTTTTAACTCTTTCATCTATGTTTACTGGATTATCCTTAACGTCGGATCTTTTGTAGATGCCGCACGAGTTAAGGCTCGTTAAAATTAATAAACATAAAACTATAAACCTAATTTTAATCATATATAAATTGACGAATTGATATAAAACTCATGAAATAACGAAAAATAAGCTAAAATCCAGTGTTTTTATTGTGACTTTTATATCACACATCGTTAAAAAATATAAGTAAACAGCTAATTCTGAGCGTTTTTAAAGAATTTTCTGATAAAAAACAGTTGTTCATATGAATAACAATAACAGTAAGGAGTATTTTATGAATAAATTTAAAAAAGTTGGCCTAACTGCTTTAGCTGGTTCGCTAGTAGCATTTGCAGGTCATGCAGGAGAGTTAACTGTTACAGGTGGTGCGAACATGACCTACAAAACAGGTAACGTAGATCCTATGAGCAACAACTCTAGTAAAGGTCTAGGTACAGATAAAGACGTAGCTTTTACTGGTAACGGTGAGCTTGATAACGGGACAACATTCTCAGTTTTCACAGCTACAAATGACTCGCAAACTGATTTAACATCAGGTGCCATTTCAATCTCGACACCATCTTTTGGTTCGTTCTTGATGGGTCACCACAGTGGTGCAGCTCACTATAAATACGATGAAGAAGTTCCACAAGTTTACGAACAGATTTCGGATATTTCTGCGCTTGTTTCGACAAACAAAGTTGGTGACTTCATGGATAACAACCACATAACTTACACATCTCCAACGTTTGATCTTGGTGGTGCTTCAATTACATTTGATGTTGGTTATGCTTCAGATGCAAACGATGAAGAAACTGCTGATGGTAAAATTCCTTCAGGAAAAGGTACATCTACATACGGATCTGGTCAAGAAGCTGGTGTAACAATAGCTTATGATGCACTAAAAGTTGGTTTTTATGGTTCTGAAAGAGTGAACAAAACTAAAACAGCAGCTGGTTCAGATGCAGTAAGAGATGAGTTTAACGGTGTTTGGTACGCGAAGTACAACTTCGGTCCAGTAACAATCGGTTTCTCAGAGTCTTACATGGATAGTGGTGTTTCAGAAACTGATGCAGTTGCAACAGGTACAGCTAAAACTCTAAGAGGAAGCGGTGGTTTCTTCGAAGGTCAACAAATTGGTATTGCGTTTAACGTAAATGACAATTTGTCAATCTCATACACAGAGTCAACTGAGACATATGATGCACAATCAAATGTTAAAGGTGGAACTGAGATCGCTGACGTAGACCAAGAGATCGAAGCAATTCAGGTTGCATATTCAATGGGTGGTATGTCTGTTAAAGCATATCAAATGGACGTTACAAACGCTTCATTCAGAGAAGATGCTGCTGATGCAAAAATAACAGAAATTGCTTTAGGACTTGCGTTCTAATTTGATTTTCTATTAAAATTTAAACGGCCCAGTATTTATACTCGGGCCGTTTTTTTTTATCCATGATATACCCGCAACACCTTTTACTCCGCATAAATTAATTCTTTTAATATTTTTATTGTTAATACCACCAAGAGGGATAATATCTTTTTTAGAGTTTAATTTAGTCAAATTAAATACGGTGACACCTAAAAAATACTTATTTTTTTTAGTCTTAAAAATCGGACATAAAAAAATTTTGGTACATCCCTGATTTTCCTTTTGAATAATTTCTTTAGTATTATGCGCAGATCCAATTACTTCAAAATTTTTTTTATATATATTCCTGTATTTTAAAATCCTATTAAAAGATGGTATATAAATACCATTAAAATTGTATTTTAATGCAATTCCTAAATTGTTAGATATATAGACTTTTCTTCTTTGTTTTCTGCAAAGATTTGTTAAATCTTTTACTTCTTTTTCGTTAATTTTGTTTGAATAATTTCTAAAGATTATTGAGACAAACCTATCTAATTTATCGATTTCATCTTTATTAAATTTGTCTATATAATAGTAAATAGATTTTAACATATGGAAAACGTATTAAAAAATTTTACCATAATAAAGCAAGAAATATCCGATAAGAAAAACGTAAAACTTGTAGCTGTTACCAAAACATTTCAAATTGACCATATTTTGCCAGTCATTAACGAAGGACATGTAGATTTTGGTGAAAATAAAGTTCAAGAGGCTTTGGAAAAATGGACAAGTATTAAGCAAGACTTTCCAAAAATCAAACTGCACTTAATAGGAAAATTACAAACAAATAAAGTAAAATTTGTACTACCTTTATTTGATTACATTCATTCGTTAGACAGTTTAAAACTCGCAGGCAAAATCTCAGAACAACAAACTATTAAAAATTTTAAACCCAAATTATTTATTCAAGTTAACATAGGTAATGAACCTCAAAAAAGTGGTGTCGAAATAGATAGTGTCGAAAATTTTTATAAAAAATGTGTAGAAGATTTCAAACTAAATATTGTTGGTTTAATGTGCATACCACCTTTTGACAAAGATTCTAAACCATATTTTACAAAAATGAGAGAATTATCAAATAATTTAAATCTAAGGGATATTAGCATGGGCATGTCCAACGATTATATGGAAGCCATAAGTCAGGGCTCAACATTTATAAGAGTTGGTTCCAAAATTTTTGGAGCTAGAGGTTAAATAATTTTAATTTTTGCCCCTGGTTTAATTATTTTTAGTAATACTAGTAAATCGTTCTTTTTAAGAGCAATACATCCTAAAGTAGGTTTATAGTTTTTAGTTATATGTATAAAAATTGCACTACCTCTGAACGGGCGAGTTTTTTTTGTGTTATATTCTATAACAATTAAAATATCGTAAGAACTACTTTTTCTATAAAGTTTCTCACTTTTAATATATTTGTTTAGTAAAACTTCTTTATTGTATTTTTTATTATAAGGATCATCACACCAAGCCATTCTTTTAGTAATTTTTTTTAGGGGTAACCTAGTTTCTGGTTTATTAACTCTGTCAGGTCTATAGTAAACTTTGCCAATTTTAAAGATACCTTTTGGAGTATATTTATCTCCCTCCTTTTTTTTAAATTTTAAACCATTTTTACCAATAGAGCATTTGAACCTAAATTCATCAACAATTAAGTATTCTTTATTTTTTAATTTTATTAGCATAATATAATCTAATGCTTTCTCATAAACTGCATATTTTAAATATACCAGAATTAGACAAAATTATTACAGAAATTAAAGATTATTTTAATTACGAGGTCAATTACTTTAATGAAAAAAAAGATTTAATAAAAAAAATTGATGAAGATAAAAAATTTTTAGAGAATTCAATAATTCTAACAAATCATAAAGATCTTTTGTCGTTAAAAAACAAAACTGATAATAAACAAATTTGTTGTATTACCAAATTTCCAATAAAGATCTCAAATTTAATCGATCAAATAAATGCAAGATTAATTCAACAAAATTATTCAACCCAATCAAATATTAATATAAAAAAAATACTTATTAGATATTAACTCAAGAATACTAAAAAAAAACTGATAAAGAATTAAAATTAACGGAACGAGAAATTGATACTATTATATTTCTTAAAAATAAAAATAAGCCAGTTAAGGTAGATGTTCTTCAAAAAGAGGTTTGGAAATATGGGACTGACTTAGAAACCCACACAGTCGAGACACATATTTATAGATTAAGAAAAAAAATAAAAGATATGTTTAATGATGATACATTTATAAAAAGTCAAAAAGATGGGTATATAATCAATGAGTAAGAAAAATCCATTAAAAAGAGATCTTTATTCAAAGAAATATAAACCTAGAATTATTAAACCAAAAAAAGGAAAAGGTAGTTTTAAAAGAAAAAAAAAATAGATTAATTGCTGCTTGACGGTTTAAATATTAAGCAAAGACCATTGTTACAAAATCTTTTTCCAGTCTCACTAGGACCATCGGCAAAGACATGTCCGTGATGAACTCCACAATTTGCACAGTGATATTCAATTCTTTTCATTCCAAATGAATAATCAATTTTAGTTTTAAATGCACCTGGCAAAGCCTCTGTAAAAGATGGCCACCCAGTCCCACTGTCAAACTTAGCAGTGGATGCAAACAATTTTGCACCGCAGTTTGCGCAATGATAAAAACCCTCTCTCTTTTCATTCAAAAGATCACTTGTAAACGGCCTTTCTGTTCCTTCATTAAACATTATTTCTTTTTGTTTTTTGGTAAGATTTTCATTTATAACTTTTTTTGTAACAGAGTTTGCAAACTTAAATGGTATTAAGAAAAAAGAAAAAAATGTAATACCAAGTAATTTTATAAGAGTTCTTTTATCTAAATTGTATTTCATTATTTTATTAATATTATTATAAGAAATATCATTTGTACCAAGTTTATCAGCACAGATACAAAGTGTGATACTTTGAAGTACTTTTCTTCACCATTGTCTTTAAATTTATTTATTAATGGCATTAAATAAAAATTAGAGATAAAAAATAAAATACAAATAGATAACATTAAATAAAATTTAAGACTAAAATCACTTAAATAAGCGATTAATAAAACGACAATTAAGCTGATACTAAGATTTAGTGAGTAATATAAAGGAAAAATACCCCTTATAAATTTTCTAGCATATTCCTCATTTAAGAACCTAAATGTGGATGGAGCAACCACAAATGAAAAAAAAAGCATAACTCCTAAAAGTATTGCAGATAAATATGTAACGCTTTGTTCAATCATTATAAAACAACTTCAAATCCCTCAAAATTAGGCGCACCTAAATAAAGATCTTGATGTTGACCAGCATTTTTGTGGGCTAACCTGAAGGCTTCTGATTTAGTCCAATTAATAAAGTCCTCTTTTGAATTCCATATACTATGTGATGCATACAAGGTAAATTCTTCGTTAGTATTTCCCTTA
>CACMAZ010000003.1 GCA_902611815.1 uncultured Pelagibacteraceae bacterium
TGTACGTTACAGGAGTAAGTGCACAAAAAATTAAAGAATTCACTCTAAGCACACCTTTTGATTTATCTAATGTAAAATTTGAAGGGGGTTACGACCTTTCTGGCCAAATTGAGGAACCTTCAGGAATTGCGTTTAGTGATGATGGTTCTAAATTATTTATTTTAGATTCAAAAAATAATGCTGCTAATAGAGATGTTGCTGAATATGATTTAAGCTGTGGCTTTGGTGTCGTCAATTGTATCGATCCAACAGCTAATAAAGATGATGTTGCTTCTATTGAGACTCAATCTGAAAGCGCAAAAAAATTAATACAACACACCACGTATCCAGTAATCAATCGTATGCAATGGTTAAGAAGGAACAACAACAGGGGAAACTTAACTAATCAAAATATTAAATTTCAATTTAATAATGAAATTTTAAACTCTTTATCAAAAACGTTGCTACCAGTTTATTTATCTAATTATAATTCTTCAAACACCGATAATGAAAATTCTAGTTGGTCTCTATGGAGCGAAGGAACAATTAGCGTAGGTCGAATAGGTGATACCTCTGTTTCATCCTCAAAAAAAATAAATACTTCAGCAATCACACTAGGTGCAGACAAAAGAGGGAAAGATAACATAATGAGAGGTATTGCATTAAGATTTGGAAGTGATGATGTTGATGTGGGAGACCTAGGGAGCGCATTAAATATGAGTACATTTGGTCTGACTTTTTATGAGACTAAACCTAAAGGAGAAGAAAGATTTACTGATCACTTGTTAGGTTTAAGTTTCATAAATTCTGATTTAATTAATAATAGTGGTTCTACCTCAACTAATGGCGAGAGGTCCGGTGAGCAAATTTATGGCTCTTTTAGTTTAAGAGATACTCTTTCAAAAAATAACTTAAATTTTACACCCAAAATTAAAATAGACTACGGTGTAACACACTTTGCAGAATATACAGAAACAGGTGCTACAGGTTTAAATTTAAAATTTAAAGATCAGTACATTGGAAATTTTATTACCTCAGTTGGTGCTAATATTGATAAAAAATTTGACTTAAAAAATAATACCTTCTTACCTTATTTTGATTTTAATTACTCAGCTGATATGAGCCCGTCAACAAAACAAAAATTTTCATATTCATCAAGTGGAGATAAATACACTTTAGATAACATTAATAATGCAACCCACAGTGTACATACTGGAATAGGTTTCGATTTAATTACAGATAGTGGTTTTAATTTAATGACAAAGTATACTAGAGACCAAACTACAGAAGACAGTTACAATGATAATTTTGTAATTGCAGCAGATTATAGAGCATCACACAATTCATCTTATGCTCTTTCGGTTCATGAAACTTCTACCGAAATCTCTTATAAAAGTAAGCGTGATAATTTAAATTTTGATGTGACTAGTAATTTAGATTTTTTTGCTAAAGACCCTGAGTATGGTATTTATTTAAAAGTCTACACTGTAAAATAAAATCAATTTTCAATAAAAGAAGATTTAATTTTTTTTGCAATATCTAAATATATTTTTGATATATCATTATCTGGATTGCTCTCAACAATTGGTTTTCCTTGATCACCAGATTTACCTACCTCTGGATCAATTGGAATTTCGCATAAAAATTCTTTGCTAAATTCTTCTGCAGTTCTTTTAACTCCACCCTCGCCAAAAATAGGATATTTTTTTCCATCTTCTCCTTTAAAAAAAGACATATTATCTACTAGTCCAATAATCTTTACCCCCAATTTATCAAACATTCTTATTCCTCTTTTAACATCTTGAAGTGCAAGCTCTTGAGGAGTTGATACTATTATTGCTCCATCCATTTCTATTTCTTGCGCAAATGTAAGTTGAGTGTCGCCTGTGCCAGGAGGCATATCTACAATTATAAAATCTAAATTATTCCAGCTTACTTTTTGGGCAAAAGTTTTAATAGTACTGGTTACCATTGGACCTCTCCAAATCATTGGGGTTTGCTCGTCAGTTAAGAAACCAATCGACATACATTGAATATCATATTTGAGAATAGGTTTTAAATTTGAACCATCACTCTCGGGTTTTTGATTAATTGAAAAAAGTTTAGGTAATGATGGACCATAGATATCGGCGTCTAATAATCCAACTTTACAACCTAAATTTTTTAGTGCTAAGGCAAGGTTTGTTGCAAATGTTGATTTACCTACGCCTCCTTTGGCACTCGAAATTGCTAAAGTAAATTTCGTACCCTGAATTGGGTTTTTAACAAAGGTTTTTTTATAAGGTTTTCCTATCATTGCTACATTAAGTCCGAATTTTTAAGGGTTCTTTTAACATACTAAACTTGTTTTTCCCAACAAAGACACTATATAAAGTGCATGGTTGACGATTTTAGAAGTAGAGGTGGTAGCCCATGGGGATCTCCCCCAGGAGGCGGAGGCAATGGTTCAGGAAGAAGAGGCCCTACCCCTCCAAACATCGATGAGATAATAAAAAATTTACAAGATAAGATTAATAAATTTTTACCAGGTGGCACATCTAAAGGTGGAAAGCCACTTATTTTTGGAATTTCAATTTTATTGATAATTTATGCTTTAAGCGGTTTATACAGAGTTTTACCAGATGAACAGGGTGTCGTTTTAAGATTTGGAAAATTTGTAACAACAACTCAACCAGGTTTAAATTACCACATACCTTTCCCAATTGAGAGCGTGCTTACTCCAAAGGTAACAAAAGTAAACAGAATTGATATTGGTTTTAGATCAGAAAGAGACTCAGGATTTAGTTCAGGTGTAGTAGCAGACGTTCCAGAAGAAAGCTTAATGTTAACTGGAGACGAAAACATTGTGAATATTGATTTTTCAGTTTTTTGGGTAATAAAAGATGCAGGTAAATTTTTATTTAAAATTCAAGATCCAGAAGGAACAGTAAAAGCCGCAGCGGAAACAGCAATGAGAGAAGTAATTGCAAAGAGTGATATACAACCAATTTTAACTGAGGGAAGATCAATCATTGAGCAAGAAACAGAGACTATTATTCAGGAAATTTTAGATGAGTATCAAAGTGGTATTCAAGTAACACAAGTTCAAACACAAAAAGCAGATCCACCAGATCAAGTTATTGATGCATTTAGAGATGTTCAAGCAGCAAGAGCAGACATGGAAAGATCAAAAAATGAAGCCGAAGCATATGCAAATGATGTAATTCCAAGAGCAAGGGGTGAAGCAGCAAAGATATTACAAGCAGCAGAAGCATACCAAAAAGAAGTTGTTGCAAAAGCTGAAGGTGAAGCAAGTAGGTTTTTGTCTATATTTAACGAGTATAGAAAAGCAAAAGAAGTAACACAGGAAAGAATGTATTTAGAAACAATGGAAAAAGTCCTAGCCGATATTGATAAAGTAATAATTGATAAAGACTCGGGATCGGGAGTTGTTCCTTATCTTCCATTACCAGAACTAAAAAAGAAAACTAATTAATATGAAAAAATTTACTATACCAATAATTCTAGTTTTAGCGTTCACAGCTTTCTTTTCAATTTTCATTGTTAAAGAAGTTAATCAAGCTATTGTTTTACAATTTGGTGATCCTAAAAAAATTATTTTAAAACCAGGTATAAATTTCAAATTACCTTTCATCCAAAATGTAGTTTATTTGGATAAAAGAATTTTAAATTTGGACACACCGCCTGAAGAGGTAATTGCATCAGATCAAAAACGTTTAATAGTTGATGCTTTTGCAAGATTTCAAATCATTGATCCACTAAAATTCTATATATCAGTTGGTAACGAGAGAGTTGCTAGATCAAGATTATCAACAATTATAAATTCAAGAATAAGAAACGTCTTAGGTCAGCAAGAATTACAAACTCTATTATCACAGGATAGAACAAAACAAATGTCTTTAATACAAGAGGGTGTAAATAATGAAGCTGAAAACTTTGGTATTAAAATAGTTGATGTAAGAATTAAAAGAGCAGATCTTCCTCAAGCAAATAGTGATGCAATTTATAGAAGAATGCAAACTGAAAGAGAGAGAGAAGCAAAAGAGTTCAGAGCTAAAGGAGCAGAAATGGCTGTTACAATAACATCAACAGCAGATAAAGAAGTAACAGTAATACTAGCAGATGCAGAAAAAAAATCTCAAATTATGAAGGGTGAAGGAGATGGAAAAAGAAACAAAATATTTGCAGATGCATTTGGTCAGGATCCCCAATTCTTTGCGTTTTATAGAGCAATGCAAGCTTATGAAAAAGCTTTAATAGGCGGTGAAACTTCTCTAATACTTTCGCCAGACAGTGAATTTTTTAAATTCTTCGGAGATATAAAAGCAAAACAATTAAATCAGTAAAAGTATGAGAGAAATAATAGTCGCTTTTGGACTATTTTTGTTTATTGAGGGTGCTTTATACGCCTTATTTCCCTCAAAAATGAGAAATATGTTAGAGAAGTTAAAGTTGATGAAAGACTCACAGCTAAGATTTGGAGGTGTTATATTTGCATTAGTTGGTTTTTTAATCATCTGGTATATGAAAATTTTATGAGAGTAATATTAAAAAAATATTTTACTTTGATATTGTTGTTTTCAATAGCAACAATTTTACCAACAAACTCGCAAGATAGACCAGCTTCTTTTGCTGATCTAGCAGAGAAATTAATGCCATCTGTCGTGAACATTTCAACAACAACAACCGTCGTAAAAAATACAAATCCTTTTCCCTTTGAATTTCCTCCAGGATCTCCTTTTGGAGATATGTTTAAAGAGTTTGGTTCACCACAAAAAAGGAAAGCCAGCGCTTTAGGATCGGGATTTGTAATAGACAATAATGGAACAGTTATAACAAATAATCATGTAATTAAAGGTGCCGAAGATATAGTCGTTAGATTTAGCAATGATAAAGAATATAAAGCAGAAATAATTGGTGCAGACCCATTATCAGATGTTGCAGTTTTAAAAATTAAATCAGATGATAAGTTTCAGCCAGTTAAATTTGGAAATTCTGATAAGGCTAGAATAGGTGACTGGGTTATAGCAATTGGAAATCCATTTGGTTTAGGAGGCACAGTTACCTCAGGAATAATTTCAGCAAGAAATAGAAATATCGGATTATCAAGATATGAAGATTTCATTCAAACAGACGCATCTATTAATACAGGAAATTCTGGTGGACCTTTATTTAATATGAATGGAGATGTAATAGGAATAAATACAGCGATACTTGGTCAACAAGGGTCAATTGGTATCGGTTTTGCAATTCCATCGAATAGCGCAAAACAAGTAATAGATCAATTAATTGAGTTTGGCGAAACGAAAAGAGGTTGGTTAGGGGTTAGAATTCAAAATGTTTCAAAAGAAATAGCAGAAATTGAAAAATTAGGTAAAGCAAGAGGTGCTTTAGTAGCAAGTGTTGCACCAGGAAGTCCTTCAGATAAAGGAGGAATTAAAGATGGGGATATCATATTAGAGTTTGATGGAAAAAAAATTAATGAAATGCAAGAGTTACCACTAATTGTTGCTCAAACAAAAGTTGGTAAGGTTGTTAAACTTAAAGTTTGGAGAAATAAAAAAGAGATAACAAAAACCATTACTCTTGGCAGACTTGAAACTTCAGAAGATTTTAAAGCTGAAACTCCAAATATTCCAAAGGTTGAAATTGTAAATGCTTTAAAAATTGAAGTTAGACCAACAACAAAAGAAGATATAATTCAAAGACAACTACCACCGAACGTATCAGGTTTAATAATAACTAAAATAGAGCCAGATAGTCCTATAAATTATTTAAAAGTAAATGACATAATTGTAGAAGCAGGCAAAAGAAGAATTAAGTCTGCTAATCAATTAAATAATTTAGTTAATACAGCATTGAAGTCACAAAATAAAACTATACTAATAGCAATATTTAATAATCAAAATCAAAAAAGATATATTGGTGTAAAATTGGATTAGTATGGACCTAAAGTCCAAAATAATTTTAATTTCAGGACCCACAGCATCAGGTAAATCTAAATTTGCACTTAAGCTTGCAAAAAAAATCGATGGAGAAATCATTAACGCTGACAGTATGCAAATATATAAAGAGTGTAAGATTTTATCTGCTAGACCGTCAAAAAAAGACCAAACTAAGATTAAACATCATCTTTATGGTTTTCAAAGTGTAAAAAAAAATTTTTCGACTGGTCAATGGATAAATCTATGTCTTAAAAAAATACAAGAAATTAAAAAAAAAAATAAAGTACCTATTGTAGTTGGTGGAACTGGGTTATATTTTAAAAGTTTAGTTTGTGGAATTGCAAAAATTCCAAGTATACCTTCAAGTTTCAGAAACAATATTATTAAAACTCAAAAAAAAATCGGGCAAAAAAACTTTTATAATAAATTAATAAAAATTGACCCATTAGTAAAAAAAAAAATTTCGTTAAATGACATCAATAGATCAATAAGAGCGTATGAAGTTAAAAAAAAAACAAAAATATCAATCTATGAATGGCAGAAAAAAACTAAGAAATTTTTTAAAGATGAAGATTTTTTAAAAATATATTTTGATTATTCTAAAAAAGATCTTGAAAAAAAAATTAATAAAAGAGTCGACAAAATGCTAAAATTAGGTGCAATTAAGGAAGCAAGGAAAATTTTAAACCTTAAACTGAATAAATTAAAAAGTGCAAATTATATAATAGGTATTAAGGAAATTGACGAATATATTAATAATAAAATCTCAAACAAAACTATTCTTAAAGACAGAATAATCTTTAGAACAATGAGATATGTTAAGAGACAGTTGACCTGGTCTAGAGGAAATATGCAAGAATGGAAAAAATTGAAATCTTCTGACTTTGAAAGATTTTTTAATCTTTAGCCATTTCTTTTAGCTTTTTTTGTTTAAATGGTGGCAACATATTAAATGCTTCGTCATATTTTGTAGTTAATTTTTTATTTTCCTCTTCAAGCTTTGTAATTTTATTTTGATAATTTTTAAGCATTTTATCTACTGTTTTTTTTAATTTTTTGTTTTCTTCTTCAAATTTTTTTATTGTTTCATTTTTCTCTGATTCAGACGACAGATCACTTTCCATTTTTAATGATAATTTATTAAATTTAAAGTTTTCATGATCTAAAATTAAATCATCCACCTCATCATTCATTTTAAAAGAAATAATTTTTTTGGGTGGATTTTTAGGATCAAAAATAGGAATTAGTTTATTTTCACATTTAGTATTTAAACAATCTTCCAAAGTTAGCTTAATCTCTTCCAATCTTGATTTTTTAGGATAGTCTTCTTCACAACATTCATCATTTATTTTATTTATTGTTGTCATAAATATGCTTCTAGCTTTCTTAGGAGGTGTCATTAAATATTTTTGATTTTGCAACTTTAACACTTCACCAACATCAATTTTGGATTGATCTTTAGGTATATGAGTTTCACTAAAAGCAAAATTATTAATTAAAAACAAAATTATTGATACAAATACAACTTGTAGTTTTTTGCACATAAGATAATATCAAATGAAAATAACATTTATGTCAAGTAGATTAAACACAGTTATTTTATCTTTCATACTTTCAGTATGCATCACAAATTTTTCAATAGCAGAGGAACGTTTTTGTTTAGATGAGACAGGCTTCATGTATCCTTTGTTTTCTGAAAAAAACTGCAATGAGAATGCAGAGGAATTAATTACAAAAAATGAATTTATAAATATTTTAGATGTAAAAGATGAACTAAGAAAAGAAGCATTAGAAAACTATAGAAGCAACAAAAATAACGTAGCAAAAACTGAAAAAGATATAACTAAAGAAGATGTAGAAAAAATAAAAAAAGATTCTTTAAAAAAAATTGCTAAAAATAAAAAAACCCAACAATTACTCGAAAAGAAAGCTCAGAAAAACAAAGCGAGACTTGAGAGAATAGAAAAAAGAAAACTAGAACAAGAGGAAAAGAGAAAAAAACAATTAGCAAAAGCTGAAGAAAGAAAACTTTTGCAAAAAAGAAAAAAGTTAGAGCGTTTAGCAAAAATAGAACAGAGAAAAAAAATAAATGAGCAAAAAAAATTAGAGCGTTTAGCAAAAATAGAACAGAGAAAAAAAATAAACGAGCAAAAAAAACTAGAGCGTTTAGCAAAAATAGAACAGAGAAAAAAAATAAACGAGCAAAAAAAACTAGAGCGTTTAGCAAAAACTAAACAAAACAAAAATGATGAAACTGTAAAAAGTAACTCAAGTGAAGTAGCCTCTTCTCAGACTCTTATAATTAACGAAAATTTAGAACTCGTTTTTTACAATAAGAAAATTGTTAAGGAAAATATAATTCCATATGTATCTGGTGAAGTTACTTTGATTGACTCGCTTAATAAAAATGAATTTAAAGAATTAACAAAAAAAAATATTAATTTGGTTTTAATTATACCTAGGGATGTAGAAACTTTTTCAAACACAATCTCACAAAATCAGATGACATCGAGGATTGTTACTGGAATTAGACAAATACCAAATCCAGATTACAGAAGATTGGAAATGGAAATAAGAGATACAGAAAAAAAAGCTATGTTAGCTAAAAGGGAATCAGAAATTTACGAATATAAATTACAGACGCAACAACCTACCGGATATGGATGGTTAGATGTGTTAGGAGCTTTTGCTAATACCGCAGGTTCGATTTCTTACCATAATAATTATGTAAACTTACAAAATAAACTCAATGATTTAATATCTGAATATTCTACTACCCCAATGTATTTGGATAAAGAAATTTTAAGTCCTTATAATTACGATCTAGTGAACATAAAATCAGAAAAAAAAGTTCATTATGACATTATTCAATTTCAAAATAATAAGTTTTATCAAAGCAACGTTTCATTCAATGAAGAAAAGAACTTTAACGTTGCATATAACATTAACCAACAGGATAAAAGATTTGAAGAATTAACAAATAAACATGATAAAATGGAGGATGTTAAAATTTGGGAAAATACAAAACTTGATGAAGTTAGCATAGATGGTTTTTTATTAAAGATAAACAATTCTACAAAAAAACAACTTAATAATATTAATGATGTTTATGCATTATTAAATTACGAACAAGATAAACCAAAATCTTTTTGGGACAAATTGTTTGGATCAAAAAAAAATCAAAAGAAAAAAGTTAAATCAGCCTCATTAACATCTTCCTCTTACGAAACAAAAGATTCAAGATTTGATAGTGTGGTAGTTGTTAAAACTGGTTCAGGAATGGGTTCTGGATTTTTTATAAGCAACGATGAAATACTTACAAATTACCATGTTGTCGAAAACGCAATGTCAATTTCAATAATTGATCGTAATAAAAAAAGATCCTCAGCGGTCGTTATAAAAAAAGATTTAAAAAGAGATTTGGCTCTACTTAAAACCAATATGAAACGTGATCCAGTAAAATTTTACTCTGGACAATTAAAACAAGGTGAAATGGTAGAAGCACTTGGCCACCCTAAAGGTAGAAAATTTTCTTTAACGAAGGGTTGGATTAGCGCAATAAGAAAAGAGAGTAGTGTTTACAACGCTACAGGAGCTGAAGACGTGTTATTTATTCAAACAGATGCTGCAATAAATCCAGGAAATTCAGGTGGCCCATTATTTTATAAAGATAGAGTTATTGGAGTGAATACTCAGGGATTGCATAAAGATACATCCGAAGGTATGAATTTTGCGGTACATTTCTCAGAAGTACAAAAATTTTTATCACAATAACATCAGATAAACTTGACCAATTAGTACAACTTCAGCTAGATTGGTCAAATGTCAAAATTATATACAGGCGCAGAAATAGTTTTTAAATGCATGGAGGATCAAAAAGTTGAATTTATTTTTGGTTATCCCGGTGGCGCTGTATTACCAATTTATGATGAATTAAAAAATCATGATAACATTAAACATATACTTGCACGACACGAGCAAGGAGCAGGACATGCTGCTGAGGGTTATGCAAGGTCATGTGGAAAACCTGGTGTAGTTTTAGTTACATCTGGTCCTGGTGCAACAAATGTAGTTACCGCATTAACAGATGCATACATGGATTCTATTCCATTAGTTTGTATTTCAGGACAAGTTCCAACGCATTTAATAGGCACTGATGCTTTCCAAGAATGTGATACCACAGGAATTACTAGACCGTGCACTAAGCATAATTGGTTGGTAAAAGATGTTAAGGATTTAGCAAAAACAATTCACAAGGCTTTTGAAGTTGCAACCACAGGAAGACCTGGGCCAGTTTTGGTTGATATTCCGAAAGATATTCAATTTCAAAAAGCTAAATATACAAATTTTAAAAAACAAAAAAAACTTAACGGAAAATCAAATAATAGATTTTCGCAAAAGGATATCAACAAACTTATTGAAATGATGAGTAAAGCAAAACAACCAATATTTTATACAGGTGGTGGTGTGATTAATTCTGGTCCTAAGGCAAGTGAGCAATTAAGAGAATTAGTTTCAATCACTGGTTTTCCAATAACCTCTACACTACAAGGTCTTGGCTCATTTCCAGGAGATGACAATCAATTTTTAGGAATGCTTGGTATGCATGGTACATATGAAGCTAATAATGCTATGCATGATTGTGATCTTATGATCAACATAGGTGCAAGATTTGATGACAGGATAACAGGAAAAATTGATGAATTCTCTCCTAAATCCAAAAAGGTTCACATAGATATAGATCCATCTTCAATAAATAAAAATGTGAAGGCAGATCTTCCAATTGTAGGTGATGTCTCAGAGGTAATTTCGTTACTAATAAAGACAATTAAAAAACATAAACCAAATTTTTTAAAGTCTAATAAAGAAAATATTTCAAAATGGTGGGAACAAATTGGAAAATGGAGATCTGTTAATTCTCTAAACTTTATTAATAGTGATAAAACAATAAAACCACAATTTGCTATACAAAGACTTTATGAGTTAACTAAAAATAAAGATACATTTATTACAACTGAAGTTGGCCAACATCAAATGTGGGCGGCCCAACATTATAAATTTGATAAACCTAATAGATGGATGACATCAGGAGGTCTTGGCACAATGGGTTATGGTTTACCAGCGGCAGTTGGTGTTCAAATAGCTCATCCCGATAAATTAGTGGTTGATATTGCAGGAGAAGCTTCAGTTCTTATGACAATGCAAGAAATGTCCACAGCTGTTCAGTATAATTTACCAATAAAGATTTTTATTTTAAATAATGAGTACATGGGTATGGTAAGACAATGGCAAGAATTACTTCATGAAAAAAATTATTCTGAGAGTTATACAGCAGCTCTGCCAGACTTTGTAAAACTTGCAGAAGCTTATGGATGTGTTGGAATAAGAGCAAAAACTCCAGATGAGTTAGATCAAAAAATTCAAGAAATGATTGATGTAAAAAAACCTGTAATATTTGACTGTTTAGTTGATAAAGAAGAAAATTGTTTTCCAATGATACCTTCAGGCAAACCTCATAATCAAATGTTGTTAGGCCCTAATGATCAAAAAGAAAATAAAATTACAGGAAAAGGAAAAACTTTAGTTTAATGGTTAAATCTAAATCAGCTTATAGCGATCCAGGCAAAAAAGGAAAACTAGATACGCATATAATAGTAGTATGGGTAGATAATGAAGCTGGAGTTTTAGCTAGAGTAGTGGGACTATTCTCTGGCAGAGGATATAATATAGAGTCCTTAGCTGTTGCAGAGGTTGATCCCAAAAGAGGTATATCAAGAATAACTATTGTAACTACTGGAACACCCCAGGTAATTGAGCAAATTAAATTACAATTAGGCAAACTGGTACCAGTTCATAAAGTTGCAGATTTTATGAGAGGTGATAAAAAAATTATATTTAAGGAAATGGCTTTATTAAAGCTCGTTGGGAATACTTCTAAAAGAAATAAAGCATTAAAAGTTTGCAAAAAATTTAATCCAGTAGTATTAGACAAAACTCAAAAATCAGTTGTACTTCAAATAACTGCATTAAGAAGAGAAATAGATACTGTGATGGGAGATTTAAAAAAATTTGGATTAGTTAGTGTGTCTAGAACTGGCGCAGTAGCTATGACAAGAGGATCAGAAATTTTTAAATAAAGGAGAGTTGAAATGAAAATGTTTTATGAAAAGGATACTAACGTAAATTTAATAAAAGAAAAAAAAATAGCTATATTTGGATATGGAAGCCAAGGTCATGCTCATGCATTAAATTTAAAAGATAGTGGTGTTAAAGAGGTAGTAGTAGCTTTAAGAGATGGTTCCTCTAGTAAAGAAAAAGCAGAGTCAAAAGGTTTAAAAGTAATGAACTTATCTGATGCGGCAGCGTGGGCTGATGTCATAATGATATTAACACCAGACGAACTTCAAGCTACTATTTATAAAAATCACATTGAGCAAAGAGTTAAGGAAGGAACTTCAATTGCCTTTGCTCATGGTTTAAATGTTCACTACGATTTAATTAAAGCTAGAAAAGATTTAGATGTTTTTATGGTTGCTCCAAAAGGACCAGGTCATTTAGTAAGAAGTGAATATGAAAAAGGTGGTGGAGTTCCATGTTTATTTGCTGTTCACCAAAATGGATCTGGTAAAGCTAGAGATTTAGCAATGTCTTATGCATCTGCAATAGGTGGTGGAAGATCTGGAATAATTGAAACAACATTTAAAGATGAAGTAGAAACTGATCTTTTTGGTGAACAAACTGTTTTATGTGGTGGATTAGTTGAATTAATTAAAAACGGATACGAAACTTTAGTAGAAGCCGGCTATGAACCTGAAATGGCATATTTTGAAACTGTTCACGAGGTCAAACTTATCGTTGATTTGATTTATGAAGGCGGAATAGCTAATATGAATTATTCTATCTCAAACACTGCTGAGTATGGAGAGTATATGTCAGGACCTAGAATTATTAATAAAGATGAAACTAAAAAAAGAATGAAAGAAGTTTTAGACGATATTCAGTCTGGTAAGTTTACTAAACAGTGGATGGATGAGTGTAAAAATGGGCAAAAAAACTTTCTTAAAATAAGAGAAAAGTTAGCTGAGCATCCAGTTGAAAGAGTTGGAAAAAACCTCAGAGCAATGATGCCGTGGATTTCTAAAAAGAAATTAGTTGATAGCGATAAGAGTTAAAAAAATAACATATAAAACCCATAATTGACTGTTTTGTTTTGCAATCTCTGCTAGAGATTGTATTATCCAAAAAAATAATTTACAAAAATTATGAGCGATAAAGATAAAGTTTTTATATTTGATACGACTATGCGTGATGGAGAGCAATCTCCTGGGGCTTCAATGAGTGTTGAGGAAAAAATTCAAATTTCTAGAGTATTTGATGAAATGGGAATAGATATTATTGAGGCAGGTTTCCCAATTTCATCACCGGGAGACTTTGAAGCGGTATCTGAAATTAGTAAAGAAATTAAAAATTCGATACCTTGTGGTTTAGCTAGAGCTTTGAGAAAAGATATTGATGCTTGTCATGAGTCTTTAAGACATTCAAAAAGATTTAGAATTCACACTTTTATTTCAACAAGCCCTGTTCATATGAAACACAAATTAGATATGACCAATGATCAAGTTTTAGACGCCATTAAGGATAGTGTTACTTACGCTAGAAAATTTACTAACGATGTAGAGTGGTCATGTGAAGATGGAACTAGAACAGATTTAGATTTTATGTGTAGAACAATCGAGTTAGCTATTAAATGTGGAGCTACAACAATAAATATCCCCGATACTGTTGGTTACTCAATTCCAGAAGAATTTGCAAAAACAATAACACATATTAAAAATAAAGTACCAAACATAGATAAAGCTATTATATCTGCTCACTGTCATAATGATTTAGGACTTGCCGTTGCAAATGCTTTAGCTGGACTATCGGCAGGTGTAAGACAAATCGAATGTACAATTAATGGTATTGGTGAAAGAGCTGGTAATGCTGCGCTTGAAGAAATTGTAATGGCAATTAAAACAAGAAATGATTTGATGCCTTATGAAACAGGTATTAAGACTGAACTAATAAGTAAAGCATCTAAAATTGTGTCTAATGCAACTGGTTTTCCTGTGCAATTTAATAAAGCAATTGTTGGAAAAAATGCTTTTGCTCACGAGTCAGGCATTCATCAAGATGGTATGCTGAAAAATAGAGAGACTTATGAGATCATGACACCAGAAAGTGTTGGAGTTAAGAAAACTTCTTTAGTGATGGGGAAACATTCTGGCAGACATGCTTTTAAGGATAAATTAAGCGACCTTGGGTATACAGACTTAACTGATGATGTTATTCAAAATGCATTTGGGAAATTTAAAATTTTAGCAGATAAGAAAAAACATGTTTACGATGAGGATATACTTGCTTTAGTGGATGATAGTCTAATAGTTGATAATAAGATTAATGCAATAAACTTAAAATCTTTAAAAGTTTTTGCTGGAACAGGAGAGCCTCAAAAAGCAGAAATGACTTTAGATGTTTTTGGTGAAATTAAAAAGACTTCTCAAACTGGAGATGGTCCAGTTGATGCTACATTTAAGTGCATAAAAGCATTGTATCCTCACGAAATGAAACTTTTATTGTATCAGGTTCATGCAGTAACAGAAGGTACAGATGCTCAAGCAACAGTAAGTGTAAAAATTGAGGAAAATGATAGAACTACTGTTGGTCAATCTGCAGATACAGACACTTTAGTTGCATCAGCAAATGCATACTTGAATGCATTAAATAAGATGCTTATTAAACGAGAGAAGAAATCTATGAATGAAAGTATTAAACATCAAAAAGTGAAAGGAATATAAAATGTCGGTACTTGGGAAAATTAGTAGTATATGGAGTCAAGATATGGCAATTGATCTTGGAACAGCTAATACTCTAGTCGTTTTAAAAGGACAAGGTGTAGTATTAAATGAACCATCAGTTGTTGCTGTGGTAGATAATAAAGGAAAAAAATCAGTTTTAGCTGTAGGAGATGAAGCAAAAACTATGCTTGGTAGAACACCTGGAAATATTCAAGCTATTAGACCATTAAGAGACGGGGTAATTGCAGATTTCGTAGTCACTGAAGAAATGATCAAGCACTTTATCAAAAAAGTTCATAAAAGAAGTACATTTGCAAATCCTAGAATTTTAATTTGTGTACCAACTGGATCTACTCCCGTTGAGAGAAAAGCTATTCAAGACAGTGCTCTTGCTGCAGGAGCAAGAAGAGTACAATTAATTGAAGAACCAATAGCGGCAGCTATTGGTGCAGGATTACCAATATCTGAAGCGACAGGTTCTATGGTTATAGATATTGGAGGTGGTACAACCGAGATCGCAGTTATGTCGCTAGGAGGTGTGGTTTATTCTAATTCACTAAGGGTAGCTGGAGATGCAATGGATGGTGCTTTAGCTAATTACATGAGAAAAGAATATAATTTAATGATTGGAGATAGTACTGCAGAAAAAATTAAAAAAGAAATTGGAACTGCAATTGCCACAAACAACAATACTTACGCTGTTAAGGGTAGAGACCTAAGATCAGGAACTCCCAAAGAAGTTAATATTACTGAAGAAGATACTGTTGAGGCCCTAAATCCGATACTTAAAGAAATGATTAATGGTATCAAAGATGCTCTTGAAAATACTCCTCCAGAACTATCAGCTGATTTAGTTGATATGGGACTCACTCTTACAGGTGGTGGTGCGTTATTGAAAAATATTGATAAAAGATTATCAAAGGAAACTGGTCTGCCTGTACATATTGCAGAAGATCCATTGGCTTGTGTAGCTGTTGGAACTGGTAAAGCTTTAGAACAAGAGGAGATTTTCTCAACAGTACTATCTGAATATTAAGATAAAATGGAAACTAGCAGAGATGATTTCATAATTGCAATCAGATCTGCCTTTTTAAAAAAAGGTACAAAGCAAAGATTTTCATTAATAGTATTATTATTTTTCTCAATAACCATTTTAACATTGAGCAAATATAATTTCAAAGGCATAGCCTTTTTAAAATCAGGTTTAAATGAAATTGTTTATCGTGCATCTTTTATAATTTCAGCACCAGAAAATTTTATTGTAAATACTTACAAATTAACAATGTCACATATTAATTTGTATGACGATCATAAAAAACTTAAAGAAGATTTTAAGGCATTGAAAGCTGAAAACTTAAGCAATAATTTTATATTATCTGAAAATATAATGCTTAAATCTAAAATAGAAGATATTGTAGATATCTCCTCTGAAATTTTGGCAAAGGTATTAGTAGACAAACAAAGCCCATTTCTTAAATCTATTATCGTCAATAGAGGAAGTAAAGATAAAGTAAAATTAGGGATGGCTGTTTTAGATGGAGATTTTTTAATTGGAAAAGTTGTAGAAGTTAATTATTTAACTTCAAGAGTATTGTTACTATCTGACTTGAACAGCAAAGTACCAGTATCCGTTGAACCTAATAGTGTCCAATCTATTTTGACAGGGACTGGGGAAGAATTTGGAAAACTACAATATACCCAATTAGAAAGTTTTGATTTAAATAATGGTGATCAAGTCTACACTTCAGGTTCTGGTGGAATATTTAAATCAGGTATTCCTGTTGGTGAAATAAATATAATTGATGAGAGCAATGAAAGCTATGTTTTGTTTCACTCCAATTTTTCACAGTTAAGATTAGTAAAAATTGTTTTATACGAAAATATAAATTGAATTTATGAGTTTAACAAAACTACCATTTTCAAGAAAAATTCTATCATTAGGCCCAATTATTTTACTTTATGTTTCAGTACTAAATGAGTTTGATTTTAATTATTTAAATTTAAAATATTTTTCTTTTAATTTTCCGTATATTTTAATTTTTTATTGGAGTTTGAAAGGAGAAGGAAGATTAAGTTACGTATTGGTGTTTTTCGCTGGTCTAATAAATGATGTTGTAATTGGATTACCCTTGGGAATTAGTAGCGTTACTTATTTATTTATTTGTGTTTTTGCGGTTTATTTAAGAAATATCACACTAAGAGTTAGTCTAATAAAAGATTGGTTTTTCTTCCTTTTTACTATTTTAGTCATAAACTCAATCTTTTATTCAATTCTAGTAGTTTTTTTTAGTGTTAAAATTGATTACTACAATTTACTTTTTAATGTCTTGTATACTTTCTTGTTCTATTATTTTTTTTCGTATATTTTTGGTTATTATTTAAATTTACTTAGAAGAACTAATGATTAGTGGAAGCTCAGATACAAGTTACAGAAAACAAAGCGTGGTTGGTAGAAGAATGTTTATTCTATCTGCTGCTAAACTAGTTGTTTTTGGTGGAATAATTGCACAACTATTTTCACTTCAAATAAATCAAAATAAAAAATATTTAACACTTTCAGACAAAAATCGATTGAGGGAGTGGAAACTTCCACCAATAAGAGGAGATTTCCAAGACTTTTTTGGAAATACAATCGCTGGTAATTTAAAAGTTTATCAACTTCACGTAATACCTGAGCAAGTCGAAAATTTTAATAGTTTAATAATTAGAGTAAAAGACATTTTAGATTTAGACCAAAAGACTTTTAACAAAATTATAAAAAAGAAAAACACTCAAAAGCCGTGGGAAACATTAATAATTTCAGAGAATCTATCCTGGGATCAATTTGTAAAAATAAATTTTTATTTACATGAACTGTCAGGTGTCAAACCAGTTCTGTCAGTAGCAAGAAGCTATCCTTACAACGAAAATTATACCCATCTTTTAGGATACGTTGCACAAGCAAGTCAAAAAGATCTTACAAATAATGATGAAATTAAAAAGAAACATGTGCCTGGATTGAGAGTTGGGAAAATTGGATTAGAGAGATCCTTAGAGAACGATTTAATAGGTATGAATGGAGTTCAAAGATACGAAGTCAATGCATATGGAAAAAGAATAAATCAAATAGATCACATAGAAGGTCAAAAAGGTAAATCAGTAAGATTAACAGTTGACACAAAAATTCAACAGAAGTGCAACGAGCTTTTAAATGACAGAGCAGGATCGATAAGTGTTATGGACATATATACTGGAGATATACTTGCAATGCATTCATCACCTTCCTTTGATCCAAATTTATTTTTATATGGAATAAGTTATGAGAATTGGGAAGCAATCAGAAATAATCCAAAAAAACCACTTATAAATAGATCGATTACAGGATTATATCCTCCTGGTTCAACAATAAAGCCGATCGTTGCGCTATCAGCATTAGAAAACAATGTTATTTCCCCAAATTTTAAAGTTAATTGTTCAGGAAAAATTGAGATGTATGGACAAACGTATAACTGTTGGAAAAAGAAAGGTCATGGAGTAGTTAATCTTAGGGATGCTCTAAAAGTTTCATGTGATACTTTTTTTTATGAAATGTCCAGAAGATTGGGAGTTGATCGTCTGAATGAAACTGCAAAAAAATTCGGATTGGGCAATAAGGTCTTTAATAATATTTTTAATGAAGAAAAAGCTGGTTTAGTTCCTTCAACAGAATGGAAAAAAAATGC
Organism: uncultured Pelagibacteraceae bacterium; assembly: GCA_902611815.1. Taxonomy (GTDB): domain Bacteria; phylum Pseudomonadota; class Alphaproteobacteria; order Pelagibacterales; family Pelagibacteraceae; genus Pelagibacter. The sequence goes on from CACMAZ010000003.1 coordinate 18,463, forward strand.
TCTTGGTAGAGGGTGGGTTCTTGGTGAGACACTTATAACAGGTATTGGCCAAGGTTATATCCAAACTACTCCGTTACAGCTATGTCTTATGACTGCCCAATTAGCAAATGGTGGTTTTAGAATAAATCCAAAATTAATTATAAATAAAGATGATTTATCTTTTGAGGATATAAAATCTAGAATGAGCAAGAATTTAGAAAAAAAAATACAAGGTCCAGATTTTGACGATGCATTGTTGGACCTTGGGATATCACCTAGTGAAGATGATAATTTGTATAGCCCTCTTTTTAGAAATCAAGAAAATGTAAAATTTGTTTTGGAAGCAATGTTTGCTTCTACAAATGAAGTTAGAGGGACATCTTATTCGTCAAGAATTGAAGATAAGAAATATCAGTTTGCCGGAAAAACAGGAACTTCACAGGTAAAAAGAATAACTGAAGCTCAAAGAGAACTTGATCTAGATATTTCTCAAATTCCTTATGAGGATAGAGATCACGCTCTTTATATCGCATTTGGACCATACAAAAATCCAAGATATGCAATGAGTATTTTTATAGAACACGGTGGCTCTGGCGGTTCAACGGCTGCTCCAATGGCTAAAAAGTTGTTTAAAGTTGTAATTGATAGGCATGAAGAAAGAGAAAAATTCAAACAAAAAAATATTAATTTTGTAGCATAATGTTTCAAGAAACAGCACTAAGTGGACAAATCACCTTCTTTCAAAAACTTAGATCACTAGACTATATTTTGCTTTTTTGCTTGTTAACTCTTGGACTTATAAGTTCCTTATCAATGTATTCAACAGAGGGAGGAGAAATTCTTTACCACACAAAAAGTCATGTAATTCGATTTATAGTTTTCTTTTCCATGATGTTAATATTTTCTTTTGTGAATATAAAATTATGGCATTCAGTCGGCTATATTTTTTACTTTGTAGTTTTATGCTTATTAATTTGGGCTTCTTTGTATGGCGTGAAAGCATCCGGCTCTCAAAGATGGGTAGACCTATACTTTATTAATCTTCAACCTTCAGAATTAATGAAAGTTGCAATAATAATGTGTTTTGCAAAATTTTATCATCGAACACAGATTCATTCAGTAAATAGTTTTAAGAATATAATAATTCCAATGGTAGTATTAATTGTACCAATTCTATTAGTTGTAAGCCAACCAGATTTAGGTACCTCAATTTTAATTGGTTTGAGTGGTTTAGTTGTTTTATGGTTATCTGGAGTTAATGCAAAATATTTCATCTATTCTTCTTTAGTTTTATTAATTTCTTTACCGTTTGTAATATCTTTTTTAAAACCTTACCAAAAACTTAGAATATTAACTTTTTTTAATCCAGATAGAGATCCTCTTGGTGCAGGATATCAAATAATACAATCAAAAATTGCCGTAGGTTCTGGCGGTTTATCAGGAAAGGGTTTCCTCAAAGGGACACAAAGCTATTTAGACTTTTTACCTGAAAAGCATACAGATTTTATATTTACATTATTTTCAGAAGAACATGGATTTATCGGTTCAGTTTCATTACTTTTTCTTTACGCAATTATAATTTACAGAACTGCAAAAATTGGCGCGTCAGCTAGAAGCTTTTTTGGAAAATTATTTTGTTACGGATTCGCATCCTCTATATTTATTTATGTTACAGTTAATATGAGCATGGTTTTAGGACTACTTCCAATTGTAGGATCACCCCTACCCATCATGTCATATGGAGGTTCTTCAATGCTAGCTACAATGATAGGTTTTAGTGTTGTAATGAGCACAAAAATTTATCAAAAACAAATTATTGCATAATTTGTCGCGATAATTTTTTTAACTCATGATGTAGATTATTTTAATGACAAAAAATGCAGTTGCTATTATTGGTGCTGGTATACAAGGTGTCTGCAATGCTTTATTTTTACAAAAAAAAGGAATTGACGTAACTTTATTTGACAAAGATGAACCGGGTTGCGCAGCTTCTTATGGAAATGCAGGTCATTTTTCACCATATGCCTCCTTACAGTTAAACAGATCAGATGTGTTATCTGATGTACCTGCAATGCTATTAAGTAGTAGAGGACCATTAGCTTTAAAATGGAATTATTTTGTAAAAATGATTCCCTGGTTTTCAAAATATATAATGAGTTGTTCAGAAAAGAAAATGATGCACACAGCAAAATATATGCATCAAATTTTGGATATTTCATTAAATGCATATGATGAATTATTTGCAGATATTAATTTAGACGGTCTAGTTGAAAAAAAAGGAATTATGTACGTATGGGAAAAAAAAGGAATTAAAAGTAGAAAGATTGAAATTGATATTCGAGAAAAATTGGGTGTAAAACAAAAAATTTTAAACCCAAAAGAAGTTCATGATTTAGAACCAAATTTAAAACCATTTTATGATGGAGGTGTATTCTATGAATATGCTAGACACGCAAGAAATCCAAAAAAAATTATTGAAAAGCTATTTGCAGATTTTTTAAAAAAAGGTGGAAATTTTAAAAAACAAAATATTAATAGTATTGATTTTAAAGATCAAAAACCTATCTTAGTTACAGAAAATGATAAACTACTATTTGATAAAGTTGTTATCGCTTGTGGTGCTTTCTCAAAAAAGCTAACTGATAAATTAGATGAAAAAATTCCACTAGACACTGAAAGAGGCTATCATATTCATTTTAAAAATTACTCAAATCTATTATCCAGACCAGTTGTTTGGGCTGATAGAGGTTTCGGTATAACACCTATGGAACAGGGTCTTAGAGTTGTTGGGACAGTTGAATTTGGAGGTTTGGAAAACCCTCTATCTAAGTCGAGAATTAAAAATTTAATATTAAATGCAAAAGACATGTTAAATGGTTTGCCAGAAAATGAGGATCATGAGGACGAATGGTTAGGATTTAGACCAACATTGCCTGATTTTCTCCCGGTAATTGGTAAGTCAAAAAATTATAACAATGTTTATTACTCCTTTGGGCATCATCATTTGGGATGGACATTAGGTGCAATTTCAGGGAAAATAGTATCTAAAATGATTCTTGGTGAAAAAACTAATTTAGATTTATCTCCTTATAGTTCATCAAGATTTAATTAAGGATCAATTTGTCAAAAAATTACTTAGCTTATACTTTGCTTGTATTTGCTACATTCTGTTGGTCAGGGAATTTTATAGTAGGTAAATACGCATATCTATATGAAGTACCACCACTAACTTTAAATTTTTTTAGATGGATTTCAGTCTGGTTGATTTTAATACCGTTCACATACAAAGAAATTTTCAACAATTGGAATTATATTAAAAAAAATTTGATTGTGATAAGTTTTATGGGGATAATGACAATAAGCACATTTAACTCAGTAGTGTATTTTGCATTGAACTACACACAAGTAATAAATGTAGCTTTAGTTTTAGCAGCTATTCCGGCAGTAACAATAATTGTCTCATCGTTTATGAAAGTAGATAGAACAAATGTTTTTCAACTGATTGGGTTATTGCTGTCAGTAATAGGAATTAGTTCAATTATTTCAAATGCAGATATAAATAAAATTCTATCTTTAAATTTTAATAAAGGTGATCTTTGGATGTTAGTTTGTGTTATTTGTTGGTCGATTTATTCAACACTACTTAAAAAGCATAGTTTTAAGTTTTCACAATTTACATTAATTCAATTGATGGTATCTGTTGGAATTTTATTCTTAATACCACAATTTTTTTATGAAAAATCAATTGGTTTAGAAATAAATTTTAATATACCATTTTTTATAATTCTTTTTTATGTTGTAATGTTCCCCGCGCTAGCTGCTTACTACTGTTGGCAGAAGGGCGTAGAGATAGTGGGGCCAAATCGTGCTACAATGTTTATCCAATTAATGCCACTACTAAGTGCAGTACTAGCAATTTTGATTTTTCAAGAGACATTTGAACTATACCATTTTATAGGAGCTTCATTTATTCTTTCAGGAATTTATTTATCTAATAAAAAAACTGCCAAATGAAACTACCAGTAGTCAACCACCAGGATTACGTCGCAAAGATAAATGATGATAATAAGTTTCCAATAAGAAAGTTTGGTGAACTTGCAAATTATTTAATTAACCAAAAAATAGTAGATAGATTTTATAAACCTGACTATTGTTCTGAAGAGACTTTGAGCAGAGCACACTCCTTAGAGTATATTGCTAGTATAAAAAAAAAAACTATAGACATTAAATCCCAAAAAAAAATTGGTTTTCCAATAAATGATAGCGTGGTGAATAGATCTTTTAGAGCGACTGGTGGAACTGTCTTAGCGAGTAAACTTGCTATTGATCACCGTATTGCATGCAATACGGCAGGAGGAAGCCATCACGCAACCTATAATGAAGGAGCAGGTTACTGCGTTTTTAATGATGTGGCAGTTGCTACTAGATATTTACAATCTAAAGGCTATGTAAAAAATGTTTTAATAGTTGATCTTGATGTTCATCAAGGAAATGGAACTTCAGATATTTTCAAAAACGATAAATCTGTTTTTACCTTTAGCATGCATTGTAAATCTAATTATCCTGCAAAAAAAAACAACAGTGATTTAGATGTAAGTTTAAATGACAATATTGAAGACAAGGAATATTTAAAAAAGCTTAAAGATAATATTTTATTATTGAATAAAGAAAAGTATGATTTTGTATTTTATGTTGCAGGAGTTGATATACATTTAAATGATAGGTTAGGTAAATTGAAAATTTCTGAGGATGGAATAAAGAGAAGAGACGAAATGATAATAAACAACTTTTTTGAAAAAAATGTTCCTATTTGTGGAGTTTTAGGAGGTGGTTATAACAAAGATTTTGAAACTTTAGTTAGACTCCATGCTATATTACATAAAACTTGTGCATCTGTTATATGAAAAAAAATCCAAATTTATCTTCCGAGCAAAAATTAATTTTATTTGAAGAGGGAACAGAAAGACCTGGATCTAGTGAATTAAATTTTGAAAAAAGAGAAGGCAATTATCATTGTGCAAATTGCGATGTAAAACTTTTTGAATCAAAAAAAAAATACGAAAGTGGTTCTGGGTGGCCATCGTTCTTCGAATCTCTGCCTGATGTATTTGAAACAAAAACAGATCACCATATTGGTTACGCAAGAACCGAGTATCATTGTAAGAGTTGTGGTGGGCATCATGGACATATATTTGATGATGGTCCTCAACCAACAGGTAAAAGATATTGTAATAATGGTTTATGTTTAGTATTTAAACCTAAAAAATTAAAATGATTGTAAAATATTTTACTTTTTTAATTGGGATTATTTGGTCTTATTCTATAATTAAAACTCAATCTATTTTTAGTAAAAAAGCTGGTCTTTTATTTAAAATATTTATTTCCAAAGTATCTTGGTTTACTTTTTTAGCCGCAATTTATTTTGGTTACAAAAACTTCCAAATTAAATTTGTTTTAATAGGATTAATTATTGGATTGATAATTGTTAATTTAGGATTTTATTTCTTAAGAAAAATAATAAATCAGAAGTTTAGTGAAAAACAAATATTAAATTTTAAAACGTTTTTTGAATATACACTTATATTTTTAATTATTTATTACGTTTTATTTTAAAAGGTCTTGTAGCTTATTATCTTTTTCTAAAGCCCTGATTTCTTCATAGCCACCGATGTGCTGATCATCAAAAAAAATTTGTGGAATAGTTCTTTTACCGTTTGCTTTCTTAAGCATCTCATCTAATGCTCCATCAACTTCTGCAATATTAATTTCAGAAAATGACACATTATTTCTCTTTAATAATCTTTTCGCGGCATCGCAATAATTGCAAACAGGTCCAGTATAAATAGTAATTTTTTTCATTAATTATATATAATCATTTTTTTTAATTTTTCTTCTTATTTCTTTTCTTGTTTCTTCAAATTTTTTTCTGTGCTTTATACTTTGACCTTTAGCCCTCTTTCTCCAAAGCCTAAATGACGAAGGTTTAAGTGATCTTCTCATAATTTTTATAACATCGCCTTCTGATAAACCTGTTTTTGATTTGATGTCTTCGAAAGTTATTCGGTCTGCCCAAGCAGCCCATACCACCCAACTCTGGCTGCCCACTTTGGGTTCAGGATTTTTAACCTTTGTGAGAGGTCTGCGACTTTTTTTCATAAATTCTTAATAAATATTAAAAAAATGGTTAATGCAATTTTTACTGGTTATGTTATTATGAGTTAGATAGTCCTATCTAGCCATCTTTAGCTCCCGGTTTTTTAGGACTATCCCAATAATGCTTCCCTTAGATTATTTTCTATTTTTACAAATTATACTTTTTTTATTTATAACTCCAGGCACACCAAGAATTGTAATTATTTCATATGCGATGAATTATGGAACAAGAAATTGTATTTGGATTGCACTAGGTGATATTACTGCAAATCTAATACAAGCTACTTTAGTAATATTTTTTATAGGATCCTTCATTGCTAATAATAGTGAAACATTAAATATTTTAAAATGGTTTGGTGTAGCTTATTTATTTTATCTATCTTACGATATCTATAAGTCTAGACCAACAAATTTTAACAAAACATCAACAAAATCAAAAAAATTGTTATCTTTTTTTAAAGATGGATTTATTGTAGCTGGAACAAGTCCAAAAGCTTGGATATTTTTTCCATTAATCTTTCCACAGTTTATAAATTTTAATGAAAATTATATTTTCCAATTTGTAATTCTTATAATTACATACATGGTATTAGATTTTCTTTCACTAATTGGCTATGCAATTTTAGCTAAAAAACTTTTGACATGGATCAAGGCAAATCCAAGAGTAATAAACACAATTTCGGCGTGTGTATTGATCTTAATTGCAATTTTTATTGGATTTACACAAAATTATTAACAACTATATTAATTTATTATGAAAATTGGTTTCATAGGAACAGGACAGATAACAAAAGCGGTTGTAACAGGTGTAATAAATTCAAAATTAAAAGTTACAAAATTATTTGTATCTGAAAGAAATAAAAAAATTTCAAGAATTTTGAAATTTAAAAGTAAAAAAATTAAAATAATTAAGAATAATCAAGATATTATTAATAAATCTGACTGGGTCTTTCTTGCAGTAACACCAACTGTAGGAAATAAAATTTTAAGCAATTTAAAATTCAATAAAAATAAGATGATAATTAGTTTCATTTCAACAATTAATTTAAATCAATTAAAAAAAATTACAGGATTAAAATCAAATATTGTGAGGGCAATACCATTACCACCAATTGCATTATGCAAAGGTCCTGTTCCAATTTATCCACCAAATAGTAAAGTTAAAAAGTTTTTTGATAAATTAGGATCTACAGTTGAAATCAACAATGAGAAGTTGTCATTAAATTTTTGGACAACTTCTGCTATGATGGCTCCTTTTTATGAAATCTTATACTCGTTATCAAATTGGTTAATTAAGAGAGGAATAAAAAAAGAAAATGCACAAAAATATATATCATCTCTATTCCTTGCGTTATCAGAAGACGCTTTTAATCATAACAAAAATCTAAAAAGACTTGTTACAGAATCGCAAACACCCGGTGGTTTGAATGAGCAAGCAGTAAAAGATTTGCGAAAAGCAGGTTTTTATAAATTACTTGAAAAAACATCTAATAGAATAATAAAAAGGTTAAAAAAGTCACAATCTAATTGATTTAATTTAGTTTATAAATTTAAAAATGACCGAAAAAAAACTATTAAAAAGAAAAATAAAAGTTGCTTTAAAAAGAAAAAGCAAGATATTCAAACGCTCAATTACAAAAAAAAAGGATTTAATATCTAAAAAATTTAATACTTCCATTAAAGGTAAAAAAATTGATATTGGAAAATCTGTAAAAAATTTTTTTGACTGGGTTAAAGGTGCTGAAATTGTTGAGTTGCCAAACTGCAATACTACTGAGGATCCAGTAAGACCAGAATTAGATAATGATTTTAGAACAAGTTTTGGAAGAAAAATATATGGTGTTAAGTTTCAAGATGAAATACATGCGGTAATGTGTTTTGCGTTTACAAATAGTATTCCGAAAACTGTAGAAGAGCTAGATATGATGAGTAAAGACGCTTATCTTCAGAGTATCAATAGAGATTTTAAAGTTGGTCAAATTGCTATTGCATATACTGTTTGGTCAAAAAAAAAAGGTGGTGGAAGATTAATTGTAAAAGAGGTTTTCAAAAAAATAAAAAAAACAAATCATTTAAATAGATTAGTAACACTATCACCGCTTACTGATATGGCTAGGAAATTTCATTTAAGTAACGGCGCCATAGAGATTGGAGTTAATGAAACCACTCAAAATTTTGAGTATAAAATGTGATTATTGGTATTTATTTTCTAAATAGTAATCAAAGTAATTTGATAAAAGTTTATCTATTTTATAAAAATTTGGCACTAAGAACGGCCTTCTAGCATGTACTCTATCATTTACCCAATGCTTTGACCATTCAGTAGTTGTTTCTACGCATTGTTTTGGAAATTCATTAATTTTATATCTCTCCTTAATCTGAAAACAACCACCTATAAATAAATCTACATATGATTGAACAATTGGATGACTGTTGGTTGGTTTTTTTATTTTCCCAGGATTAGCTGCATAAACCCAAAAGTTTTTATTTTTAGTTTTAATTTTTTTTCCATAAAAACTTAAGTCCTTACCTTCAACCTTTACTCTACAATAGCCACTCTCTCTCTTGTCTGTCTTATTCAAGTCCTTTATCGAAACTGGGTAATAAACTGCATTAACAACTGAGTTATCTTTTTTAATGATTGTTAAAAAAGTAATTTTGTACATTCCACCATGAAGGCCCCAAGTTCTTTCAAAACCTTTAATTAAAATAGGTCTAACTACAAAAGCTGATTTATTTGTTCGAATTCTAGACTCTTTATCCATTAATGATCCATAACCAATAATATAATTTTTACTCCCACGCTCTGGATTTAAATTACATTCTTGACTTTGTACTAATTGTGTTGAAAAAATAAACACTACAATTACTAATAATTTTTTCATATTAAATAATCAAAAATATTTCTTAAACTCTTCATTAACTCGTAAAATTTCTAAATCAACTAGTCCACCTATTACTAATTGAATAGCAACAAGTAAAATAAATGCTAAACCCACATAAGCAATCCATAAATGTTTTTGAATATAGTTTGCAAGATAAGTTGCGAGGGCTCCAGTTAAAATAACTGACAAAACTAAACCAAAAATCATGAAACCAAAATAACCTTTGGAAGCTCCAACCACACCAATAACATTGTCAAAACTGATTGTTATATCTGCAAATAATACTTTATATACACTTTGTATATATGAGGGCTCTTTAGAAACTTTTGTTGGTGATTTTACTTTCTTGATTTCAAATAAATCTTTTCTTAAGTCATAAACTATCCAAATTAATAGTAGCCCACCTAAAATTTTAATAAAATAGAACTTAAATAAATAAGTTGCAAAAATTGCAAAAATAACTTTAAAAATTAATGCACCTGCTACACCCCAAAGTATAATTTGTCTTCTGTGTTTTGGAACAAAGTTAGCAGCTATCAAGCCGATTATTATTGCATTATCTGCAGCTAAAATAATATCGATGAATATTATTTGTAATAAAATTAAAGATTGTTCAAAAAATAGTGATTGTTCCATTGGAATTCTTAGATAATAAATGAATATTAGAATTTTTCAATTAAAAGTAGATAATTTTTTTATTGATTTAACATTAAATTAATAATCAAATATATTTTTAAAAAGAGGAGGTGAAATGAGAATAATAAAATACTTTATTTCAATATTAACATCACTACTTTTACTTTCAAATGTATCATATGCTGAAAAATGGGATATGGCGTTAGCTTATGGTGCGGGTAATTTTCATTCTGCAAATGCAACTGAATTTGCAAAAAATGTAACTGAAAAAAGTGGTGGTAAACTAACTATAGTCACACATCCAGGTGGATCATTATTTAAGGGTGGAGAAATTTTTAGAGCAGTTAGAACAGGGCAAGCCCCAATTGGTGAAAGATTTATGTCGGCATTAGGTAAAGAAGATCCTTTACTTGAAATCGATTCTTTACCTTTTTTAGCTACATCGTACACAGATGCTATGAAATTATATAAAGCATCAAAAGCTGAAATAGCAAAAAGCTTAGATGCAAAAGGTTTAGTATTTTTATATGCAGTACCTTGGCCTGCTCAAGGATTATATTCTAAAAAAGAGATAAATAGTGTTGCAGATTTAAAAGGATTAAAGTTTAGAGCTTATAATGGTGCTACAATTAGAATTGCTGAGCTAACTGGTATGGCTCCAACTAAAATTGAAGCAGCAGAGATATCTCAAGCATTTTCTACAGGAGCTGTTGAAAGTATGATTACCTCGCCAACAACTGGAAAGAATAGTAAGATTTGGGAAAACGGAGTTAAATATTTTTATGATATAGCTGCTTGGTTTCCAAAAAATATGATAATTGCAAATAAAAAAGCTTGGAACAAATTAGATAAAGAAACTCAAGACTTAATTATGAAAGAAGCGGCTCTTGCTGAAAGAAAAGGGTGGCAACTTTCAAAAATGGGAAATAAGAATGACAAGAAAGCTTTAGCTGATGCTGGAATGAGTGTTGGTAAAGTCAATTCTGCATTAAAGCAACATTTTGAAAAAGTTGGATCTCAAATGGCATCTGAATGGACAAAGAAAGCCGGCGCTAGAGGTCAATCCGTTTTATCTGCTTATTAAATAATCTTTTCTAAAGGCCGTTAAAATTTTAGCGGCCTTTAATCATATGCTAAATAAAATCAATTTTTATCTAGAAAAAATCTATAAATTTTCGGGGTATATTGCTGCTTTGTTTTTAATCTTTATAGCTATTTTTATATTAATAGGAATTTCCTCTAGAATTTTTGGTTTTTATATTCGAGGTTTGTCTGAATACTCAGGTTATTGTATGGCTGCTTCTACATTCTTCGCTTTAGCTTATACATTTAGCGAGGGAGGACATATAAGAATTACATTATTTATAGAAAAACTTAACAAGAAATTCAGAAAAATATTTGAAATTTGGTGTCTATCGATTGCTTCAATATTTTCAGGTTATTTAGCATATTATTTTGTTAAAATGCTTATTATTTCTTTTAAATTTGAAGAGAGAAGTGAAGGTGCTGATGAAATATTAATATGGATTCCTCAATCACCATTAGCCATAGGTTCAATTATTCTTTTTGTGTGTATTTTACATAATCTATTAAAATATCTTATTAAAAATGACTGAAATATTACTTAGTGTATTTTTTATTTCAATTCTTTTAATTTTCTTAAGCACTGGTGTTTGGGTTGCCTTAAGTATGATAGGTGTTTCTACAATTGCAATGACTTTATTCACTACAAGACCAGTTGGAGATGCAATGGCAACCACAATATGGGGCACCTCTTCTTCATGGACTTTAACAGCTTTGCCACTATTTGTTTGGATGGGAGAAATACTTTTTAGAACTAAATTGTCAGAAAATCTTTTTGAGGGATTATCTCCCTGGATGCAAAAATTACCTGGCGGATTAATTCATGTTAATGTAGTTGGTTGTGCACTATTTGCTGCCATTTCTGGGTCTTCGGCTGCTACTGTCGCCACAGTTGGAAAAATGTCAATACCAGAGCTTAGAAAAAGAAATTATCCAGAAAAAATATTATTAGGTAGTTTGGCAGGCTCAGGGACTTTGGGATTATTAATTCCGCCTTCAATAATTTTAATTATTTATGGTGTAACAGTTCAGGAGTCCATAGCAAAATTATTTGTTGCTGGAATTATTCCTGGAATAATGATTGCACTTATTTTTATGGGATATGTAATTTTATGGTCTATTTTCAACAAAAAAGAAATGCCATCTATTTTGACTAATTATAGTTTTGGAGAAAAAATTAAAAGATCAGGTCAATTAATTCCAGTTATACTTTTGATTATTTCAGTAATTGGTTCTATTTACACAGGTATTGCAACTGCAACAGAAGCTGCATCATTAGGAGTTGTTGGTGCTTTAATACTCTCTTATTTCCAAAAAAGTTTAAATTGGAATACATTCAAAAATTCATTGTTAGGGGCTACAATTACATCATGTATGATTTCTTTTATATTAGCTGGCTCTGCTTTTTTATCTCTTGCAATGGGTTTTACAGGGCTTCCAAGAAATTTAGCTTTATGGATTAATAGTCTTGATCTTTCTCCATACATTTTAATTTTTGCTCTAATGATATTTTATATAATTTTAGGCATGTTTTTAGATGGAATATCTGCTGTAGTTTTAACAATGGCGATTATAGAACCGATGATTAGACAAGCCGGTTTTGATATGATTTGGTTTGGAATATTTCTTGTAGTGGTCGTAGAAATGGCTCAAATTACCCCTCCTGTTGGGTTTAACTTATTTGTGCTTCAAGGAATGGCAAAAAAAGATATGGGTTTTATTGCTAAAAGTGCGTTCCCATTATTTTTATTAATGATTTTTGCAACAATTATATTAATAATTTTTCCCGAAATAGTAATGTGGCTACCAGAACAAATGATACAAAATATTAATTAATATTTTGATTGTTTTGTTCCATCAATTACTTTTTTAAGTTCATTGTATTCTTTACAATTGCAATCTTCTAGAGCTGCCAATCTTTTTTTTGCTTCATCCATTCTATTCGTTGCAACAAATAATTCTCCCATGTATTCATTTATACCTACATGTTTAGGATCAATTTCTAATCCCATAGAGTAATAAATCTCAGCATTATCATAGTCGCCGATCTTTCTGTGAGAAAAACCTAAAAGATTTAACGTATCAGGATTGCTTGGATTTTGAGAATTTGCCTCAAGTAATTTTACAATTGCCTTTTCGTACATCTTTTTAGCTTTGTTTTGTTTATTTTTTTTTTCTAATTTTTTTGCTTTAGAAACCAATTTTTTTCCGACATCAAATTTTGTAGATGCCTTAACCCCTTTACTTGCAGTATCTTTAGAATCTGGCGCTGGTCCAGCCGAAAGAACAATTGAACTATAAAAACATATAAAAATTGCTAAAATTAATTTTTTCATTGAATTATAAAAACTTTTTTAAATTATTTAATGGTTTAAGACATACATCATTTTCTTCAAGAACTTTTTTAATTTGATTTGCAGTTTCTAACGATTGAATATTATCACCATGTATACATATAGAGTCTATTTGACATTTAATTTTTTTTCCAGAAAAGCAATTTATAGATTGGTTTTCAACCATTTCTAGAACGTGTTTTTTACATTTATCTGGATCAGTTATAACTGCATTACTTTTACTTCTAGAAACAAGATTGCCATCATCCTCATAATTCCTATCTGCAAATATTTCACATGCTACTTTCATATCGAATTTTCTAGCAGCATGCTCCATTTTTGATCCAGTTGGCACCAGATAAATCAAATTTTTATCAATATTAAAAATTGTTTCAGCCAATATTTTTGATAAATTTAGATCATCACAAGCCATATTGTTTAGTGCCCCATGAGGTTTGATATGTGTAACTTTAGTTTCAAGTTTTGCTGCAATATTTTCTAAAATTTGATATTGATCAATTATTAGTTTTCTAATCTCTCCCTCTGAAAGATTATGCCTTTTTCTTCCAAAGTTTTCAGGATCATTGAAAGAAGGATGTGCTCCAATACTAACATTATTTTTTTTTGAGATTTCTATTGTATTTTTCATAGTATCTTCATCGCCTGCATGATAACCACACGCAATATTTGCGGAGTTAACAATCTTAAGCAAGTCTGGATCATGCTTTGTAGAATGATGCTTTGATTTTTCACCCAGGTCACAATTAATATTAATTTCCATAAAATTTCTGATGAAGTATAACATTGTATGATTAAAAATATAGTTAATCTTGGTGACGCAGCTTTGTATTGTGATTTTGGACATGAAGTTAATAAAGACATAAATTCAAAAGTAATTAGATATTTTAACACATTAAAATATAAAAAACTTAAAGGAGTCACAAATCTATCACCATCCTATAACAAATTAATAATCACATACAATCTAAGTGAAACTAGTTTTAATATTTTAAAAAAAGAGATAATAGAATTAGAAATTAATGACAATAAAGAGTATAATAGTCAAAAAATTAATATTCCAATATGTTGTGACGACGAATTTTCATTAGACATAAAAAGATTAGAAAAAAAATTTAATAAATCAAAAAGTGAAATTATAAAAATATTTCTAAATAAAAGTTATTTTTGTTACATGACAGGTTTTGTTGCAGGCATGCCATTTTTAGGAGATATAGATAAAATAATTCAATTAAATAGATTAGAAACACCTAGAGTTAAAGTTCCAAAAGGTTCTGTTGGCTTAACCGAACAATTTTGTAATGTTTATACTTTTGAAAGCCCAGGTGGCTGGAACATAATTGGAAATACTCCTATAAATATATTTAATCCATCAGATCACAATAAACCTAATTTAATAAATCCTGGTGATGAAGTAAAATTTTATGAAATCCAAAAAAATGAGTATCACAAACTTTATGAAAAATAATTATTTTCAAGTAGTAAGAGGAGGATTAAATTCAACTTTCCAAGACAATGGCAGAGAAAACTTATATCATATTGGATTACCTTTTAGCGGAGCCATGGATAAAAGAAATTATCTAATTGCAAATAAACTAATCAATAATAATGAAAAAGATCCCGTAATTGAATTTGCTTTTCAGGGACCTTCATTAAAATATTTTGGCGTAACTAGAGACATTGTGATTACTGGAAATGTAAATTTTAAGATAATTAAAAATGATAATACTGAACATTTAGGCGAGTGTTACAGGACAATTAAGATATATGATGGTGATACAATCGATATTATATCAACCAATAAGTCTGTATATGGATATTTTTCTATAAGTGGTGGATTTAAATTAAGTAAAGTATGGGGTAGTTTTTCTACAACACTTAGAGCTAAGGTTGGGCCGAACAATGGTAATAAATTAATTAATGGTCAAGAGATAAAACTTAATGAGCCAAAAGAATCTTTAGATAGAAAATTAGATTTTATAAATTCTAATATTGAATTTATAAGAGTGATTAAAGGAACAAATTTTGATTATTTTTCCGAGCAGTCATTAAAAGATTTCTTTTCAAAAAAATATCAAGTTACAAAACTTTCAGATAGAATGGGAATGAGACTAGAAGGAACAAAGTTGATAAATATTAAAAGCACAAATATTAAATCTGAGGGTTTGGTAAAAGGTACTATTCAAGTACCGGCAGATGGTAAACCAATTATATTGTTATCTGACCATGGCACCCTCGGTGGATACCCAAAACTCGGAGTAGTTATAAGCGCTGATTATGACAAACTTGTTCAAATCCCACCAGGCTCAAAAGTAAAATTTAAAGAAATTGAATTAAAGGATGCTGAAAATTTGTATAAAATATATAATATGGAAACAAACAATATTCTTAATAAAATTATATGAATCCTAAAATTAAAAAAATTTTATCAAAAAAAAATAAATCAAAAATTATTTGTTTGACCTCTTATACAAAAAATTTTTCTGAAATTTTAGATAAATATACTGATATTATTTTAGTAGGCGACTCTCTAGGTTCTGTTTTATATTCATTTGATACAACCAAAAATGTTAATCTTAGTATGATGATTGAACATTCAAAAAGTGTTAGGAAAGGCGTAAAAAAAAGTTTAATGGTTGTTGATATGCCATATAACACTTATAGAAATAAATCTGAGGCATTAAAAAACGCAAAAAAAATAATAAAAGACTCAAAAGCGGATGCAGTTAAACTTGAGGGTGGAAAAAAAATTATAAACATAATCAAACATTTGAGAAAAAATAAAATAAATGTTATGGGACATCTAGGTATATTGCCACAAAGTCAAAAAGGCAAATTTAGATATAAAGGTAAAACTAGTTTAGAGAGAAAAAAATTATTAGCTGACGCTATGTTGTTACAAAAAAATGGTGTATTTTCTATTGTATTAGAATGTATTGAAACAAGTTTATCAAAAAAAATTACCAAAGAGTTAAAGATCCCAACTATTGGTATTGGCTCTTCGGTTCATTGCGATGGACAAGTTTTAGTCACTGATGACTTAATTGGTTTAAACCTAACATCAATAAAATTTGTAAAAAGTTTTTACAATATCAGAAAGCACATAGAGCTAGCTATTAAAAGATTTAGCAGTGATGTAAAAAATAAAAAATACCCTTCAAGTAAATTTAGTTATTAAATTTATCTTAGTTTTTTGCTTTTTAACTTTCCTTTTTTAAAATCAACTTCTACAAATGATCCTAAAGTATCACCAAATTTATCAAACTCTACACCTGTTGCACCTTCATAATTTATCTTTTTACCGTCACGTAAAATCTCTATAGCTTTTTTAATTTCTCCAGGGTAAATTTTTACACCTGGTTTATTAGCTACATCATGTATAATATTATTAGTATCTGTTTCTGAATAAATTTTTGCAAAATTTGATAATATTATAATCGCCGCAGCGTCGTAAGACTCATTCGTGTAAGGACTATCAGGATCTATTCCTGATTTTTGTGCGAGATTAACAAATTTTTTTGAACCTAAATTTGATAACCCAGGCATATATCCAAAGGATTTTTTTAAATTTTTTTCCTTAAAATTATTAATTATTTTTTCCTCAATCATACCATCTGGTAAAATAAAAGTATCAAACATGCCAATCTCCAACATTGCTTTGATTATTTTGTCACCTCCTGAATTTATATCACTTATAACTGCTAAGGCATCACCACCTGCAGCACTTAAAGTAGATATATGCTTTGAATAGTCATTCGTATTTTTATTATGTGGTACCATAACTGAAGTTTTAATATTATTTTTTTTTAAGGCTTTATCGTAAGTTTCTGCAAATTTTTTATAGTCTCTATCACTGCTATAAGAAATAGCTAAATTCCGAATACCTCTATCTTTTGTAATATCTGCTAATATCTGACTTCCTCTAATTTTTGAAGGAGTTGTTCTAAAAACAAAATCATTATCTTTTAATCCCATCAACTCATTTGAAGAGTCTGCTGGTGAAATTATTAACACTTTTTTGGGTATAAAAATTTCTTCTGCTATTTTTTTAGTAATATTGGGACATGCAGCACCTATAATTGCACTAACTCCATCTCTAATAAGTTTTTTTGCTGCATTCTTTGCTTTATTCGTATCATTACAAGTCGTATCAGCTCTTTGTACTTTAAAAGATATTTCATTATTTAAATCTATTTCATTGGCCACCTCGTTAAACGCTAATTCTGCAGAGTCCGCCATTGACGGCGTTAAGCTTTCAACATTACCTGTGAAACCCAAAAATATACCAACCTTAATCTCTTTATTTTGTTGAGCAGAGACATTGGTTATTAAAATTAAAAAACAAATTAAAAAAGTCTGAATTTTCGTAAGTGATATTTTAATTATCATATGCATTAAACTTGGTATCTATAAAATTATAATATAACTTATTAATATGGATTCAAAAGTAATAAAACCTCAATTTATAAAAAAAACAAATCCAAGAGTGGGCCTTATTGTATTATCAACAGATGTAATGATTGAAAAAGATTTTCTAAAAGTTTTTAATAATGTCACAGCTGACCTTTTTATTAATAGAATAACAAATTATAACCCTGTTACAGCAGAAAATTTAAAAAAAATGACAAATAATATTACATCTGTTACAGCAAATATTTTACCTGGTGAGAAAGTTGATTGTGTAGTTTATGGATGCACTTCAGGAACAATTGTATCAGGATATGATAATATAAAAAAAAAAATTAATCTAGCAAAACCTAATGCTTCAGTAACAGCCCCTAGCACTGCAGCTTTAAATGCTTTAAAGAAAAAAAATATTAACAAGATATCGGTAGTCACACCATACATAAAGAGTGTCAATGATGATGTTGTCAATTTTTTTATAAATAATAATTTTGAAGTTACTTCAAACACATATTTCGACATAGAGTCTGATGTTGATATTGGGAAAGTAGACCAAGATAAATTATTTGAAATTTTATCTAACATTGATCACAAAAACGCAGAGGCATTATTTGTATCTTGTACATCATTACCAGTTTTAAATATTATTGAAAAATTAGAAAAAAAATTAAATATGACTGTGCTATCAAGTAATCAAGCATTAATTTGGGAAACTTTAGAAAAAATTAATAGAAATAATTCTATAAAGGGTTAT
The DNA here is from genome assembly GCA_902611815.1 of uncultured Pelagibacteraceae bacterium. Classification (GTDB taxonomy): domain Bacteria; phylum Pseudomonadota; class Alphaproteobacteria; order Pelagibacterales; family Pelagibacteraceae; genus Pelagibacter. The sequence goes on from CACMAZ010000003.1 coordinate 36,708, forward strand.
GGAAGTTTATTTTATTAACTTAAGATTATGAATTTTTCTAAAAATGAATATAAAGATAGACTTAAAAAAGTTCAACAATCAATGCAAGATAAAGGTATTGAACTTTTAATTTCTCAAGACACAGCTAATATAAATTATTTAACAGGTTATGACGCATGGTCATTTTATTACGCACAGTGTGTCATCGTTCATGTTAATGCTGATGAACCTATATGTTTTATTAGAGCTCAAGATGCAGGCGGTGCATTTATAAAAACTTATTTGAAAAAAGAAAATATAATTATTTATGATGAGAAATATATTCACACATGGCCTTTACATCCTTATGACGCATTGGTTCATTTAATAAAAAAAAATAAATGGGATAAGCTTAATATTGGTGTAGAGATGGATGCCCATTATTTTACAGCCTATTGTTATGAAAAGCTCAAACAAGGATTGCCTAATGCTTCAATTATTGACTCAGAGAGATTGGTAAATTGGGTGAGATTTGTAAAATCTGATGCTGAAATAGATTTTATGAAAAAGGCGGCAGTTATTTCAGAGAATGCAATGAGAACAGCAATGGAAATAATTAATCCAGGTATAAGACAATGTGATGCTGTAGCTGAAATTCAAAAAAGTTTATTTAAAGGCACAAGTGAATATGGAGGAGAATACGCAAGTATAACTACATTATTACCAACAGGAAAAGGCACATCAGCATCTCATCTTACAGCTAGTGATGAAAAGTTTAAAAAAAGTGAAGCTACAGTTGTAGAGTTATCAGGAACTTACAAAAGGTATCACGCACCTATGGCAAGGACAGTAAATCTTGGTAAACCCGAGAAAAAAAAAATAGATGCGATGAATGCAACAAATGAAGCTTTAGAAGCAGGAATAGAGGCTAGTAAACCTGGCAATACAGCTAATGATGTTGCACAGAATTTTTGGAATGTATTAGACAAATATAATATTAAAAAAGAGTCTAGAACTGGTTATTCAATTGGCTTAGGGTATCCACCAGATTGGGGAGAACATACGGTTAATATTTCAAAAGGAGATATGACAATTTTGAAACCAAACGTTTGCTATCACATGATTGCTGTCATGCAATTTGGTGAATGGGGAGTTGAAGCATCAGAGTCTATAAGGATAACAGAAGATGGAAATGAGTTATTATGCAATTTTTCAAGAGATTTGCATGTAAAATAAAAACTTGAAATATTAGCCTACAAATGTTTTAAACCTTGTTCAATGTCAAAGAACCAGGAATTTGTAAAATTCGATAAAGTGGATAAAAGTTACGACGGCAAGGTCCTTGTTGTAAAAGATTTAAATTTAGATATTGCTGAGGGAGAATTTATAACGATGCTTGGACCATCTGGTTCAGGTAAGACTACTTGTTTAATGATGTTAGCTGGTTTTGAAACACCAACAAACGGTGAAATTTTCTTAGATAAAAATCCTATATCGAACATACCACCTCATAAAAGAGGCATTGGAATGGTTTTTCAAAATTATGCATTGTTTCCCCACATGACGGTTTATGAAAACTTAGCCTTTCCTCTTAAAGTAAGAAAAATAAATAAAGATGAAATAGATAAGAAAGTTGATAAGGCATTATCAATGGTATCATTATCTGGTTTTGAAAACAGAATGCCGGGACAATTATCAGGTGGTCAACAACAACGTGTTGCTGTTGCTAGAGCTTTAGTGTTCGATCCTCAAGTAGTATTAATGGACGAACCTTTAGGAGCCTTAGATAAAAATCTTAGAGAAAGTATGCAATATGAAATTAAACATATCCATGAAAGCATAGGCGTTACTGTTGTATACGTTACGCATGATCAGAGCGAGGCTCTTACAATGTCCAATCGGATTGCAGTGTTTAACGATGGAAAAGTACAGCAATTATCCTCTCCAGACAAATTGTACGAAGAGCCAGTTAATTCTTTTGTAGCAGAGTTTATTGGAGAAAATAATACTTTTGCAGGTGAGGTAACAAACGTTCAAAAGGATCAATGTAAAGTAAAATTATTAAATGGATCAGAGATAATTGCCAATCCAATATCTGTAAGTTCAAATGGTGACAAAACTACTGTATCATTAAGACCAGAAAGAGCTCTTATAAACACAAAAAACAAGATGGATAATAATTTTAAAGGTAAAATTGAGGAAGTCATTTATCATGGGGATCACACTAGAGTTAGAATAGATTTATTAGGAAACAAAGAATTCATTTTAAAAGTCCCAAACAGTTCTGCAAACATGGATATTAAAATGGGAAATGAAATAAATGTTAGTTGGAATAGTCACGATGCAAGGGCTTTAGACCCAAAATAAACCCCAGATTTAAATAAATTAGTCCTGATAAACTAGGCATATTTAATGAAATGCGCTGTTGACTCCTTACTCATATATTGCTGTAATTAGCTTTTAAAAAACGTTTAAACGGAGGAATAATGAAAAAACTAAGTAAATTGTTACTAGTTCTATCTTTTGCACTTTCTATAAGCTCATCAGCATTTGCAGTTACTGTTGCATCTTGGGGTGGAGCATACACAGAGTCACAAAAGTTAGGATATGGTGACCCTGCTGCTAAGAAACTAGGCATATCGATCAATTGGGTCGATTACTCTGGTGGATTATCAGAAATTAAAGCACAAAAAGAAGCTGGCAAAATTACGTGGGATATAATTGACGTATATGCTATGGATACTATTACTGGATGTGACGAAGGTTTATTTGTTGAATTTGATTTCGATAAAGATTTCGCACCAGCTCCAGATGGAACTCCAGCGAGTAAAGATTACTTTGCTCCAATGCCAAGTAAGTGTGCTGTAGGTAATATTTTATATTCTTGGAACTATGCTTACAACACGAACAATGTTAAAGGCACACCAAAAACTATAAAAGATTTCTTTAACACAAAAAAATTCCCTGGAAAAAGAGCTATCTACAAAGGCGCTCTAACAAACTTAGAGATTGCTTTAGCAGCAGATGGTATTAAACCAGGAAAAGGCGGCAAGAACATCTATAAAGCTTTAAACACTGAAAAAGGTGTTGAAAGAGCTATGAACAAGATCAAAGCACTTTGCACAGATCCTAACGGAGGATGTGTATTTTGGTCAGCAGGAGCTCAACCACCAGAGCTATTAGTATCTGGTGAAGTTGTTATGGCAACTGGTTGGAATGGTAGATTCTTCAACGCTGAAGTTGGTGAAGGTGCGCCGATCAAACAAGTTTGGGATGGCCAAGGACTTGACTACGAATATTTCGTGCTAGTTAAAGGTGGACCAAACGAGTCTGATGCAAAAAAAGCATTGAGAGAGATGACAAGTACAGAAGGTTTAGCAGGAAGTGCAAAATATATTGCATATGCTCCTTGGAGAAAATCATCACTTAAAGTTATGGCAAAAGGTGAGCCATGGTACAAAGATGGTAAGACTAATATGGTTCCACAAATGCCAACTGCACCAGCAAACACAAAAAATTACTTCTTAGTTGATCCTATTTACTGGGCTGACAACGGCACAGAACTAGGTGAGAAATGGGAAGCGATGAAAGCTGGTCTATAATTTTAAGTTTTAAAGACTAAAATTATATATTATATTAAAGGGCGGTTTTATTAAACCGCCCTTTTTATTTATGAGCTCAGAAACTAAACAAATATTAACTACAGATGGTATACCTCTTGAAGTAAGCTTAAAGAAGGCTGAAAGAAAAAATAAAATCAAAGCATTTCTACTAGTTGCACCATTATTATTTTTTTTAATAATTACATACATTTTTCCTATTGGCGATATGCTTATGAGGAGTGTGGATGATAGAATGGTAACAAATATGCTACCAAACACATTTAAGTCTATGGAGAAATGGGATGGTAATGACATGCCGCCTGAAGAAGTATTTAAGTCTTTCTATATAGATTTTCAAAAATTAGTAGAGGAAAAACGTGATGGGAAACTCTCTACCCAATTAAATTACACCAAAAATGGTTTTAAAAGTATTTTAAAAAAATTAAGAAGAAAAGCTAAAAATTTTGAAGAGGGAAATTATAAAGAGCAAATAATGGCAGTTCACAAGAGATGGGCAGATGTTGAATATTGGCGGGCAATTAAAAGACGTGCACCGGCATATACAAATTCCAAATATTTAAAAGGGATTGATATGTATAAAAATGAAGAAGGAAAAATAGTTAGTGTCGAGGAAGATAGAAGAGTTCATAGAGTGCTATGGCTCAGAACTTTAGAAATTGCTTTTTTTGTAACTTTGTTATGTTTTTTGATGGCATACCCAATAGCACATTTACTTGCAACATTGCCAATGAAGTACAGTAACCTTTTAATGATTTGTGTACTACTCCCATTTTGGACATCCTTGTTAGTTAGAACCGCAAGTTGGATGATACTTCTCCAACAGCAAGGAGTAGTTAATGACTTCTTTGTTATGATTGGGCTAGTAGCAGACGATAACCGGCCAGAGATGATGTACAATAAAACTGGAACTTACGTTGCAATGACACAAATTTTATTACCTTTTATGGTTTTACCTTTATATAGTGTAATGAAAACCATATCCCCAAGCTTAATGAGAGCTGGAAAATCACTTGGAGGCACACCATTTGTCACTTTTTGGAAGGTATATTTTCCATTAACTATTCCTGGAATTGGTGCGGGTTGCTTGTTAGTTTTTATACTTGCTATTGGATATTACATTACCCCAGCGCTAGTAGGCGGTGCGTCAGGCACCTTGATCAGTAACCAAATTGCATTTCATATGAAGAGTACACTAGATTGGAGTTTTGCATCAGCAATGGGACTAATGTTACTAGCTGGAGTACTAGCAATTTATTGGGTTTATAACAAATTAGTTGGAATTGATAATATTAAACTAGGATAATTATGGCATTACCAAAATATACAGAACCCCATTATAGAATTTGGCATTATTTTTATATTTTTATTTGCTCGTGTGTTTTTTTCTTTTTGATTGCACCTTTGTTCGTAATTTTCCCTTTGTCATTCAATGCAGAGGAATTTTTAAGTTTTTCCGAGGGGATGAAAAACCTTGATCCAGATGCATTTTCTTTAAGATGGTATAAAGATATGATTTACGGAACAAAAAACCCTTGGGGTCTAGCAGCTAAAAATAGCTTTGTCATTGCTATCTTTGCAACATTAGGTTCAGTTCTTTTAGGAACTGTTGCAGCATTAGGGTTAAGCAGCAGACACATGCCGTATAAAGGATTGATTATGGCAACACTAATTTCTCCAATGATCGTTCCTTTAATTATCTCTGGTGTAGCTATTTTCTTCTTCATGGCAAAAGCTGGTTTAGCGGCTACACATACTGGTATAGTTCTAGCTCATATAATTTTGGGAACACCATTTGTTGTAATAACTGTGACAGCTACTCTCTCAGGCTTCGATCATAGTGTAACTAGAGCTGCATCAAGTCTTGGTAGTGATCCAGTTAATACTTTCATGAAAATTACCTTACCTTTAATTTTACCGGGAGTAATTTCAGGTGGTTTATTTGCTTTTGTAACTTCTTTCGATGAAGTTGTTGTCGTATTATTTTTAGCTGGACTAGAGAATACAACTATTCCAATTCAAATGTGGACAGGTTTAAGAGAACAACTAAGTCCAACAATTCTTGCAGTTGCGACATGTTTGATTATTTTATCTACACTTATTCTTGTTACAGCTGAGTTATTAAGAAGAAGATCTGAAAGACTCAGAGGAATTAATAGATAAAAAATAAATGCAAATCAAAAGTGTTGTCATCATTGGATCTGGTACTATGGGTAGCGGGATAGCTGCACATCTATGTAATGCCAATATACCTGTTACTCTTTTAGATCTATCAACCGATATTAGCACAAAGGCTAGAGAAAGAATTTATAAATCTAGACCACCACTTCTAATCGACAAAAAAAAAATTGATAATATTAAAGTTGGCAACATCAATGATGATTTTGATGTAGTTAAAGAAGCTGATTGGATTGTGGAGGCTGTTGTAGAGAGAATAGATATAAAACATAAAATATACGATAAAATATTTAAAAATAGAAAATCAGGAGCAATTGTATCCTCTAATACATCCTCAATTCCTATAAAAATTTTATCAGAACATTTAACCGATGACGAAAAAAAAGATTTTTGTATAACTCACTTCTTTAATCCTGTTAGATACATGGGACTTTTAGAGATTGTCAAAAACGAAAATAATGATTTAAAAAAAATAGATTCTTTAAAAAAATTTTGTGAGAGCGAATTAGGCAAAGGTGCAATTGTCTGTAATGATACACCCGGTTTTCTTGGAAATAGAATAGGTGTTTATGCAATGCAAGTAGCAATGACCGAAGCATTCAAAATGAAATTATCAATTGAAGAAGCTGATGCTGTATTTGGAAGACCAATGGGTATTCCTAAAACAGGTGTTTTTGGTTTATACGATCTAATCGGAATAGATCTTATGGCTGATGTGCTAAAAAGCTTTATAAAAGAGCTTCCTGAGCAAGATCCATTTCAAGAAGTTGCTAAAGAAATACCCTTAGTTAAAAAATTAATAGATACTGGTTATACAGGAAGAAAAGGCAAGGGTGGTTTCTATCGAATGAATAAGGCAAATGACCAAAAAATATTAGAGGCTATAAATTTAGAGTCGGGCGATTATTCTCCCTCTAAAAAAATAGACACAGGAATTGATACTGTAAATCTAAAAGAATTAATTAATAGAAAAGATAAATATGGCGAATATTCTTGGTCAGTCATATCAAAAATAATTAAATATGCCTCATCATTAGTTCCAGGTATTACAGATAAATTCAATGATATTGATGAAGCAATGAGACTAGGATTTAATTGGGCTATGGGTCCTTTCGAGATGCTTAAATCTATTGGTGTTAACGAATTTTTTAATCGAATAGATAATTTTAAAAATAACGCCTTTCTAGAAAATTTATCCAAAACAAAAGATGAGAATTTTTATGGTTCTAGACAATTATATACTGATATTGAAACTTTAGGAAAAGTAAAACCTAAGGCAATAAAAACAGATAAAAATAAGTCAGCTGAAATATATAGATTTAAAGACTTTAATATTGTTGAATTTACCACAAAGGCTTGTGCACTAGATTACGACTCCATGGATGCACTTAAAAAAGCAACTGATAAGCCATTAATAGTGATAAATGAAAGTATGCAATTTTCTGCGGGTGTAAATCTTAGTTATACTATGAACTTTGCAGAAAAAAATGATTACAAATCGATAGAAAAATTTATTAAATATTTTCAAGATACTTGTAAAGAATTAAAATATTCAAAATATCCCGTAGTCTCAGCTCCATCTGGCCTTACTTTAGGTGGAGGATTTGAAGTTTTAGTGCAAAGTAATTTTGTTGCATCTCATACAAATATAGTAGTTGGATTAGTTGAAACCATGGTCGGACTAGTTCCAGCTGGAGGTGGATGTAAAGAAATGTTGTGGAGGTGGTCACAAACTTCTGAAGCAAAAAGCGATCCTGACTTTGCTGCGTTAAAAGTTTTTGAGATTATTGGTTATGCAAAAACGGCTACTTCTCCAATTGAAGCTGAGCCTTTGAAATATTTAAGACCAGAGGATAAAAAAATAATGAACAGAAATAGTCTTTTTGCAGAATCAAAAAAAATAATAGATCAAAATAAAAATTTTAAATCTCCGGTTGAATGTACATTTAAATTATCAGGAAAACCACTAAAAGAAAAAATGATTAAGGTGCTAGAAAAACTTTATAATGAAAAAGTAATATTAGATCATGGCATGAAAGTAGGAACAGAACTTGCAAATGTCTTGAGCGGCGGAGATACTACTTCAGATAAATTATTAACTGAAGATAATTTATACCAATTAGAGCTTACTTCATTTATGAACTTAATTGAAACAGATCAGACTAAAGATAGAATAAGACATACCCTAGCAACTGGTAAGCCGCTAGTTAATTAATATCAGAAAACATTTTTAAAGAATTAATAAAATCTGGTCTTAGAACATATTCAGATTGATCATTAAATTTAATTTTTTCTAAAGCAGAAATTCCTTTAATAACTCTACCTAAAGGAGTGTATTCACCCTCAAACAAAAAAGCGTCAGCCAGAAGAATTAAAAATTCACTATCCTCTGTATCTCCATTTTTACTTTTTGCAAAAGCTACTGTGCCTCTTTTGAATTCAAATGGTTTATCGGTTTCTGGTTTGATTAAATCGTATTTCGATCTTCCACTACCTATATAAGTATAATTTATATTTTCTTTCCTACCAAATTCTAGATCTCCTGCTTGTACTAAAAAATTTTCAACAACTCTATGAAATGCAACATTGTCATATTCTTTATTTTGAACTAGCTTTTTAAATCTTTCGACTGAATTTGGTGAAATACTTGGAAAAAGTTCGATTACAACTTTACCGCATGGAACATTTAAGATGACGATATTTTCAGGCTTATCAAAATTTAATTTTGTAAGATTTACTTTTTCAACAAACAAACATTTATTTTTAATCAAAGTGAAAGAAATTATTGAAAAAATTGCAAGTAAAATTAAAAAAATTAGTAATATTTTTTCAGATTTTGTTTGTTTGATTTTTTTTAACATTTTTAAAATTGATGTTTAGCATCTAATTTTTTGACTATATTTTCAATTATTCTTACTTTTTTATTGAGTATCTCATCTTTAATAATCATATCTCGAATTAAATTATTGTCTGACATCATAAAAGAAAAAGTTTCAGCCATATCTTCAGATATTGTTGATTTTGCATATTCAGATACAAATCCCTTACTATTGTAAATTTTTTTTAAGCTATAGTTGTTAGAACATGTCGAACATGCTGAATACTTAAATTCTTTCGGATTTAAATCACTCCAAGAAATATTTAAAAAATATTTATTAAAATTATTCTCAATTATATGAAAAACCTCATGATGCAATACTCTTTCAAAATTTGAATTGTTCGTATTTGTATTAAAAATAAGCGTTTTCATTTCAGGGTTAGTAAATCCAAGTGCGGGTATTCCTGCTATTTCTAATTCACTACACAGAACAATATATTTCAATTTGATTTTTCTAAAAAAATTATCGTTATATCTATTGAAACCTCTTTGAGCCTCTAAATACTTTTCATTAAAATTTCGAGATTGATTTTTTTTACAACTAACATTCTTAAAACTTGAACCAACAAAAAAATCTTTTGTAGGCTTTAAGTATGCTAATGAGTTTTTATTTTCCAATTTATGTAAAGTTAAATTAGGTATCTTTATTAGTTCAAGAATTTGGTCAGCTTTAACTACAAATGATAATAATAATAGCAATATTATGTAAAAGTTTAATTTCATTGGAAAATTATGATTATACTTTAATCAAATATTATATGTTAGATTAAATAAATGAAGAAAAAAAATAAAGATACAATTCAACCAGTAAGTGGAACAATTGTACCAAGATTTGCAGGACCAAGTACATTTGCTCGATTACCAGAACTCAGGGATGTAGAAAGTTGCGATGTAGCAATCGTAGGAATTCCTTTTGATGCTGGAACAAGTTACAGACCCGGGGCAAGATTTGGACCTCAAAGTATTAGACAAGCATCAAGACATTTAAGAACTAATTATCATCCAGATTATGATGTTGAACCATTTAAAGTTCAGCAAGTCGCAGATGCTGGCGATATAACCTGCAACCCATTCAATATAAAAGAGGCAATACACCAAATAGAAAACGGAGCAATAGACCTTTTAAATCAAACACGTGGTATTATTAGTATGGGAGGCGATCATACAATTGCATTTCCACTTTTGAGAGCGGTAAATAAAATTAATAAAGGACCAGTGGCTCTAGTGCATTTTGATGCTCATCTTGATACTTGGGATACTTACATGGGAGCACCGTTTACACACGGAACTCCATTTAGACGGGCAAGAGAGGAAGGTTTATTTCTCGATGATGCATCAATGCATGTTGGAATTAGAGGTCCGTTATATAGCAGAGATGATTTAAAAAACGACGAAAGTTTTGGTTTTAAAATTATTCACTGTGATGAGTTTCAGACTGAAGGTATTGATAAGATAGTAAGCAGAATAAGAAAAAGAGTAGGCAATAACCCATTATATCTCTCAATTGATATAGATGTATTAGATCCTGCTTTTGCTCCTGGAACTGGTACACCAGAAATAGCTGGAATGTCCACAAGAGAAATGGTTAATGTTATTAGAGGGTTATCAGGATTAAAATTAATATCAGCAGATGTTGTTGAAGTATCACCCGCATATGATCATGCAGAGGTAACTTCACTTGCTGCAGCAACTATAATTTACGAACTCACAAATCTATTTGCAAAAAAATAAAGATAAGCTACTTATTATTTGTAATGCTAGTTAAAAAAAATTTTTATATAAATGGTGAATGGGTTAAACCATTTAGCACAAATGAAATAGAGATTATTAACCCCGCCACAGAAAAAGTCTGTACTGTAATTTCCTTGGGTAGCAAAAAAGATATAGATAATGCAGTTTCAGCAGCTAAAGAAGCTTTTAAAACTTGGGCATTTGTTTCTAAAGAAGAAAAAATAGATTTATTAGAACGTTTGTATACCTTATATAAAAAAAGGTGGGATGATTTTGCGAATGCTATAACTCTTGAGATGGGGGCACCAAAAGAATTTGCATCAAAACTCCAAGTGGGAGCAGGAGCTGCTCATATTAAAACTTTTATAAAATACTTAAAAGATTTTAAATTTGATAGACCAGTTAATGACCAATTACAAAATCAGAAAATAATTTATGAACCTAAAGGTATATGTGCATTAATAACCCCTTGGAATTGGCCAATGAATCAAGTTTGTTTAAAAGTTATTCCAGCCCTAGCATCAGGGTGTACAATGGTTTTAAAACCATCTGAAATAGCACCATTATCATCAATGATACTTGCAGAAATAATTCATGAAGTAAAATTTCCTAAAGGAGTTTTTAATCTTGTAAATGGCGATGGTCCAACCACTGGCGAGGCATTAACTAGTCATCCGGATATTGATATGATTTCATTTACAGGCTCTACAAGAGCAGGTGCATTAATTTCACAAAATGCTGCAAAAGATTTTAAAAGAATAAGCCTAGAACTTGGTGGCAAAGGCGCAAATATTATTTTTAAAGATGCTAAACCTGATGCAATTGAAAAAGGGGCTTCTAGATGTTTTAAAAATTCTGGCCAATCGTGTAATGCACCAACAAGAATGCTTGTAGAAAAGTCAATTTATAATGAAGCAATTGAAAAAATTAGAAAATATACTAACGAGTTAAAGGTGGGAGATCCTAATAAAGATGGCAACCACATAGGACCCGTTGTTTCTAATCAACAGTTTGAAAAAGTTCAAAAACTAATAAAAAAAGGTATAGATGAGGGTGCCAGACTTGTTGCAGGCGGCACAGGAAAACCAGAGGGTTTAGATAAAGGATATTATGTTAAACCTACAGCTTTTGCAGATGTAAATAATAAAATGGAAATTGCTAGAACAGAAATATTTGGACCAGTATTATCGATTATACCATTTGAAACTGAGGAAGAAGCCATTGAGATTACTAATGATACAAATTATGGTTTAGCAAATTATATACAAACTCAAGATAAAGAAAAAGCAAATAGAGTAGCAAGAAGATTAAGATCAGGAATGGTTGATATAAATGGAACAGGAATAGCAGCGGACTCCCCATTTGGCGGATATAAACATTCAGGAATTGGAAGAGAAGCAGGCAAAGAGGGTCTTATTGAATTTCTAGAAGTTAAAGCAGTCGGTGGTATGTAATTAATTTAGTAAAGATTTTTTCTTTAATCCATCAAGAAATTTTATACATTTTTTTATCTCACTCAATTCTATGAATTCATCAGTTTTATGAGCCTGTTCAATTGATCCAGGTCCACAAACCACTGTACTTATTCCTATTTCCTGAAATAATCCTGCTTCCGTACCAAAAGAAACAACATTTCTTGAGTTGTCACCTGTTATACTAGATACAAGTTCACAAGCTTCAGATTTTTCTTCTCTATCAAATCCAATTATTTCACCAATAATTTCTTTTTCAATTTTAGATCCTGTATAAGTTTTTTTCATTTCAGGTAACAATTTGTTATTAATAAATTTGTCAATTTCACCATTTACAAATTCACCATCTTTTTTTACAACAGGCCTTAGTTCCCAATCAACTTTACATTTGTCAGCAATTACATTCCTTGCTATACCTCCTGATATACCACCAATTTGAAGAGTTGTATAAGGTGGATTAAAAATAGAATTTTTTGGCGGGTTATTTTTTAAATATTCTCTAATCTCTAAAAGTTTTTGTATAAACTTAGAAGCATACTCGACAGCATTTACCCCTTTATCAGGTTGAGATCCGTGTCCTGCTAATCCATAAAAATGAGTAGTGTATTCGTAACAGCCTTTGTGAGCATCTATAATTTTCATATTTGTAGGTTCACCAACTACACAAATTGCATCTTTAATATTTCTTTTTTTTAATTCTTTAATTAATAATGGTGCACCTTGACAAGCTGTTTCCTCATCAAATGTGAATGAAAAATGAACATCTCTATCCATTTTTGAATTTGAAAAAATTGGAGCGTAAGCAAGTAAGCAAGCAAGAAACCCCTTCATGTCACATGAGCCTCTTCCATATAATTTTTCATTTTTTATAGTAGCTATAAAAGGATCTGATGACCAACCTTTCGAAACTGGAACGACATCCGTATGTCCAGACAAAATTATAGGCTTTTTACTATTTTTATTTTTTGATTTAAGTGTAGCAAAAAGATTTACCCTTTTTTTATCAGTGTCAAAAATTTTAAATGACTCCGCACCCAAGTTATTAAAAATTTTTTCACAATAATTTATTATAGAATTGTTATCTTCCCCGGAAATTGATTTAAAAGCTATAAGGTCAGAGAGTATTTTGACTGAACTATTGAATGTTTTATCTAAATTATTTTCTGTACTCATATATAAAATTAATTATATATTAAATTCATGAAAGAACAAATAACGTATGATATTTTCGATAAAGTAGACATCAGAATTGGCACAGTGATTTCAGTTAAAAAAAATGAAAAAGCAAGAAAACCCTCGCTTGTAGTCGAAGTAGACTTTGGAAAAGATATTGGGATTAAACAATCTTCTGCCCAAATTACTCATTATTATAATGAGGAAAATTTAATGAATAAGCAAGTAATAGGTGTTTGCAATTTTGCTGAAAAAAATATTGCTGGTATAGTGTCACAAGTTTTAATACTAGGAGCAATCGACTCAGATGGTAAAGTAGTTTTATTACATCCATCTCAAAAGACTGAAAATGGATTATCGATTGCTTAATTATTAAGTAACTTTGCGACAAATGATAGTTTTATTAAATTGATTAATTGTGTTAAATCGAACCGATTTAAACACTTATAAATATGAAACCAGGTAACGAAAATTCTTTTAAATCTTTAACAACAACAAAAATTAATAATAATGAATACTATTTCTATTCTTTAAAATTAGCTGAAAAAAATGGATTAGACGGAATATCTAAATTACCCAAATCTTTAAAGGTATTGTTAGAAAATTTATTAAGATACGAAGACGATGAGACAGTAACAAAATCTCAAATTCTAGCACTACAATCATGGCTAAAAAATAAAAAATCAGATACTGAAATAGCCTATAGGCCTGCAAGAGTTTTACTACAGGACTACACTGGTATACCAGCAGTTGCTGACTTAGCTGCAATGAGAGAAGCAGTTAAAGAGAAAAATAAGGATCCGAATACAATAAATCCATTATCATCAGTAGATCTTGTAATAGATCATTCAGTTCAAGTTGATAAATATTCAACTTTGAATTCTCTTAAAGAAAATGTTGAAATTGAATTCCAAAGAAATGCTGAAAGATATTCTTTTCTAAAATGGGGTCAACAAGCATTTAATAATTTTAGAATTGTTCCGCCAGGAACAGGCATTTGTCATCAAGTAAATTTAGAATATTTGTCGAAAGTTGTATGGATGGAAAAATTTAATAGTAAAAATTATATATTCCCTGATACACTTGTTGGGACTGATAGCCATACTACAATGGTTAACGGTTTATCAGTTTTAGGATGGGGAGTTGGTGGCATAGAGGCAGAAGCAGGTATGCTTGGCCAACCTATTTCTATGTTAATACCTGAAGTAGTTGGATTTGAGGTAAAAAATAAACTTCCTGAGGGTACTACAGCTACTGATTTAGTTCTAACGGTTGTTAAAATGTTAAGGGATAAAGGAGTAGTTGGTAAATTTGTTGAATTTTACGGAGAAGGTTTAAAAAATCTAACTTTAGCAGATAGAGCAACTTTAGCTAATATGGCACCTGAGTATGGAGCAACTTGTGGATTTTTTCCAATTGATGAAGAAACTTTAAAATATTTAGAATTCTCAGGAAGAGATAAAACCCAGGTGGAAATAGTAAAGAAATATGCAATTGAACAAGGTCTATGGGCTAGTAGCGACATAGAATTTAGTGATACTTTATCTTTAGATATGTCAACTGTAGTTCCAACTATATCAGGACCTAAAAGACCACAGGACAAAGTCTTATTGACAGATGCAGCACAAAATTTTGATGAAAATTTTAAAAAAAATACTAATAGAAAAGATTACTTAAAGGCAAAAGTTAATAACGCAGATTTTGAGATACAAGATGGCTCAATATTAATTGCAGCAATTACCTCCTGTACTAATACTTCAAATCCAAACGTGCTTATTGGCGCAGGTCTTTTGGCAAAAAAAGCTTGTGAGCTTGGTTTACACTCTAAACCTTGGGTTAAAACTTCTCTAGCGCCTGGATCTCAAGTAGTTACTGATTATCTAGAAAGAGCAGGTTTAAATAAATATTTAGATAAATTAGGTTTTAACTTAGTTGGATATGGATGTACAACTTGTATTGGAAACTCGGGGCCTCTCGCAGAAAATATTTCTGAATCTGTAAGCAAAAATAATTTATATGCAGTTTCAGTACTTTCTGGAAATAGAAATTTTGAAGGTAGAATATCTCCATTAGTTAAAGCGAACTATTTAGCATCACCACCCTTAGTAGTAGCATATGCAATTGCGGGAAATATGCAAATAGACTTGTATAAAGATCCCTTAGGGAAAACTCCAGATGGAAAAGATGTATTTTTAAAAGATATTTGGCCGAGCAATCAGGAAATAGACGAAGTTTTAAAAGAGTCTCTTAATGCATCAATGTTTATAAAAAGATATTCGGATGTTTCAAAGGGTCCAGATCAGTGGCAAAAAATTAAAACAAAAGAATCCAGTATTTATGAGTGGGATGAGAATTCTACTTACGTGAAAAAACCACCTTTTTTTGAAAATTTAAAAGATGAACCCGAAAAATTTGAAAATATAGAAAATGCAAGACCATTATTAATTTTAGGAGATATGGTTACAACTGATCATATTTCACCAGCTGGATCAATTCAAAAAGAGAGTCCAACTGGAGAGTACTTTATGAAAAATCAAGTTTTACAAAAAGATTTTAACTCATATGGATCACGAAGGGGAAACCATGAAGTTATGACAAGAGGCACTTTCGCAAATATAAGAATTCGTAATGAGATGGCTCCTGGAACAGAAGGTGGTTTTACAAAACTTCATCCAGATGACAAGATTATGCCTGTTTATGATGCCGTTGTTGAGTATAAAAAAAGAGGAACAGATCTAGTTGTGATAGGAGGAAAAGAATATGGAACAGGATCATCAAGAGATTGGGCTGCAAAAGGTACAAAGTTATTAGGTATAAAATCTGTTCTAGCAGAAAGTTTTGAAAGAATTCATAGATCAAATCTTATTGGCATGGGAATACTCCCATTGCAATTTATTAATGGTCAGAATAGAAAAAAATTAAACTTAGATGGCTCAGAATTAATTTCTATAAAAGGAATTAAAGAGGGTTTAAAACCAGGAGATGATGTATCAGTTGAATTTAAATACAAAAATGGAGATACAAAAAAAATTGAAATGCTTTGTAGAATAGATACTAACAACGAGCTCGAATACTACAAACACGGTGGTATCTTACAATACGTTCTTAGAAACATGATTTAAAATGGACGAAGATATTGCAATAATAAACCGAAATACAAGAATATCTAAAATAAAAAATTTCTTTAAAAAAAATTTGAAAAAAATAATTACGACAATTATTTTAATTCTTATTATACTCTTATCTTACTTTTTTTATGATGAATTAAAAAAAAGAAAAAAAGATAAATTAGCTCAAACTTATAACAGTATTATTTTTAACACAGATAAATTTTCTCAAAATGAGATAAAGGTAAAAATGTTGGAAATTGTAAATGCAAAAGTAGATACCTATTCGACGCTGGCATTATATTATTTGATTGATAATGAAATTATTAAGGACAACAACGTAATTAGTGAACTATTTGACAAGATTATTTCAATTAATAAAGATTTTGAACTTAAAAATCTTATTATTTTTAAAAAGGCATTATATTTTTCAGACAAATATTCAGAGAATCAAATTTTAGAAATATTAAATCCTGTAATTAATTCAGAAAGTGTTTGGAAACAACATGGACTTTTATTGATGGGAGATTTTTACTTTCATAAAAAACAATTTAATAAATCAAAAGAATTTTTTAAAAAAATTGTGGAATTAAAAAACCTAAATCCAAAAATAAAAAATGATGTTGAAATAAGATTAAATAGAGACTTCAGTGAATAAATATTTATATATTGTTTTTGTTTTTATTTTTAGCTGTTCGCTAAACCCCAACTCTTCATTTTGGACAAAAACAGAAAAATTAAAAACTGACCAGGCAATTACTAAACTTCTCTTTGAAGACGTTAAACCTAATGAAAAAGAGTTCAATCCAAATTTAAAAGTTAATTTACCAAAAATAAATACAAAAAATATCAATTATAACTATAATAATGATGGCTTCACCAGTGAAAAAATAATTGGTAATAATTTCTCAAAATTTAAATTTTCAAAAATAGACAATTTTTCTGGATTTGAACCAGAAATCCTAGTCGATAACCAAAATTTATTTTTTTTTGATAACAAAGGATCAGTAATTAAATTTGATAAAGATTCTAAAGTAGAATGGAAGAAAAATTATTATTCCAAGTCAGATAAAAGAAATAATCCTATTTTATTTTTAGCTTCTGAAAAAAATAATTTATTTGTAGCCGATACTAATGCAAACTACTATTTACTCAATAAAGAAAACGGTAACTTAAAGTGGAAAAAAAAACACACTTCTTCATTTAATTCACAAATAAAAATAAAAAATGATAAAATTCTCGTTGTAGATATGGAGAATAATTTAAGATGTTTTTCCATGAAAAATGGAGAAATTTTATGGACTGTTCCTACTCAATTAACAATAGTAAGATCACAAAAGAAACAATCATTAGTAATTGTCAGCAATTTAGTTATTTTTTCAAATTCGATAGGTGATTTAACAGCTGTAGATTTAAATACAGGTGAGTTAGTTTGGCAAACACCTACTCAAGCTTTAGGTTTAGCAAAAAACATAACTTTAAGAAACTCCGATGTAGTTTCTGATGGAAATTTAGTGTTTATGTCAAGTAACAAAAACCAATTCGTAGCAATGAACATTAAAACTGGCATAATTAGATGGAAACAAGAAATAAATTCAGAATTAAGACCAGTTGTAGTATCTAATTATATTGTAACAATATCAAATGAAGGACTTATGGTGCTTTTAAATAAAACTGATGGAAATATTTTAAGAATAAATAATATTTTAAAAAATATTAAAAAAAAAAGAAGAGAGAATTACCGTCCAACTGGATTTATAATAAGTGATGACAAAGTGTATGTTTCAACGAGGAATGGAAGAATATTTATAATAAATTTCTCTGATAATTCTTTACAAAAAGTATTGAAATTAGATAAAGAGAAGTTGCAAAGACCTGTTTATTTTAATAGAGAGCTTTACATCGCTAAAGATAATTCAATAATTAGGATTAATTAATGTTTTTAAAATTTTTAGAAAAAATCGGAAGAAAAAAAGTTGTTTTAGATAGAGGACCATCACATCCAAAATTTAATGAGGCAAAACCATGGATGAATAGGTATTATTTAATTTTTAGACATAGACCAAAATGGTTTCCGTTTAACATTCTAATACATGAAATGCTCGCTGATGATCATGGTGAAGGAGTACATAATCACTTATTTCCATTTATAACAATTATTTTAAGAGACGGATATTGGGAAACACTTAAAAGTGGAAGATATTGGAGGCCACCAGGTTATATAGGTTTTAGATCAGCAAATACTCATCATAGAGTAGATTTAAAACCTGGGACTAAACCTTTAACACTTTTTATTTCAGGACCATTTGGATTAAGAAAAGGACCAAGATCCGAATATGGAATTGATTTTAATACTAAAATAAAGTGAGACAAAAATTTTTTAACCTTGTAGTTAATACATCGGGTCAAAGATTGTACGAAATTACAGATCAAACAATCGAATGGATTGACAAAAATAAATTCTCAAATGGAATGTTGAATTTAAGTATTCAACATACTAGCGCATCGCTTATAGTGCAAGAAAATGCAGATCCCGATGTACAAAAAGATTTAATAAACTATTTCGATAGATTAGTTCCTATGGATGATCAACTTTATATTCACTCATCTGAAGGTAAAGATGATATGCCAGCACATATAAAGTCTGCACTAACTAATAATCAAATTTCTTTAAGTATAAAAGAATCAAGATTAATTTTAGGAACTTGGCAAGGTATTTATTTATTTGAACACAGATTAGATAGTCATAAAAGAACTATCGTTCATCATTACATTGGTGACTAATTTTTTTTTATACTTTGAAACGCTTTTAAAGCTTCAGCTCTTGCTTGTTCGTGTATAACTATCGGTTTAGGATAATCTTTGCCTATAACAGTATTTATGGCTTTTTGATATTTATCTTCCATTTCCCATGGTTTATGAACATATTTGGATGGTACTTTACTAAGTTCAGGAACCCATTTTTTAACATATGTTCCTTCTTTATCAAACTTTTCACCCTGTAATATAGGATTGAAAATTCTAAAATATGGAGCTGCATCTGCACCGCATCCAGCTACCCATTGCCATTGTGCTACGTTGTTTGCTTCATTAAAATCTAATAAACAATTTCTAAAATGTTTTTCACCCTCGACCCAATTTATCCTCAAGTGTTTTACTAAAAATGAACCTACAACCATTCTTATTCTATTATGCATCCAACCTGTTTCATATAATTGTCTCATTCCAGCATCTACAATAGGATAACCGGTCATACCTTGCTTCCAAGCATTCAAAAATTCTTTGTTTTTTACCCAAGGGAATTTGTCGAATTCTTTTCTTAGGTTCCCTTTAAGCATTTCTGGAAAATAGTTTATTAAACTATGTGAAAATTCGCGCCAACCAATTTCATTTACATATTTTTTTATACCAATATTTTTTGGTTTTATTTCGTTACATTTTCTCCAAATTAAACTTACATGTATTTGACCACTTCTTATATATGGAGAAAGTCTGGACGTTCCATTGATACTTGGATAGTCTCTTAACGTACCATAATCTTTTACTTTTTTAGTAATAAAATTTTGGAGTAATTTACCAGCATCATTTTCTGAAGGTTGCCAATATTTTTCAAATTTTTTATACCAATTTTTATTGGGTAGTATTTTTTCAGGTTTCACTTTATTTTTGAATAAGTTTTTAATTTTTTTTAATTTCTTTAAAGATTTATTTTTTAGTGGAACACTTTCGATATAGTAATTTTCAGCATTTCTCCAAAAAGGACTGTAAACCTTAAATGGAGTACCATCATTTTTTGTAATCTCATTATATTCATTTAGAACATTTCCTTTGAAAAATTTGTAATTTATTTTATTTTTTTCCAACTCAGCGATTATTTCTTTATCTTTCTTTAGTTCTTGTGGCTCATAAATTTTGTTCCAATAAACTGCGATATCATTTGATTTAAATTTTTTAAAAAAGTTAATTTGATTATCTTCAATAATTTCTAAATTTACATTATTTTTAAGCAAATCCTCATTTAAACTTTTTAAAGACCTAGATATCCACCACTTTTGAGCTTCTCTAATATTGTCAAAGTTTTTTTTATCATAAATGTAAATTGCAGAGACAAATTCATGATTATTTGTTGCAAAGGATAGTGCAGGGTTATCCTGTAATCTAAAATCATCTCTTATCCAAACTATAGAATTTTTAATCATCTTTTTTTAATCTCTGATTACCTATTTTGTATAATTTATTATATAAATTTTTGTCTGTATCACCTTCACAACCAATTATTAAAATATTTGATTTTTCATTTATTTCCAATTTTCTTTTTACAAGTGGATCATTGCAACAAGAGATTATACTTATCACAGCAGGGGTAGAACATTCTCCTGCAATTATTTTTTTATCGCTAAATTTTTTTTTTGCTAACATTGTTAAAGTTTGAGGCACATATTTATCTGATACACTCACACAATTATTTACAGCATTTTTTAAAATTCGCCATGGGACCAAAGATACTTCAGCACAAGACATTCCACCCATAATACTCTGTTTTTGGATATTAACTTTTTTTTGATATCCATATTTAATGCTTTTCATCACACAATTTGCATTCTCTGGTTCAATAACAATTATTTTTGGAATTCTTTTAAAATATTTAGCAATCCCACTTATAATTCCTGCTGCCATGCCACCAACCCCAGCTTGAAGAAAAACATGCGTAATATAATGTTTCGTTTGATTAGAAATTTCTTTGATCATTACTGAATATCCAGCCATAGTTAATTTGGGAACGTATTCATAATTCCGCCAGGCAACATCTTGAATAATTTTCCATCCTTTCTTTTTCGATATTTCTTTACAAACTTTTAAAGATTTTTCATAATTTCCTTTCACCCTAATTACATCAGCTCCGAGTTTTTCCATCTCAATAGCTCTAGTGTTACTCACATTTTCACTAATAAAAATTTTACATCTTGCTCCTATTTTTTTTGCTCCCCAAGACACAGATTTTCCATGATTTCCGGCTGTTGCAGTTGATACTGTTACTTTTTTTTTATTTTTAACAATTTTTTCTACCGCATAAGCCCCACCTAATGCTTTAAAAGATTTTAAACCAAATCTCTTAGACTCATCTTTGTAAAAAATGTTATTTGTACGCAAATTCTTAGACAATATCCTTAGATTAATTAGAGGAGTTTTTTTATATCTTTTCCATTTTGAAATTACTTTATGAGCATCTAATAGATGCTTTTCTGGTAGTACTTTGAGTATCTTTTTCCTACTAAAATTAAAATTTTTATTAGTAGTAAATTCAGAAAATTTAAAATTTAAATATTTTTTTGCCATTTATCTTTTTAAGTTATTTTAAAAATTTTTAAACGTATAGGTGTATTTTATTATAATATTTGTGAAATAATTATTTAATTTTATACTTATTAATGCTAGCCTAAGAACTTCAAAGAACTAATTACGGAGGAAATATGAAACACTGTGAAGAAGCCGATGGTTTAATGGCTCCAGATAAAGACACTGATGGATTTGTTTTTAACCATCTAATGCTAAGGATAAAAGATCCCAAAAAAACATTAAATTTCTACTCAAAATTGATGGGAATGAGACTAATTAAAAAATTTGACTTTCCAACAATGAAGTTTTCTTTATATTTTTTAGGCAATCTTACAGATGAAGAAATTGCAAATGTTCCAAAAGATAATTTTGATAGGTCTGCATGGACTTTCACCCAAAAAGGAATGCTTGAGTTTACGCATAATTGGGGGTCAGAAAATGATGACAAAGTAAAATTCCACGATGGGAATGCAGAGCCAAAAGGATTTGGGCACATATGTTTTTCAGTTCCAGATATATACGCCGCTTGTAAAAAATTTGAGGAAAATGGAGTTGAATTTGTTAAAAAACCAGACGATGGATCCATGAAAGGTTTAGCTTTTATAAAAGATCCAGATGGATATTGGATTGAAATTGTTCAATCAAAAAAAGTTGCAAACATCGTGAAAGAGATGGGAAAAATTTAGCAAGATTTTACAATCTGAAGTTGATTAAAATAATTTTTTTCGTTGCGAATTATTATCAATATAATTGACTTCTTTTTTTAGATCATGTTAAATTTAGCTTATAAAATTTATCATTAGATAAATTTAACGTTAAATTTTGAGAGTGCCACTTGAAGCCCTCAAGTTTCCCGCTCTCAACAATTGGAGGAAGAATAGATGAAAATAACTAGACGAGAACTTCTTATTAGTGCTGGATCTTTACTTGCTTACTCACAGTTGGGTTCACTAGCTAATGCTGAAGTTAATATCGCTGCACAGCCAGGTGATCAAGAAATGATCGCTTCTATGTGCAAAGCTCTATATCCGCATGATAGGTTTCCAATGAGTATCTACATGGATGTAGCTGCTGGAGCTATCAAAAAAGGAAATGCAGATACAGGTGCAAAAATTTCCTTTAGAGCTGGTTTAGATGGCTTGAAGATTAATAAGTTCGACAAGATGAACTTTAAGAAACAAACTAAATACCTAAAATCAATAGAGAACACTCCGTTCTTTGGCTTAGTAAGAGGTCATACGGTAGTAGCACTTTATGATCACAAAGAAGTTCACAAAATATTTGGATACCAAGGTGCAAGCTTTGATAAAGGTGGATACAAAGACGGCGAATACAATGACCTATCATGGTTACCGGAGCCAAGAATTGAAGAGCACCCAGATTTAACTGCTTTTCTAGACGACAGCTCGCCGAAAAAATATGCGTCTTTGAAAATTAAAAAAACATTTTAACTAGGGGAGATATATAAATGAAAATAGACAAAAAAGAAAAAGCTGTTGTCGTTATAGGATCTGGTCCTGGTGGCGCACAAGTAGCTTATCAATTAACTAAACAGGGTATTCCTGTAGTTCTTTTAGAAGCTGGAAGACGTATTATGAAAGAAGAGTACGTAAACGAAGAATGGCCAGCTTTCAGCCAAATGGCTTGGTTAGACAAAAGAACTATGTCAGGTAACGCTAGAATAGTTAAAGACTTTAATGGCTTACCAACATGGTTAGTAAAAGCTGTGGGTGGAACTGCTACACACTGGGCAGGTGCTACTCCACGTTTTCTTGACTATGAATGGAAAACTAAATCAACATACGGAAGCGTTGACGGTGCAACTCTAATGGACTGGCCGATCGATGGTAAAGAAATGAAGCCTTACTATGTAAAGGCTGAAGATGCTATCGGATCAACACATAGAGGTGGACGTCCTCCATTACCAGCAAACAACAACTATAAAGTTTTTGCTGAAGGAGCAAAAAGAAATGGTTACAAGTTCTATGCAACAGGACCTTACGGTACTAATGCAGCTCCATATGATGGAAGACCAGCATCAATTCAAGATGGTTTTAATTTCCAAGGTGATAAAAATGGTTCAAAATGGAATCCAAACGTAAGTGAAATTCCAAAAGCCCTTGCAACTGGAAAATTAGAACTAAGAACAAACTCTCAAGCTGTTCAGATAACTACTGACAGTTCAGGAAAAGCTGATGGTGTTTTATACATGGACACAAAAACTAAAGCTTTACACAGACAAGAAGCTAAAGTTATTTGTGTTGCTGGTAACTCAATTGAGACACCAAGATTGTTCTTAATGAGTGCTTCATCAAGATTTCCAAATGGTTTAGCTAACAGCTCAGATCAAGTTGGAAGAAACTACATGAGACACTTAACAGGTTCAGTTTATGCTACATTTGATAAGCCAGTTAACTTCTTTAGAGGAGAGACTATGGCTGGGTTCTTAGCAGATGAAGTAAAACACAATCCTAAAAGAGGTTTCGTAGGTGGATACTATCTTGAGACATTAGCTTTAGGACCATCATTCTTAGGAGCTTTCTTAGATCCAGGTAAATGGGGTAAGAAATTTGCTGACATGATGGATGGATATCAAAATATGGCTGGTATGTGGATTGTAGGTGAAGATATGCCTCAAGCAAACAACAGAATAACTTTAGGATCTGCAAAAGACGCTTTTGGTCTTCCTGCTCCTAACGTTCACTTTGATGATCACCCGAATGATACTGCAATGAGAAACCATGCGTATGAAAAAGGTGAAGCAATATACAAAGCTGTTGGTGCAACACAAACATACAGAGTTACACCATATCCACACACTCACAACCTTGGCTCTATGAGAATGAGCGCTAAGGCAAAAGATGGTGTTGTAGATAAATGGGGCAGATGCCACGATGTGAAAAACCTTTTCGTATCAGATGGTTCTGTCATGACTACAGGTGCAGCATGTAACCCAACATTAACGATTACTGCATTAGCTATCAGACAAGGTGAGTATCTTGCTGATCAACTAAAAAAAGGTAACGTTTAATTAATTAATTTAAAAAGGCCCCATATTCATATATGGGGCCTTTTTTTTATACCTCATTTAAAATTAATCGCTAAACAACTAATAAAAATTTTATATCAATTTATAAAACTAAGTACTAATTTGATTGTAATAAATTTTATATCATGAAAAATATTTTAATTATTGGTGCAGGAGCAATGGGTTCAGCATTTTCAGTACCTTGTGTTGAAAATAATAATAATGTATCTCTTATAGGGACCCACCTCGAAGATAGTTTGATTGAAACAATTAAATCTAAAAATAATTTTCATCCAAAATTAAATGTAAACTTACCTTCAAAATTAAAAGTAGAAAAAATTGAAAAACTTGATGATTTGATGAAGGAAAAACCAGATGTGTTGGTTGTTGGAGTAAGTTCTATCGGAATTGACTGGTTTGTAGATAAAATTGCAGACAAAATTGATAACAAAACCTCTTTAGTAATACTCACCAAAGGTCTCTCAATCGTTAATAAAAAACTTAGCACTATTTCAGATAAGATAAAAATAATGTTAAGTGAAAAAGGAATTGAATTTACAAATATATCTGCAATCAAAGGCCCTTGTTTAGCAGCTGGTCTAGCTAACAAAATTAGAACAAGCACATTAATTGCAAGCCCTAATATTGCTGAAGCCAAAAAATTACAAAAAATAATTTCAACAGATTATTATTCAACAGAAATTTCAGAGGATCTTAATGGCGTTGAATTATCTGGAGCAATTAAAAATATTTATTCTATGATTATCGGTGCCTCAGAGGGACTGAGTAGTTCATCTGCAAAAAGCGAAGTTAAATCTAAATATTTTCATAATACATCCGCTTCATTAATACATAAATCAATTTCTGAAATGGCAAAATTTGTAAAACACTATGGAGGTAAATCAGATACTGTTTATGGATTAGCTGGACTTGGAGATTTATATGTAAGCGCAGTTGGTGGAAGAAATAGTCAAATGGGAAAATACTTAGGCGAGGGATATCTATACAAAGAAGCTAAAAAGAAATTTATGGACGAAGTTACTGTTGAGGGAGCAGAACTTGCAATTGAAGTAGGAAAAAAAATAAAACAAGACTTAAATGAAAAAGATTTTCCTCTTATGTTAAGCATTATTGAATGTATTTGTGAAAATAAAAAATTAGAAATCAGTTGGTGATATTTTAATTAATCTTTAATCATGACAATTAAATTATTAATAGTTGAAGGAAACCTACAAGAGGAAAATCAAAATTTTAAAAACGCTGGTATTCAAACACATACAGAAAGTTTAAAAGATAGTCTTGCTTACATTACCAAAGATCTCGACATAGATGTTGTTAACCCATCTGCTGATCCTAAAATTTTTGAAAATATTGGAAATTTGGAAAAATATGATGGGACAGTGTGGGGTGGTAGTAGTTTAAATATTTACAATAATACTGATGAAATTAAGAGACAAATAATGTTTATGAAAGAATGTCAAAAAAAAATAAAAAAGATTTTAGCAATTTGTTGGGGCATGCAAGTTGCTGTAGTTGCAGCTGGAGGAGAAGTTAAAAAATCCTCTAACGGATCTCATATAGGTATTGCTTTTGATATTGAATTAAACCCTAATGGTCAAAGACATCCTATTTACAAAGGTAAAAAAAATAAATTTTGCTCACCAGCTTTTAATTTTGATGAAGTGGTTACTTTACCAAAAGATGCAATTCTATTGGCTTCAAATAATATCAATAAAATTTCAAGTATATCTTTTAATCATGAAAAAAGTGAAATATGGGGAATTCAGTATCATCCAGAGATTAAATATGAAAAAATGATAGAATTAATTAAATTTAGAAAAGATAGATTAATAAATCAAAGAAAAGCTTTCAAATCATATGATGAAATCGATCATCATATAAGTTTGATAAAAAATGAATTATCAAAATCTGAAATAAATCATAGAATGATAGAATTAAAGAACTGGCTAGGTAGTATAAATGGAAATTAAATCTAAAAATGACATTATAGATTATTTTGCATCAGGCATTAAGCAAGATGAATTAATAGGTGTTGAGAATGAGCAGTTTTTATTCAATATTAAAACAAACAAAAGAGCCGAATATGAAAATATTCAAAAATTATTACAAATTTTTATAACAAAATTTGGCTGGCAAGAAATTAAAGAAAACGAAAATTTAATAGGGCTAAAATTTAATGGTAAATCGATATCGCTAGAGCCTGGAAATCAAATTGAGTTATCAGGAGACAAATTAAAAAATATTCATGAGGTTTGTGTAGAGTTGCACAATTTTCAAAAAGAATTAGACTCAGCTTGTTTTGATACTAATTTAACAAATATGGCAACAGGGTACGATCCTGTGACTAAATTAAAGGATGTACCTAATAATCCAAAAGAAAGATACAAAATAATGACAAATGAAATGCCAAAAGGTGGCGAGCTAAGTTTAAATATGATGTACCAAACATCTGGAACGCAAGTAAACATGGACTATAGCTCTGAAGAAGATTTTAAAAAAAAATTTAAGTTGATGTGTTACTTAACACCTTTAGCAATTGGCATATTTGCTAATTCAGCTGTATATGAAAACAGAGCAAGTGGTTATTTATCTTATCGTGCAAAAGTCTGGCAAAATACCGCGAGAGCGGGTCTACCGAAAATATTTTTAGAAAACATGGATTTTGAAAAATACGCAGATTTCATTATTAAATTTCCTTTATTATTTATTGAAAAAAATAACTCTTACCATTATGGGGGTGACCAAACATTTAAAGACTTTATGGAGGGAAATTTACAATCTAACAAATCTATACCGACTGATAAAGATCTTGGACTGCATTTAAGTACAATATTTACCGAGGTGAGATTAAAAAAATATTTAGAGGTTAGATCAATAGATGAGTGCGAATGGGATTGTCATTGCGCAGGGCCCGCATTTTACACTGGTTTAATTTACGGGAATTTAGAGGAATCTTTAGATGTAATAAAAAAATGGGACCAAAGTGAAATTTTAAATGCATATTATGACTCACCTAAAAAAGGTTTAAACACACTAATAAATAATAAAACTATTTTAGAATGGGGTAAGATTTTCCTAGATATTTCAAAAAATGGTCTAAAAAAAAGGAAATATATAAATAGCAATAATCAAGATGAGACAGTTTTTTTAAAAAATGTTGAAAATATACTAAATGAAAAAAAAACTAGAGCCGAAAAGGTATTGGAAAAATTATAAATATGGCTGAAAAAATATTAGCAATACAGGGTAACTCTTTTAAAAATCTCAACATTATCACAGACACAACATATCTTTTAGCTCTAGAAGCACAAAGAAGAAGTTATAAGATTTACTGGTATGAGACAAAAGATATAAATTTTATAAATTCTAAATTGATTGCCGAGGTTTGTCATATTAAATTTTTAGAAAATAATAAAACTTACTTTAAAATTATATCAAAAAAGAAGTTTGAATTAAAAAAATCAAAAGTTATATTTATAAGGCAAAATCCACCTTTCAATATGGATTATGTAACTTCTACATTATTTTTAGATACTATAAAAAATAGTGTAAAAATAGTTAATGACCCAACCTCTATCAGAAATATATCTGAAAAGTTATTTTCAATTAATTTTAAAAAACTTATGCCACCAACAATTTTCACTAAAAATTTAGATGAGATTAAAAAATTTATAAAAATTAACAAAAAAATTGTATTAAAGCCTATACATGGGTATGCAGGAAAAGACATAATTTATATTAACGGTTTAAAAAATGTAAAAAAAATTAGACAATATCTAAAAAAAATTGGTCATGTTATGGCCCAAAAATATTTACCAGGAATTAAATATGGTGATAAGAGAGTTTTTATAATTAACGGTAAGGTTAAAGGTGCAATAAGCCGTGTGCCTTCCTCAAATTCAATTTTATCAAATTTATTCCAAGGGGGCAAAGCTATAAAAACTACTCTTAACCATAAAGAGTTAAACGTTTCAAATCAAGTAGCTAAAGTCCTAAAAAAAAACGGAATATTTTTTGCAGGTATAGATCTAGTTTCTGGATATCTAATTGGTGATATAAATGTAACATCACCAACAGGGCTTCCTCAATTTAAAGAATTAACAGGAGTAAATCTTGCAAAAAATTATTGGGATGAGCTAGAAAAATTAAAATAAACCTTCTACCTGACCTTTTTTATTTAATTTAATTTTGTCTGCAGCAGGAATTTTCGGCAACCCTGGCATAGTCATAATTGATCCACATATAACAACAATAAATTCTGCTCCAGAAGATAATCTTACGTCTCTAATTGGTATTTCATGATTTGTTGGCGCACCTTTTAATTTTGGATCAGTAGAAAAACTATATTGAGTTTTTGCTATACAAACTGGAAAATTTTTGAACCCATTATTTTCAAATATATTTAATTTTTGTTTAATCTCTTCAGTTGCTGTAATTTTATCAGCTCTATATATTTCTTTTGCAATAATCTCGATTTTTTCCCATAAACTTTTACTATCATTATACAAGAATTTAAATTTTTGTTTTTTTGAATTATTACAAACTCGTACAACTTTTTTTGCTAAATCAACTGTTCCTGCTCCACCTTCTGCCCAGTGTTTACAATTACTAACTTCGACATTTAAATTTTTACAAAAATTAATTATTGTCTTTATTTCTTTTTTAGTATCTAAAACAAAATGATTAATCGCAACTATTGGCTCTATGCCAAATTTTTTAATATTATTTATATGCCTGTCTAAATTTGATAATCCTTCTTTTAAAGCATCAATATTCTCAATTTTTAAATTTTCTTTTTCCACACCACCATGCATTTTTAAAGCACGAACTGTGGCAACTATAACAACACAACTTGGTTTTATATTTGCTTTTCTACATTTAATATCCAAAAATTTTTCAGCGCCAAGGTCAGCACCAAAACCTGCCTCCGTTACTACGTATTTAGATAACTTTAAAGCTGACTTTGTTGCAATTACTGAATTACATCCGTGAGCAATGTTAGCGAACGGTCCTCCATGAATTATAGCTGGGTTATGCTCTAGACTTTGAGTAACATTTGGCCTAATTGCTTCTTTCAGAAGGACTGTCATTGGACCTTGAGCATTTAGGTCTTTTGCATAGACTGGTTTATTATTTTTATCATAAGCAATTGTAATGTTTCCAATTCTTTTTTCTAAATCAGACAAATCATTAGATAAACAAAAAATTGCCATTACCTCAGATGCCACTGTAATATCAAAACCATCCTCTCTAGCAAAATCCTTTGCTACTCCTTTAGTATTTATATCTATAAATCTTAAAGCCCGATCGTTCATATCTACAACTCTTTTCCAAACAATTTTTTTTTCATCAATGTTAAGTTTATTTCCCCAATAAATATGATTATCGATTAAAGCTGACAGAAGGTTATGCGCTGATGTAATAGCATGAAAGTCACCAGTGAAGTGAAGATTTATTTGTTCCATAGGAACTACCTGTGCATTACCACCTCCAGCCGCACCTCCTTTCATTCCGAAAGAAGGGCCAAGACTAGGCTCTCTCAAACAAACAATAGATTTTTTTCCAATTTTATTTAATCCATCATTTAAACCAACAGATGTTGTAGTTTTACCTTCCCCAGCTGGGGTTGGCGTTATTGCTGTTACAAGAATAAGATGACCATCTTTTTTATTTTTAAGTTTATCCAAGAATTCAAAATTTATTTTAGCTATGTGTCTTCCCATGGGACTAAAAGCTTTTGGGTTATCTGGAACATTTATCTTTTTTAAAATTTTTGAGATGGGTTTTAGTTTACAACCTCTTGCAATCTCAATATCAGATTTAAATTTTTTCATTACTAGAGTTTTTAAGGGTGTTTATACTTTATTTATCTACTTTAAAAGAAATATTTATAATGGACATTTAATTACATAATACATATCTTAAGTGATGAAAAAAAATTTCCGTTTTTTCGATAATAGACAAAAATATCTACTTTTTGTTACCACTACTAATGAAAAAAATAAAATTGCTGATGCTTTAAGACCGATTGTTCAAAATTTAAAACCTAAAAATCCTGCATTAAAAATTTTTGATGCTGGTATGGGAGACGGATCTTTACTAATGAATGTAATGAGACAATGTCATCAAAAAATGCCAAACATACCTTTACTAGTTTCAACAAAAGAAATTAGCATGGAAGATGTTAGACTTGGTTTAGAAAAACTTCCAGATAGATTTGCTGAACATAAAAATACTGTTTTTGTAATATCAAATTTAAATTATGTTGAATCTACCTCTTTAAAATCAAGAAATATTAACAAACAAAAAAAAATGAATTGGAAAGTTGTAAAACTTAAAGGAAATTCATCTTTAGATTTTTCAAATCAATTAAGAAAACTTAATCAAGAATTCTTAGCAAAAAAATGGCAAGTTGAAACAAATCCTAAAACTGGTACATCAACTTACAAAGAACCATCAGTAATAGTAATTTACAGAAAAGATCAAGAATTTGTTCTTAAAAATGTAATCCCACAAAAAAATAATGGCAAAACTGATTATGATCTAATTATTGCATCTCAACCTTATCGATCAAGAGTTTCTGCTGAAAAAAAAGTAAAATATGTGATTGATCCAATGTTAAGATCTTTAGCTAAAAAAGGAAAATTAGTTGTAGTGCACGCTTGTGGTGGAGATCCAGGCAATAAGATAATTAAAAAGTTGTGGCCGAAAGAAAATCCATTCCCTTACCTATACTCTTCAATTGAAAAATATATAAAATCTAATACAGAAAAACCATTTTTAAAAACTTTGAAATTTCATAAGGTAAAAAAAATTAGTTATGTTTTAAGAGCTCTCCCAAATGAAATAAAAGGTGGTATTGCTACTTCTTTAATTTTTTCAGCTTGGAATGCAGCAGTATATGTTAATCAAATGACAGATGAACAAATTTTTAAAGTGCAAAGATCTAAAAATTATCAAAAAATAGTTCAACAAGTGGTTAATAAATATAAAGGCTTATATTTTAAAAATGAATTATTTGTCATAGAAAAAAGGTAATCAATTAACTTTTTAAAGTTTTAGAGACATGTAACATGAGTTTGGGTCGTCAACGTAATGGCTAAAAGGTTGACATTCTGTGAAACCTAAGTTTTTAAATAATTTACGAGCTGGTAGAAAAAATTCACCTGACCCCGTTTCAACACTAATTTTTTGAATATTTAATTTTCGAGATTTATCAATTAGAACTTTAATAATTTTATTTCCATAACCCTTTTTTCTAAAAGAATCTGAAACACGAATTGATTTGAATTCACCATGCTTAGGATCTAAAAATTTTAAAGCTCCACACCCGATTAACTCATCGTTTTCATATATACTCCAAAACTTAATACTTTTGTTTTGCAAACCCTGAATGTCTAGCACGTGGGTACTTCCTTCAGGTGAAACTGATCTTAATTCGATAAAATGTTTTTTTAAAAGTTCATTAACTTCAGGATTATCAAAATTACCTTCAATAGTTTTCATATCAATTGAATATCTATATTGAAAATTTAATTTATCAAATAAAAACTAATCAAATATTTCTTGCAGAGGTCTTATTTCTCCAATTTTAAAAATAATGGCATCTTTTTTTTGAAAACCATAATTTTCTGCATTATTTTTAAAACGAACAGGAGGTTCCATAATAGGTTCTAAAGAAAGCACAAAAGTACCCCAATGAGTTCCTATTACTTTTTTGCTTTTAAGATCTTTTGCAACCTGTAAAGCCTCTTCTGGATTTGTGTGGTAAATAGATTTTTCAAACATCGGTCTAAAGTCGTATGCACCTATATTAATCATCGTAAGATCGACTGGACCAAATTTTTCACCAAGTTTTTTATATATTTGTCCATACCCCGTATCACATGCGAACAGTATTTTTTTATTTTTATATTCTATTAAAAAATTTCCCCAAAGTGTTTTATTAGTATCTGTCAAACTTCTTTTTGACCAATGAACAGCTGGTAACAATGTTATTTTTAAATCATTTACTTGAATTGTTTGAAACCAATCGAGCTCATTAACTTTTTTATAATTGTATTTGGTAAAATACTTACCCAACTTAAGAGGCACAATAACATTTGCATCTTTATAAGGAAACTTTCTGATTGTTGCTGTATCTTGATGGTCATAGTGGTTATGCGTAAGTAAAAATAAATCCACTTTAGGAATTTCTTTTAAACTTAAAGCTGGATCAACATATCTTTTTGGGCCAAATATTAATGGTCCCGCATTGTTAGAAAAAACTGGATCAGTAATAATAGTTGTATTTCCAAGTTTTATTAAAAAAGTAGCATGACCAATCCACCCAATGTAATCTTCGTCTTTATATAGTTCTAAATTTTTTAAAACTTCATTTTTATTTAAAACATGGCTTTTTGGTACGGTCATGTCTAATTTTTTTTTCTCTTTATTAAACGTACTCCAAGACCATTTTACTTTTCCCGAACGCTCTGGTGAGCCTTCAGGATTTTTAAATGTACCGTCAGACTGATGATGTGAAGGTTTATTTTCCATTGCAATAGTGTTTGTAATAATAATTAAAAATAAAATGAATAAAAATTTTTTCATTTATTTTCAATTATAGTTAAGTGCCCCATTTTCCTTTTAGGTTTAATTTGTTTTTTTAAATAGTCAAAAAAAAATTCTTTTTCAGTATATTTTTTGTTTCTGTAATTATTTATTTCATCACCAATAATATTTATCATTTTTGCATTACATATTTTTTCTAGTTTAATTTTTTCTAATCCACAAACAGCCCTGATATGATTTTCAAATTGACTAATATTATAGGCATTTATAGTTAAATGACCTGAATTGTGAACCCTTGGTGCAATTTCATTTACATATAAATTTTGATCTTTATCTATAAAAAATTCAACACATAAAGTTCCAACATACTGAAGTTCTTCAGAAATAAGTTTAGCCCATTCTTGAGATTTTTTAAAATGAGACAAATTAATTTGGGCTGGAATAGTTGAATATTTTAAAATTTGTTCTTCGTGTAAATTTTCTATTGGTTCATATATTTCGTAATTATCTTTTGAAAATCTTGTAATTACTACAGAAATTTCTTTTTCTAGATTTACTAATTTTTCTAGCACAAATTCTCTATCAAAGGTAATTTTATGATTATCCAAATCTTCTAAATTATTTAATTTATATTGGCCCTTACCATCGTACCCAAGTGTAGAAGTTTTTAGTATTCCAGGTAATAAATTTTTATTTTTTTTTATATCACTTTCATTAATAATTTTTTCAAATTCTGTAGTTTTTATATTTTTTTTTATTAGAAAATTTTTTTCTGAGTATCTGTGTTGAACAATTTTGTTAACTTCTGGTTTAGGATCTACTTTTTTAATTTTGTTTAATTTTGACAACACATCATATGGAATATTTTCAAATTCATAGGTTATTTTATCTACCATTGAGGTAAACTTTGCTAAATTTTCCTCATTCTCATATTTAGAATAAATAAAATGATCTGCAAAATGTTTTGCTGGCGAGTCTTCATCGTCACTAATTACAACTGTATTTATGTTTATATTTTTTGCTGCCGTGCAAAGTAAAGATCCTAGTTGGCCCCCACCAATAATACCTAAAGAAATTTTACTCATTCTATTTAGGTTTTTTTTTTACAGATTTTGATTGTTTCAATCTAAACTTTAATAATGAATTTTTAACTTTTTTATTTTGAAGTCCAACAATTGATGCAGCATAAAGTCCAGCATTTATCGCACCGTCCTTACCGATTGCAACTGTACCAACTGGGATACCTTTTGGCATCTGTACTATTGATAAAAGACTATCCATACCTTTTAATTTTTTAGACTCGATTGGAACTCCAATAACTGGAATGCTAGTCAATGATGCAACCATACCAGGAAGATGCGCAGAACCACCAGCTCCCGCAATTATCACAGAGTAATTATTTCTTTCAGCATTTTTAGCAAATTCAAACATTCTTTTTGGAGTTCTGTGTGCTGAAACTATTTTCACATCAGATTTTATGTTAAAGCTTTGAAGAACTTTTTTGGAATATTTCATAGTAGAGTAATCCGATTGACTACCCATTATAATTGCTACTTTGTTAATCTTTTTATTCTTCATTTAATATTTAATATCAAATAATTATTTACTAATATATAGTTAATATTACTGAATTCAAATTCCAGAATTTAAAAATTTATGACAAAAAAAAATGCTGAAAATGTTACAGAATTAATATTAGATGATTTATGTGAGGAATGTCAAAAAAGTGACGAAAGTGTTACCCACAATTTAATACTTACCGGGTTTAAGATTTGTAAATCTTGCAGAGTTTCTAAAACAATATTTCCAATTTAAGTTACATTACTTATTGGCAAGGTATCCATTCTACTCATAACAAAAGACACTGATAATATAGCTAGTATTAAAAACGATAAAAATATAATTCCAAAAGATTTAAAATTAGATTTTAATTGTAATACTTCCCTTGTTGAAATTATAAGAGATGCAAAAATCCATAGTTGAGTGAGAAATATAATTGGCATTACCATCGTGGGAGTAATAGCAAAAAATCTTAGTAAGCCGGGCGCATGAGCGAAACCTACCGCTATTAGTATTTTTTTAAATGGTACCTTAGTATCTTTGTCTGGAAAAAGTTTTACTCCAATTACAAATATAAATATTGCCCAAACGAACCAAGTAAAAATAGCAGTAATCGCAGATAAACCGATCGATGTTTTATAAAATGTATTTGCCGCAATAGCCCCAGCTACTCCATCTAAAACCATTACAAGTGCTGCAAAATATATTGCCGCCTCACCAAAACTCTTACTTTCTCTATAAA
Organism: uncultured Pelagibacteraceae bacterium; assembly: GCA_902611815.1. Classification (GTDB taxonomy): domain Bacteria; phylum Pseudomonadota; class Alphaproteobacteria; order Pelagibacterales; family Pelagibacteraceae; genus Pelagibacter. Next base: position 72,066 of record CACMAZ010000003.1, read on the forward strand.
GATTTTTATCAAGCTTGATAGATCTAAATACGATACTTAAAAATTGTGCAAACATTACTTTTTATTTTTTTTTTCAATTAAGGAAACTATTAAAGGAAATATTAACAAAATAATAGCAATAATGATACTTGCGATTATTATGACAATTTTTGTCATATAAAAAACAGATAAATTATAAAAATCTACTTCGCAACTTCCCTAGTATTTGGATTATAAGACTCTGTAAAAGGAATATCCACAACAACTGCATCAACAGGATTACTTCCTTTTTCACAATATTTTTTAGGTAAGTGAACTTTAAATTTATCACCCACATTACCTTTGGGAAATCCATTTTTGTTAACTGTTCCATCAAATGGAACATAACCCATTGCGATATTTGTACCTTTTTCTGGATGATACCAAGGTGATGTAACAAAACCGATCGGATTTTTTCCATCTTTTGATATTAACCAAAAATCTGGAGCATACTCTTCAATTGGTTTTCCACCTAGTTCCATACCAACTAATTGAAGTTTGTATGGTTTTTGTCCATTTAATAATTCTTTTTTCATATTTTCTAGCGCTTCTTTACCAATGTAATCTCCTTTTTTAGCCCATTCACCTTTTCCAGATAATGAAACTTGATAGCCTAAATTACATTGAAATGGATTATGTTCATTATCCATATCTTGACCCCAAGATAAAATTCCAGCTTGAATTCTTCTGTGATGCGCAGGAGCGATAACCATTAATTTATGTTTTTTACCTGCTTTTAAAACTGCATTCCACATATCTTCTGCGTAAAGTGTCGCGTTTCTTAAATATATTTCATAACCCGCTTCACCAGAAAAACCAGATTGAGAAATTACACAACTTCTTCCACCAACTTTCGCTTCAGCTAATCCATAATAAGGCATATTATCTAAATCAACTTGCTTACCAATTAAGTCGTTCATTAAAGCTTTTGATTTTGGACCTTGAATTTGCACAGGACATGCATCTATTTCATCTATCTCAACATTAAATCTTTTATCTGCATTTACTCCTTGAAGATATAAGCCTATATCACTGTCTGATAAACTAAACCAAAACTCATCTTGAGCAATTCTTAATAAAATTGGATCATTAAGCACTCCGCCTTTATAATTACAAAGAATTACATATCTAGCTCTCATCGGTGAAATTCTAGTTGCATCTCTTGTAATTACATAATCAGTAAATTTTTCTGCATCAGGACCTTTAACTCTAATTTGTCTCTCAACTGCAACATTCCACATTGTAACGTGATTTTTAATTGCTTTATACTCAACCATCGCTCCACCTTTTTCAGGTCTTACATATCCACGTGGGTGATAAATTCTGTTATAAACTGTTGCTCTCCAACATCCTGCTTTCATTGACAAGTGCCAGTATGGAGATTTTCTAACTCTTGTTGACATTAACAAATCTACTTTTGTTGGACCGCTTTGTCTTAAGTTATATGGAACGTGTCTGTCTGATTGATCAACTTTTGTCGTATGTGATACTTTAGAGTAATCTACTTTTTCAATAATTCTGCTTGGTGATAATTTTCCGTTGGACTTTTTTTTTGTTTTTTTTCTTTTTTTAGGCATAGTTATTTTCCTTTAGCCAGTTGTTGGTTTCCTTAAGCCCACCAAATGTGTAGATGTGAAAATATTTAGTATGCTCTTTTATTTTATCTACAAGTTCATTTGGGTCTTTTGGTTTTAATAAATCAATTGCCCTACTAAAATTGGATTTAATAAAATTTATAGAATTTTTTGCTCCTACAATATTTGCAAACTTAATTAAGCTTGATATTTTCATAGGTCCAGTAATTCCAACATGAACTGGGACAGACTGTTTAGAAATAAAATCAATAATTGGTTCTGACTGCATTAACCATTGAGTTACAATGTAATCAGCGTAAGGCTTTTTATCAATCATTGCTTTTTCTAACACTTCGTCGGATATATCAGGACTCCCCTCTGGATGTCCAGCAATTCCTATCTTCATTTTCTCAAAATAACCAGTCTCTAAAAGCTGGAAAGAACTATCGAATTTTCCCATGGGTTCTCTGCCGCCACCAATTACAAGGGCTTGCTTTACCCCGCCGTCTTTACACATTGTTACATATTCTTTTAGTTGTGCTTCATTAGCCATTGATCTTGCAGGAAAATGAGGGACAGGGTTGAAACCCTTTTTCACTAAGTTGACTGCTTGTTGAGCTGTCTCTTTAAAATCGCCACCAGGTAGCATTGTAATGTAGACGTCTTTTAAAGCTGGCAAGGTATCTAGATTTGTTTTTGGTCCAATTTCTATAGAAAAATTCATTCGAGGATCATTATTTATTTTGAATTATCTGTCTATATAAATATTGACGTCATAAAGTCAGATATGGAGGCTCAAATTTACATCTATAAATGTTAAAATTTATCTATTATATAAGTTTAAAATTTGCTTATGAAAATAATACTAATAATGGGTCTTCCTGGAGCTGGGAAAACAACCTTGGCCGATGAATTAGCCCCCATGTTACAAGCCAAAAGACTAAATGCTGATGAAGTTAGGAAGGCTGCTAATGACTGGGACTTTTCACCAGAGGGAAGAACTAGACAAGCAAAAAGAATGGCAGACTTTGCTTTAAAATTAAAAGAAGAAGGTAATTATGTTATTGCAGACTTTATTTGTCCAACACCGAAAGCAAGAAGTTTGTTCCCTGCAGATTATACAGTTTGGGTTGATACTATTCAAAAAGGTAGATTTGAAGACACTAATCAGATGTTCGTAAAACCTGAAAAATTTGACTTTCATGTAACCACTCAGGATGCTAAAAATTGGGCACCAAAAATACTTAAAGATTTAAAAAAATAAGTTTGTGATTATATGAGTACTTTTAAAAAAACACTTTTATTTTTATTTTTTTATTTTTACATATCTAATATTTTTATTCAAAAGGCTTATGCAATTTTAGAAAGCGGCGACAATCTTGATGATACCAATTATGAAGTGCGAACATTTGATGTTTCAGATGAAGAAACTACGCCCAGAGATGTTACATTTAGTAATGATGGAAAAAAAATGTTTATTGTTGGAAACGGTGGTGATGATGTAGATGAATATACCCTATCAACAGCATATAACATATCGACAGCTGTTTTTGTTGATAGCTTTTCAGTTGCCAGTGAAGATGGTAACCCAATGGGAGTTAGGTTTAACAACGATGGATCAAAAATGTTTATTGCAGGAAGATCAAATAAAAAGGTATTTGAATATTCTCTCTCTGTAAATTTTGATGTATCAGAAGCTGCCTATACCGGAAACTTTATTGATGTTTCAGCACAAGTTGCCAGCGTATTTCTTGGTCTAGCTTTTAGTCATGATGGAACAATGATGTATGTAACCGATGGTCAGAAGGCTGCTTCAACCGATAGTATCTATCAATTTTCATTGAATAAAAGTTTTGATTTGTCTGGTGGAGCTAATCTTATAAGATCTGTTAAAACAACAACTGAAGGTTTGGAAACTCTGCTACCTGAAGAAAATGAACCAAATGGTATAGCGTTTAATAAGAGTGGAACAAGAATGTTTTTGATAGGTACGAAAGGTAATGACGTTAATCAATATACTCTATCTGAAGCTTTTAACATTTCTACAGCTTCCTTTGATGGTGGTGCAGGTAGAGCTGGAGCTGATAACCCCAATGGTATAGACTTTAGTCCAGATGGGTTAATAATGTATCTTTTAGATACTTTTAATAAAGAAGTGCAAGAACATCACTTGCCTTGTCCGTTCAATCTTTTTGCTGGAAAATGTGAAAAGATTACTCAAAATAGCGACCGTGCAGGAATAGCAGAGGCACAAATGGAACTTGCAAAAAGAACAATTAATATGTCAACAAATTCAGTTTTAAATAGATTGAAGTGGATAAAGAGAAACGAGGATAAACAAAATTTATCTAACCAAAATATTAAATTAAACTTTTCAAATACCATGCTTTCATCTTTAAACCAATTACCTATTTCATCCTTTAAAAAAATATCAACGACTAAAAGAAATACTGACTCTAATAAAAAATATTTTTACTGGAGCGAAGGCAATATTACACTAGGAAGAGTTGGAGACAGTGACATTGCATCTACAAAGGAAATTAGTACAAATTCTTTAACTTTTGGTCTTGACAAATTCACTGATGATTATGGTATCGATGGATTAGCTTTCAGATTTGGAAGGGATGATGTTGATGTTGGTAATTCTGGAAGTCATTTAGACTCTAATACATTTAATGTAACCTATTACAATACATCGTCTATAGAAAATGATACAAAATTTGTAGATAAATTTTTTGGGATAGGAAAATTGAGTTCTGATATTATCACTGATGTTGGTGGAAATAAATTAACAGCTAAAAGAAAAGGTTATCAAGTTTATGGAACTTACAGGCTTAAAGAAGAATTTATAAAAGGTAAATTAACTTTTATAAATTCTGGACAATTAGACTTAGGGCATACTCTTTTAAAGAGATATAAAGAATCTGGAAAAGAAGAAGCAGCCATAAGAGTTAAGGACCAACATGTTGGAACATTTAATTTAAGACATTCAATTGCTGTAGTTGAAGATTTATCAAATGAAAAATATCAATTCAAAAGGCATGGTAAACTAGAATATTTAGTTGATGGTGATCGGTCTTCTGATATTAAGTATAGTTATGCTAATGATCCGTCAAATTCCTATAAGGATAAACTTGAAGTAGGTTCAGTTCATAATATTAACGCTGAAATTGGTTTAGATTTAATTTTTCCTGATAGATATAGTATATTTTTAATTTACGAGAGAAATCAAGCTATAAATTCTGGTCACAATGATAATTTGTACATTGCAATAGGATATTTACCTTATGAAGGTGCCGAATATGCATTTACAATCAATGGTTCAGAAAATTTATTATCAAAGTTAGAATTTAAAAAAAATGTAAACGGTTTAAATTTAAGCTTTAATGTTAAAGATGATATCACAAATTTAGGAGATAACAGAGAAGCTAATATTGTATTAAATAAAGTCTTTTAATTTTAATTAATAAGAATAAACTCAAACATTAGGAATATATATGAGTTACCAGTGGGATAATAAAAAACCAACAGCGCAAATGTTAGGACGTTGGCAACCTTTTCATGATGGTCATTATGCTTTGTTTGAGGAAATAATAAAAAAAACAGGACAAGTTTGCATTCAAATAAGAGATGTGCAAGGAGTTGATGATAATCCTTTTGATTTTGAAACAGTGAAAAAGAAAATTGAAGAAAGATTAAACCCAAAGTTTGAGGGACGATTTAAAATAGTGTTGGTACCCAATATAACAAATATTTGTTATGGACGAGGGGTTGGATATAAAATTGAGGAAATAGTATTACCAGAGGATATTCAAAAAATCTCTGCAACAAACATTAGGAAAAAAATGCGTGAAGATGGAGAGCTTGAGTAATAATGTCAGTTCTTTTAAAAGATCTAGGAAATGGTATTAAAAGTGTAATTATAAATGATCCAAAGACTTATAATTCACTTTCTTTTAAAACATTAGGATCTTTAATAAAGATATTTAAAAAATTAAATAACGATAACAAAACTCATGTCATTGTAATAAGTGGAAACGGCAAAGGCTTTAGTGCTGGTCACAATTTAAAAGAAGTTAAAGGTTTAAAAGTAAGATCCAAATATTTAAAACTATTTAATTTATGTTCTAAATTAATGATTGATATAGTTGAATGTAGAAAACCTGTAATTGCAAAAGTTCATGGTTCAGCATATGCAGCAGGATGTCAGTTGGCTGCTAGTTGTGACTTAACTTATTGTTCAACAGATGCAAAATTTGCAACACCAGGTGTAAACATTGGACTATTCTGTAGTACCCCTATGGTTGCAGTAAGTAGAAAAATTAATAGAAAAAGAATGATGAAAATGCTTTTAACAGGTGAGCCAATTAATGCGAAATACGCAAAAGAAATTGGTTTAATAAATGATTATTATCCAAAATCGAAACTAAATAAAAAAGTTTTAGAAGTTGCTAAAGTTATTTCATCTAAATCAAATGCTTCAATTAGAATTGGAAAAAAAGCTTTCTATAAACAATTAGAGATGCCATTAAAACAAGCTTACACATATACGAGCAAAATGATGACTTTAAACATGATGAAACAAGATGCAAAAGAGGGGATATCTGCGTTTTTAGGAAAAAGATCTCCAAAATGGAAAAATAAATAATGCAGGAGATAGAAACTATATTAAAAAATTCAAAAACAATTGCAATGATTGGGGTTAGTTCTTTAAAAGAAAAAGAGGATAGAACAAACTTAAAAAGAAAACCTTCAACAATTGTTATGAAATATATGCAAGAATTTGGCTATAAAGTTATACCAGTCAATCCATTTGCTGTAGGAGAAATAATTCATGGTGAGAAAGTAGTAGCTAAACTAAGCGATATAAATGAAAAGATAGATATAGTTAATGTTTTTAGACCATCTAAAGAAGCCCCTGGAATAGCAGAGGATGCAGTAAAAATTAACGCTAAAGTTTTATGGTTACAGTATGGAATTAAAAATGACGCAGCAGAGAAAATAGCGAATGATGCAAAAATCAAGTATATTTCTAATCGCTGCATTAAACAGGATTATCAAAATATTTTTCAAAAAGTTAATCCAGTTTTTCCAGCATTAAAAAATTAAACAACCCATAAAATGCTGAGAATATTTTTAGTTTTATTTTTGCTTTTTAATACCAACGTTTTTGCAGAAGATTTAAAAAAAGTTTACTTTGGTGGGGGATGCTTTTGGTGCATGGAAGAATCCTTTGATAAAGCCGAGGGTGTAAAAGATGTAATATCTGGATATTCTGGAGGCACAACAAAAAATCCAACATATAAAGAAGTAACTTACGGAAATACCGGACACTTTGAAGTAGTTGAAATTGTCTATGACAGTAAAATAACAAATTTTGAAAATTTATTAAATGTCTTTTGGAAAAATATTGATCCTTTCGATAAGGCAGGTCAATTTTGTGATAAAGGATATAGCTACAGATCAGTCGCGTTTTATCAAAACCAAGAGCAAAAAAAATTAATAGAAAAAAGAATCAAAGAAATTGAATTTCAATATAATAAAAGAGTAGTAACTTATGTAAGAGATTTTGATAAGTTCTATAAAGCTGAAGACTACCACCAAAACTATTATGAAACTAATTTTATTAATTACTTACTTTATAAAAAAGGTTGTGGTAGAGAGAGTAGACTAAAACAAGTCTGGAAAAAATGAAAAATATTTTTATTGTCTACGGCCACTATAATCAAAATTCATTTAATGCGGCTATAAAGAATACATTTACAGAAGCAGCCCAAAAAAAAGGCCACACCGTAGATTGTGTTGATCTATACAAAGAGAAGTTCAATCCAGTTTATGCAGGCGAAAAACCTGATGAAGTAGTCCTAGATCACCAAAAGAGAATAGATAAATCTGATATTATAGTTTTGGTAGCTCCGATTTGGAATTATCGTATGCCAGCAATTGTTGAAGGTTGGATAGATAGGGTTCTATCTCCACCATGGGCATTCACTTTTAAAAAATTATTTGGAAACTATGGTTATCCAAAAGGAAATTTAAAAGGAAAAAAAGTCATTATATTTTGTACTTACGGTTCACCAAGGTTTGCAGTTACAACTTTCTTTTTGAATATGCCTATAAGACGATTAAAAAGAGGAGTTTTCTTTATTTGCGGCATCAAAGATGTGCTTTACAGAAGATATTTTGAGGTTCCTTTCGTATCAGATGAAAAAAGAAAAAAATATTTAAAAGACGTTGAAAATACCGCTACCAGTTTATAATTTATTTTTTTAATTTGTTGGAGAATTTTAAATTCTCAGAATTAAATTTAGATGAGTTTTCTTTAATATATTCATCCATAATTTTTATTTTCTCATCCTCAAACTCTGCAACTTTTCTTTGATTTAAATCAACATATAAAGACAAAACTTCAATTGTTGATGCAACATATTTTTTTTCTTTATGTACCATCTCAAGCTTATATTGAAGTCTTTTTTTATCGTGATCAAAAAAAATTAAATTAACATCTACATCTTCTCCTTCTTTTACTTCTTGATTATAAGTAATATGAGATTCTACAACCATTGTACTTTTTTTTGTGGTTTTTGCAGACTCTTCTCCCATTTGAAATTTATTCATTAATATTTCTGCACCGAATATATCAAATATCAAAACGTAGTATGCGACATTCATGTGCCCATTATAATCAGTCCAATCCTTAATTATTTTTTTTGATGTCAAATAAAGTGTCATTTTTTCTTAAATTTATACTTAAATATTATATTATAAAATTGTGAAATTTAATATTTTTAAAACATTTTTTTTTATAATTATTTTTTTTAATACAAACTTTTCTTATGCAGAAATTTTGAAACCTAATATTTCTATTTTGCCATCTGAAGTTGTCAAAATTCAATTAAGCAGTTTACAAAAAAATAATTCTCCTAACATCGACTCTGGAATTTTACAAACTTGGGAATTTGCACATCCAAAAAATAAAAGTTTTACTGGTCCTTATGATAAATTTAAAAATATGATCAAAGAAGATTCATATTCAATCTTAATTAATCATAAGTCACACGAAGTAAAAGAGATGTTTAAAAATGAAAACGTTGCTACCTACGAAGTAGTTATTTTAGGAAAAGATAAAAAATTTTATAAATTTAAGTGGCAGGTAGAAAAGTATAATAAAGAAGGACCACTTAAAAATTGCTGGTTAACGACAGCTGTTTTAGCACCAAAAGTGTTAGGTTCTTCCGTCTAATTGTTCTCAGCTGGTTTAACTTTGCCATTTTCCATCTTTGGAGGTGAATACTTTGTATCCGGGAGGAAACTATTGTCGAACCTGAAGTAAACTAAAGTTAAAATCAATAGTATTAAGCTTGTTAAAGAAAGTGCTAGGAAAGGTATTTTTTTATCTGACAATTTAAAAGCAATTTTAATTAAATAAAAAGTTATAAAAGGAGCTAAAATACTCAGTATAATTAATATTTTTTTTGTCATAGTGCGTCATTAGAATTATATATTAAAATCCCTATTTTGGTAATTTCACATAATGTCTAAGCCTCCTTTTTATTTAAGAATCCCAATTTTAATGGCGATCCTTTGCCTACCACCTATTGGTGCAACCCAAATTGGATGGTATTTTTGGGGTAAAGTAGCTGGTCTTAATTGTGGAATGATTGTAGGCGCTATCAGCGTTACTGTAGCTGGTTACCTTATGTATATAAAAGACTGGCGAGACTTTGAGGATGATTAGCAAAAATTATGTTTCGTAAATTATCAAAATTTAGTAAAACCATATTGTGAAATCTAAATCTAAAGTAGTTGTTGTTGGTGGTGGCGTAGTAGGAGTTAGCGCACTATATCATTTAGCAAAAAAAGGTTGGTCGGATGTTGTTCTAGTCGAAAGAAAGGAACTTACTTCAGGATCAACTTGGCATGCAGCTGGACTATTACCTTTATTCAACATGAGCTATTCGGTTGGTCAATTACATAAATACGCAGTTAACTTGTACGGTAAGTTAGAGGAAGAGACAGGAAAAAATGTAGGCTTCAGTAGAGTATCAAATATTAGACTTGCAAACAATAAAGATAGAATGGATGAATATTTTCAGTATGCAGGTGTTGCACAAACAATTGGTGTTGATGTAAAATTTTTAACTCCAGATCAAGTAAAAGAAATTTGGCCACTATGTAATACATCTGATTTAGTTGGGGCCATTCAACATCCTGAAGATGGTTACATTCAACCAGCAGATTTAACGCAAGCTTTGGCTACAGGAGCAAGAAACAGGGGTGCAGAAATTTATAGAAACACAACAGTTGTAGGAATTAAACAAACTAAAAATGGTTGGGTTGTTGAAACAGATAAAGGATCAATAGAGTGCGAACATGTAATTTCTTGTTCAGGAAACTTTGCAAGACAAACTGGTAAAATGGTTGGATTAGATATTCCTGTTATACCAGTTGAGCATCAATACATCGTTACAGAACCTCATCCAGAAATTCAAAAAAGAAAAAAAGAAGGTTTACCTGAAATGGGAGTTTTAAGAGATAGTGATAGCAGATGGTATATGAGAGAAGAAGCAGGAGGATTAATTCTAGGTCCATATGAAGATGGTGCTCCAGCATGCTATGTTAATGGACCATCTAAAGAGTCAGAGTATGAATTATTTCAAGAAGATTTAGACAGGCTAGCACCACATATAGAAGGCGCCATACATAGAGTTCCAGCTTTTGGTGAAGTTGGAGTTAAGAAAGTTTATAATGGTGCAATTTGTTATACGCCTGATGGAAATCCAATTGTTGGACCAGCTTGGGGATTAAAAAATTTTTGGATTAATGAGGGACACAGTTTTGGAATAACTGCAGCTGGAGGTGCAGGTTGGCAATTAGCTGAGTGGATTGTTGATGGAGAACCTACAATTGATATGCTTGGTGTTGAACCAAGAAGATACGGTGACTATTGCTCAAAATCATATTTGATTAAAAAGAATGAAGAAGCTTATAGCCACGTATTTATAAATCATTTTCCAGATGAGGAAAGACCTGCAGCAAGACCTCTAAGAACAGCTCCGTGTTACGACAGAATGAAAAATTTAGGTGCTGTGTTTGGTCAAAAATTTGGGTGGGAAAGACCGAATTTTTTTGCAACAGATGGAATGGAACAAAAAGACGATTGGTCGTTTAGAAGATCTAAATGGTTTAGCGCTATAGAAAAAG
>CACMAZ010000004.1 GCA_902611815.1 uncultured Pelagibacteraceae bacterium
TAAATTCAGGATTTTTATCATAATATTCTAGTAATTTTTTTTCCCATTTAGATAATTTAAAAAAGAAAGACTCCTCTTCAACCCACTCAACTTTAGAACCTGATAATTTGTTTACTTTAACATTATCTTTGTCTTCAATCTCATTTTCAGAATAAAATGCTTCATCAGATACAGAATACCAACCTGAATATTTAGATAAATATATCTCATTTTTTTTTTCTAAAATATTCCATAAATTTTCAACTGCTTTTTTATGACGTATTTCAGTTGTTCTAATAAAATCATCATTTGAAAGATTTAAAATAGCTGACAAATCTTTAAAATTTGAGCTTATTTCATTACAAAAATCTAAGGTATCTTTTTTTGCTTCTGATGCAGCTCTTTGGATTTTTTGACCATGTTCATCTGTACCAGTTAAAAAAAAAACATTATGTTCACTAATTCTTTTAAATCTTGCAAAAAAATCAGCAACTATACTTGAATATGCATGTCCCATGTGAGGTTTTGCAGATGGATAGTAAATTGGTGTAGTAATATAATAATTATTTTTCATTATAAATTAAATTCTTAAATTCTAAAACATACGATTCAAAATCTAGATTAAATTTAGCAACATCATCAAATCTTTGTGCAAAATACTTTAATAAATAAAAATATTTATTATTATTTTGCTCTTTTTTAATTTTTTTATATAAAAATAATTGAATTAATAAAAAAAAGTTACTTAAAACAAATTTATTTTTTATGTAATTCTTTTTTTCAATAATATCATATAGAAGATTATCTAAATTCATATCAATTAATTTTAAATTATTTTTATTACAATATTCCTGCAAGTTTTTAAAAAAAGTAGGACTTAAATATTTGTTTTTAAAATCAGAACTTAAATGATTATATTGATTATCTAAAATTTCATTTATTCTATTTTTTCGATCATCACTTTGTAAAAAAAATTTAAATTGAATACATCTAGATTTAATTGTATGTAAAATGTTTTTTTTTATATCGTGTATTAATATGAAAAAAACATTATTTAGATTTTCTTCTAACGATTTAAGTAATGAATTTGAAGAAGAGGAATTTAAACTTTCACTTCCATTGATCAATATAATTTTTGGTTTGTTATTAAATGAGGTTATGTTCAAAAAATTTTTCATATATTTAATTTGTTCGATGTCAATATTTTTTTTATTCTCTTTTAAAGAGATCAGAAAAAAATTCGGATGACTATTGTTTAATAGTAGATTGTAAGTTTTATTATTAGGATTAATTTTATAAGTAGAAGTATAATATTCATTTTCATCATTTTTTGATAAAATATAATTGACTAAATGATAAGCTACATTTAATTTTCCTATACCTTTTTCACCAATAAACAATAAAGATTGAGGTAATTTTTTTTTATCATATAAATTTATTAAAAAATCTATATTTTTTTTGAAAACAGACAATTGATTATTAAATAAATATTCACTCATTAATATTCAATACCTTATTAATTTTATCTTTAACTTTTTCTATATTAAATTTCTTTGTTTTTGATGAGTCAATTATTAACTTATTTTTATTATTTTTTAAAATATTCAAGAAACCTTTTTGTACTTTATAGTAGAAATTTTTATTGAATTTATCGTATTTATTTTTTTTTCCTGAAATATTTTTTTTAATATACTTTGGTGGAACAAAGTGAAAAAAAGTAAAATTAGGTTTAAAATTTCCTAATATATAATTATTTAAATCTCGTATGATTTTTTTATTAATATCAAAACCGTAATGTTGATAAGCCATAGTTGAGTCTGTAAATCTATCAATAAGTATTATCTTTTTATTGAAATTAGGTTTAATTAAATTTTCATAATTTTCATTTCTAGCTGCTAAATAAAGTAATAAATCAGTTTTTTTTTTAAGTGTTGATTTTTTGTTTAATATTATATTTCTGATTGTTTCAGAATTTTTTGTACCGCCCGGTTCTCTAATTTTTAAAAATTTAATTTTTTTTTTTGATAGATATTTTGATACTTGATTAAGATGAAACGTTTTACCAGATCCATCAATGCCTTCAAAAACTATGACTTTCTTATACATCACCCCAAATAAGATAATTTACAGATTTAATAATTCTTGAGATGGTATTCAGTTTTTTTACATTTTCGAACGAGAATACTTCGTATTCATTTATAATTTCGTCTTTGTAAAGAACTTTTAAGACACCAACTTTTTGATCTTTTTTTATAGGAGCAAGAATAGGCCCTTCATATTCTATAAATGCTTTTAAGTGCTTTTTTCTAGCTTTAGGTATAGTTTTATAAATATCCTCTTTCACATAAACTTGAACTTCACTTTTATTCCCTAACCAAACATCTAATCTAGATAATTCAATATCAGTTTTAGCTATTTGAATTGTATCAAAGTTAGTTAAACCCCACGTTAAAAGTTTTTTTGATTGCCTAGATCTTGAATTTTTAGTTTCAAATCCACTACCTACTGCTATTAATCTTCTCTCTCCTTTTTTAATAGAACTAGCTAATGAATATTTTTCTACAGCAAGGTAGCCAGTTTTAATACCATCGGCACCATAATTTTTATATAATAAAGGATTTCTATTTCCTTGCGTAATTGGATCTCCCCCAGTTCGATCCCATGTAAAAGTTTTTTCTTTAAAATAAGAATAATAAACAGGATAGTTTTTAATTAAATAATTTGACATTAATAGAATATCTTCAACAGTAGAATAATTATCTGGATCATTTATTCCAGAGGAGTTTGTAAAATTAGTATTTATCATTCCAATTTCTGCAGCTTTAGAATTCATCATTATCGCAAATTCTTCCTCAGTACCAGCAACACCTTCCGCTAAAGCAACACAGGCATCATTACCAGATGCAATTATTATTCCTTTTAATAAATCTTCTATTGATACTTCATCTCCAACCATAATAAACATTGATGAATATCCTGATTGTGAAAGTCTCCATGCATTTTCTGAAACCATTACCTTGTCATCAAGATTTAGGTCCCCGCTTTTTAACAAATCAAATACAACTATTGACGTCATTATTTTTGTCATTGATGCAGGATAAATAGATCTTTGAATATCTTTTTCATAAAGAATTTCTCCTGACAAATAATCTTGTAAAATTGCAGTTCTAGCATTTATATCAAAAGCAGAAATAGAGGCAGTCGCTAAACTAAAGTAATAAAAGATACAATAAAATAAAAATTTTTTAAATCTGTCCATTTTTAATAATTTCAATATTTTCAAAGCCTAAGGTTCTTATACTATAAAATGCCTTTTGTAGAGAATTAATATTATTATAAGGACCTAATAAAATTCTATGTGTATTCTTGGAGATTGACAAAATATTCACAATTTGTATGTCTGTTTCTGTTATTATTCTTTTTTTTAGATCTTTGGCATTTTCAAAAAAGTAAAATTCAGCTACTTTAATTACATATGAAAACTTTCTAACTTTTGTATCTTTTACTTTTTCTTTTTTAGATGAGTTTAAATCATTAATACTTATTGTATCTACAGGGGCTTTATTTGCTACATTTTTTTCTTCTTCAAAAGTTTTGGATTTCTTTGCTAAAAAAATTGAATTATTTTTGATTTCTTTTATCTCAATATAAGGTTGGTTATAATTTATGTTTAACTCATCTGAAATACGTTTAGATACAATTGAATTATAAAAATCTAAATTTTTTATTTTTCTTGAAACATTTCCAACTAGAGATTTATTGTTTAAGAGGTTGGTAATTTTAACTTTTGTTCCTCTAGATAAATAGCTATGATGAATATCTAAACTTCTTATATCAATTTTTTTTTTTGTAATTTTATCTTTTATAAGTTCGTCTGAGTAAATTAGTGTAAATCCTTTGTTAACATAAATATTATTATCATAATTAACTTTTTTGTTAATAGTTTCTAATTTGCATCCTGGAATTATAAAAAATATTAAAATTATAAAAATTTTATAATTCATTTTCAAATTTGTTTTTTAGTGTGCAAACCGCGATGGCAAATCTTAGTGATCTATTCCATTTCAAAACTCTATCATAATTTGGAAATACCAAATAAGCAGGTTTTAACTTATTATTATCTTTAACAATATCACTATCAGGTGTTATTACAGCTACTTTTACGTTATCACCTAAGTTCAAATTTTCAAATTCTTTAATATATTTTTTAAAATATTTGAATTTTCTTTTATGTTTTATTTTTTTTGCTGAAGTATTTAATAATTTTTTAGGAATATTTTCATTTAACTCAATATTAAAAAAACATGGCTCATTTTTTTTCCAACCGATTTTATTTAAATAATTTGCAGCAGAGGCAAAAGAATCTTCGGCTTCTTTTAATTCAATAATCGAGTTATTATTATAATCTATGGCATAATTAGAGATTGTAGTTGGCATAAACTGAAAATTACCAAAGGCACCAGCCCATGAGCCAAATAAAATGTCTTTATCAACTTTGTTTTGGTCAATCAGCTTAAGTATTGTAATTAATTCATTTGAAAAAAATTCACTTCTCCGTTTATCGTAACTTAAAGTTGCTAATGATGAAATTATATCCATTTTTCCTAAATACGTACCATAGTTTGTCTCAATACCCATTAAGGCAAGCAAAAGTTCTTTTTCTACTTTGAATTCTTTGTCAACAATATTAATTAAATTTTTATTTTTTTTATAAATTCTTTTACCTTTTTTGACTTTATCTTTAGATGTTCTTTTTGAAACATAGGTCTTTGTATCTTCATAAAATTCCGGTTGATATCTGTCATACTCAATTACTTTAGGAAGAAAAATTGCATTATTCATGACTGCATCAACAGTTTTTTCTGAGATACCTTCATTAATAGCTTTTTTTTTAAATTCTACAATCCAAGAGCTAAATTTTTCATCAGAATTAACCTTGGTAAAAGTTATTAACATTAAAAGTAATGATGAGATTATAATACTAATTTTTCTCATATAAATTATTTAAATAAATCAATACGGCAATCCATATTATTATAAAACTAATAAACTTTTCAAAAGAAAATATCTCTCCATAATAAAAGTATCCTAACAAAAATTGAAAGGTTGGTGTTATATAAAATATCATACCTGTGGGTCCAAGACCAGATAACTCAACACCTTTCACATACAAAAATAGTGGTATAACAGTTATAGGTCCAGCTAAAACTAATAAAAACATCATTGAAATATTGTCTATAGAAAAATAATTAACCTCAATATTAAATAAATAAATTAGAGCTATAAGTGCAAAAGGAAATATAAAAAAACTTTCTACCAATAAACCAATATCAGTATCAACTTTTATTAATTTTCTACAAACATTATATAGTGACCAAGATATAGCAACTGTTAAACCTATCCAGGGTATAGTCTTAAATTCATATAGCATATAAAATATTGAGCATAAAACTAATATGATTGATAAGATTATTTTAAAATTTAGTTTTTCCTTAAAAAATAAATAACCAAAAAAAACACTCATAATAGGCATTATGAAATAGCCAAAACTAGCATTTATAATTTGATTAGTTGAAACTGCATATATCCAAACAGACCAATTTGTAAGAATTAAGATTGAGGATAAAAATAATACAAATATTTTTTTTGATGATTTTAGAATAAGAAGAAACTTTTGCCATTTAAATAAAAAAAAGGTTGTAATTAATAAAAATATTGTTGTCCATAAACATCTATGTATAACTAATTCGAGCGGACCTACAAAAGATAAAGATCTAAAATAAATTACTCCGATTACACCCCACCAAAAAGATCCTAAACTACTTAGAATAATACCTTGATTAAATTTTTTCATATAATTGTGACTTATTAGGGACAATTACACTTAAAATATCTTAAGATATAGTAAAAAACTTGTTATGTTGTAGAAATGTTTTTTTTAAATATAAATGTCTGGAGTGGAGAGATGGCTGAGCGGTTGAAAGCACCGGTCTTGAAAACCGGCAAAGGGGCAACTCTTTCCTGGGTTCGAATCCCAGTCTCTCCGCCACTAAAACTTTTTAAACCTATCAATTATATCTAACAAATTTTTGTCTTTAATATTATCCAATGATTCTTTTTTTTTAAAAGAAATTAATGTTTCATCATCCATATTAACAAACGTGTCTAATATTTTTAGTGTGTCCTCATTCAAATCGTCTATAAAAGATTTAACAAAAGCAGTCATTAATATGTCCATTTCTTTTGTGCCTCTATAAGAAGCTCTATAAATAATTTTATTTTTAAGATCTTCTTTATTTTGTGACATGGATATATAAGTAATTATGTCTAATTATGAATACTTGTTATCAGATATCAATAAAATTAATGGTATTGGTGCCAAAACAGCCAAATTATTTAGAAAAAAAAATATAAATACAATTTTTGACTTATTATGGAATTTGCCAAGAGATATAATAGATAGAAGTGACTTAAGAAAAATAAATCAACTTCAAATTGGCAAAATACAAACTATATCAGTAAATGTAAGGAAATATAATTTTCCCAGAGTTAGGAATTTACCTAACAGGGTATTATGTGAAGACGAAACAGGAAAATTAGACTGTATTTTTTTTAATAGTTACGAAGGATACATCAGGAAAATACTACCTTTAAACTCACGGGTAATAATAAGTGGTAAAATTAATTTTTATAAAAACAGATATCAAATTACAAATCCAACATACTTAGGTGATAACATAAATAGTATCAAGAAGGTTGATACAAAATATAGCTTAACAGAGGGATTGAATGAAAAAAGATATAACAAAATTATTAGTGAGGTTTTAAATAAAATTCCAGATTTAAATGAATGGTTAAATAAAAATATTAGTAGTAAATTTGAAAATATAAAATGGAAAAATGCAATTATTCAACTACATGATCCAAAGAATTTAAATAAGAAGGGTTCTTTTTACAAAAGATTAGTTTTTGATGAAATTTTATCAAGTTTTTTAATTAATTCTAAAATAAGAAAATCAGTAAAAAAACTAAAGAAAACTAAAAAAAAATTTAGTTCAAATTATATTAAACATATAACAAATAAAATAGATTTTGAACTCACTAAGGATCAATTAAAAGCAATAAATGAAATTAATGATGATTTAAGATCTGAGCAAAAAATGTTCAGACTTTTACAAGGCGATGTAGGAAGTGGAAAAACAATAGTCGCTCTAACCACAATTTTAAATGTCATAAGTAGTAAATTTCAGGTTGCTTTTATGGCCCCAACCGAAATATTGGCGCAACAACATTATAACTTAGCTAAAAACTTACTACCTGATAATGTAAAAATTGATATATTAACAAGTAAAACAGATTATAAAATTAGAAAAAAAATTATTAACGATCTTGAAAATCATCAAATTGATTTATTAATAGGAACGCATTCTTTATTCCAAAATAAAATTAATTACAGAAAATTGGGATTAATCATTATTGATGAGCAGCACAAATTTGGAGTAAAACAAAGAAAGAAGCTATCTGATAAGGGTGGTAAAAATTGCGATATATTAGTTATGTCAGCAACGCCAATACCAAGAACTATGATTATGACTATTTTTGGTGATATGGATGTTTCAATTATAAAAAGCAAACCTAAAAATCGTAAGGAAATAATTACATTAAGTAAATTAGATAAAAAAATTGACGAAATATTAGATTTTTTAAAAAAACAAATAAAAAATGGAAATCAAATTTTTTGGGTGTGTCCATTGATAGAGGAGTCAAAAAAAGTGGACCATCAATCATCTGTTAGTAGATACGAATATTTAAAAAAAAACTTTTCAAATAAAGTTGGTATACTTCATGGAAATTTAGACAAAAGTAAAAAAGAAAAAATTTTAAATGATTTTCTAAACAGAAAAATTGATATTTTAGTATCTACAACTGTTATTGAAGTGGGTATAGATTTTCCGAATGCCAATGTAATAGTAATAGAAAATGCAAACAAATTTGGATTATCACAATTACATCAATTAAGAGGTAGAGTTGGTCGTGGTAATAAAGAGGCCTATTGTATATTAATGTTTAAATCTAACTTGAGCGAGAATGCAAAAAAAAGAATTAAAATATTAAAAAGCAGTAATGATGGTTTCAAGATATCAGAAGAAGATATGAAGCTAAGAGGGTATGGAGACTTGCTAGGTTTTAAACAAAGTGGACTACAAAGTTTTAGACTTGCTGATCCAATACTAAATGAAGACCTTTTCTTTCTTGCTGAGCAAGAGGTTAAAAGAATTGAACTCACAAATGAAAGTATTGATAACTATATGCCCTTACTAAAAATGTATGATAGAGCTGATATTTTAAACGACTTAGTTTAATTTGATGGATCCGATGTTCCTGCAGAAACTATAAATTTAGAAGCTTCTTCAAATGACATATCTAAATAGATTACTTCATCTTTAGGGTACATCAATAAAAATCCACTAGTAGGATTAGGGGTGGTTGGTACAAATACATTAATCATTTGCTTGTTAACTTTTTTACTAATCTCGCCTTCGTTTTCTTTTGTGGCAAATCCTACAGCCCACGATCCTTTTTTGGGATACTCAACTAAAACAACACTTTTTTTATCTTTACCTGTTGAGGTAAAACTTTGTGTCATTTGACCTATTGCAGAATATATTGTTCTCAAAATTGGAATCTTTTTAAATATATCATTAATTAATGAAACTATTCTTTTTCCAAAAAATGATAAGGAAATTCCACCAACGATAATAATTATAATTACGGATAATAAAATTTCCAATCCTGGTATTGAGAAAGGTAAATAGCTATTCGGATTAATTTCATTTGGAAGAAGTTTTGATGAAATTTTAATTAAAAAAATTGTTAAATATAATGTAAATCCAATTGGAACTAGAACTACAATCCCAGCTAAAAAATAATTTCTTAATCTAGCCAAAATAGAGATTTTTTTTTTATCAGACATATTAGTTGTAAGACGAATAAATAACGAAAATTAATGCGATAATAAACAAAAATAACAATATTTTATTGTTTAAATTCATATATATTTTATAAATTATAATTAATACAAGAAAATAATTATTATGGATAGAAGAAAATTTCTAAATATAGTTGGTTGTGGATGTTGTGGGTATTTTCTTACATCATGTGGCACAGTACCAATAACAGATAGAAAACAATTAAAAATAATACCAGAAGCAAAACTAAATGCACAAGCGGCAAAATTGTATGAGAAAGTCAAAGAAAAAGAAAAATTAAGCGATGATGTAAAATCACTTAATCTTATTAAGGAAATTGGAAAAAAAATGGAAGACTCAATTAGTCAATATTTTGAAAACAAAGATATTCCAGATCCAACATCTAACTTTCAATGGGAATATATATTGATAGATAATAAAAAAATGAAAAATGCATGGTGTATGCCTGGAGGAAAAATAGCTGTTTATACAGGTATGCTAGAAATTACAAAAAATGAAGATGGTCTTGCTGCTGTAATGGGTCATGAGGTTGCTCATGCTGTAGCAAAACATTCTGTTGAAAGAGCAAGTAGAGGAGTTGTTTTACAAACAAGCACTCAATTATTAGATATATTTTCTGGAGGAAAACTTTCACAGGTAAATAGAACAACTGGTATGGATACAGTTGGACTGTTATCAAAAATTGGCATTATGAATCCGTTTACTCGTAAACAAGAGTCTGAAGCAGACTACCTAGGTTTAATTTTTTCATCACTTTCTGGATATGATATTAGAGAGACTGTAAAAATCTGGGAAAGAATGAAAGAAGCTAACAAAGGTAAAGAGCCACCTGTTTTTATGAATACACATCCATCATCAAAACAAAGAATAGAAAATATAAATGGATGGATAGATAAAATAAGATTTGAATATCCACCAATTTAGTTAACAACTAAATTGGTGAGCCGTGTTGGACTCGAACCAACGACCCATTCCTTAAAAGGGAATTGCTCTACCAACTGAGCTAACGGCCCATAAAGATCTGACTTTTATAGTGATTATTTTTTAATTATCAATGCGAAATTTTATAACTTATTTGCGTATTTTCTATAAAATTTAGTAAAAGTGCCTCTTTTAATATTTTTTCTAATTTCAAACATTAATTCTTGATAAAAATTAATATTATTTAATGTAAGAATCATAGACCCCAACATCTCATTAGTGTTGAATAAGTGATTGATATAATTTTTAGAATATTTATTTAAATCAAAAATCTTTACTGATTTATCTAATGGTTTGTTGTCTTTTTTATATTTTGCGTTCCTAATATTAACTCTACCATCCCATGTAAAAGCTAAACCAGTTCTTCCAGCACGTGTAGGCAATACGCAGTCAAACATGTCAACACCGCGCATAACAGAGCCCAGTATGTCTGAAGGAGTACCAACACCCATTAAATATCTTGGTTTATTAATAGGCATATAATTCTTAAGGTAATCTAAAACTTTAAACATCTCCTTTTGAGAGTCTCCAACTGCTAATCCTCCTATAGCATAACCATCAAATCCAATTTTTATTAATTCTTTTAAAGATTTTAATCGAAGATCACTGAACAAACCACCTTGAACAATGCCAAAAAGAGCCTTATGTCTGTTTTTACCAAATTCTTTTTTTGATCTTTTTGCCCATTGAGTTGATAAGTTTACTGCATTCAAGATAGTATCATAGCTAAGTGTTTTTCTTGGACATTCATCTAATACCATAACAATATCTGAGTTTAGTTTTTTTTGAATTTTAATACTTTCTTCTGGACTTAATATAAATTTTTTTCCATCGATATGGGAATTAAATATTGCACCTTTGGATTTATCAATTTTATTTAGTTTAGATAAGGACATTATTTGGTAACCACCAGAGTCAGTTAAGATGGGTAATTTACAGTTCATAAAATTGTGTAAACCACCGGCTTTTTTAATTCTATCTGCACCAGGTCTAATCATTAAATGATAGGTATTAGATAAAACAATTTGACTTCCTGTTTGAGCAACATCTTTAATAAAAGTTCCTTTAACAGTAGCCTGCGTTCCAACTGGCATAAATACAGGAGTATCTATAGTACCACGGCTAGTAATTATTTTACCTAATCTTGCAAATTTATCTTCTTTAAGAACATTAAAATTAAATTTTTTTAATGCCATTAAATTAAGTTATTCTGATTTAAAAGATATTATCTTATCTGGATCGGTTACAGCTCCATTATTATTTGAGTCGCCCCTTTTAATTTTATCAACAAATTCCATTCCACTAGTTACTTTACCAAATACAGTATATTGTCTGTCTAAAAACGGAGCTGGTTGAAAACAAATAAAGAACTGGCTATTAGCGCTATCCGGGTTTTGAGATCTAGCCATCGACAATGTACCTCTCTCATGTGGTAAATTATTAAATTCAGCTTTTAAATCTGGTAAATCAGAACCACCCATACCTGCTCTATTTAAATCAAATTCTTTGCTGTCTGTATTACCAAATTGTACATCACCTGTCTGAGCCATAAATCCATCTATTACTCTATGAAAAACGACTCCATCATATTTTCCTGAATTTGCCAATTCTTTTATTCTTTTAACATGGCCTGGGGCTACATCTGGAAATAATTCAATTTTTACTTCACCATCTTTTAATTTTAAAATCATAGTATTTTCCTCCGCTGATAAATTAGAACTAATAAATAAAAATATTAAAATTAATACTCTAATCATTTAATTTTAATTTTAAATATTTTAATACAGTTTTTGTTGTAAATTTTTTAACATTTCCTTTCAAATCAGCTATCTCTTTTACTAATTTGGATGAAATAATTTGATTCTGAGGATCCGACATTAAAAAAACAGTTTCTACTTTATCATTTAATTTTTTATTCATACCAGACAATTGAAACTCATATTCAAAATCTGACGTTGCTCTAAGGCCCCTAAGTATAACATTTGACTTCATTTTTTTACAAAAATCTGTTGTTAGGGTATTAAATGTTACTACTTTGATTTGTTTTTTGTTGAATTTTAAATCATTAAAAAGAGATTTTTTTATAAGCGTTTCTCTTTCCTCAGCAGAAAATAAATAATTTTTGTTATTACCGTCAGAAATAGCAATAATAAGATTATCAAAAATATTTAATGCTTTTTTGATTAAATCTATATGACCATAAGTAATTGGGTCGAAAGTACCAGGATAAATAACTTTTTTCATTATAGTAAGTTATCATCAATTTTGATGGCTGAAACAACTTTTTCATCACCTGACAATCTAATAATTCTTACTCCTTGGGTATTTCGACCAGCAATTCTTATTTCCTTTACTGCTACTCTAATTACCCTGCCTTTGTTTGTTGATATTAAGATTTCATCTCCTTCAAAAACAGGAAAAGAAGAAGATACATTTCCATTTCTTGACGAGTTTACAATGCCTATTATTCCTTTGCCGCCTCTATTAGTAACTCTAAACTCGTTTGAAGCTGTTCTTTTTCCAAAACCATTTTCTGTTACTGAAAGAATGTATTTGTCACCTTTTTTGCCATTTTTACTATCTTTATCTATAGTAGATAGAGATACAATTGCATCTTTTTCTTTTAGATTTATTCCCCTAATACCTTTTGAGGACCTTCCTTTAAACAATCTAATTTTTTCTACATTAAATCTTATAGATTTACCGTTTAAAGAACTAAGTATGACATCTTGATCTTCTCTACAAATTTTTACACCGATAATCTTATCATCAGGATCAAGTTTCATAGCTATTTTTCCAGATGCGTTTATATTGATAAAATCTTCCAGAGAGTTCTTTCTAATCTTGCCCTTAGACGTAGCAAAAACAATATTAAGATTTTTCCATTCTGATTTTTCTTCAGGGAGTGGCATTATAGAGCTTATAGATTGATGGTTTTTAAGTGGTAACAAATTATATAAAGATTTACCTCTAGATATGGATGTGCCCTCAGGTATTTTCCATGCTTTAAATTTGTATACTAATCCCTCTGTGGAGAAGAAGAGAACAGAAGTATGCGTATTTACTGATAAGGTTTGAACTACAGAGTCCTGTTCTCTAGTTTTAATTCCAGATTTTCCTTTGCCACCTCTTTTTTGTGCTCTTACACTACTTAACGCACCTCGTTTGATATATCCCTGTAAAGTTACAGTTATTATTACAGACTCCTTTTGAATAGTTTCTTCAATATCGTAATTTAATATTGCATCAATTATTTTTGTTCTTCTAGGAGTAGAGTATTTGTCTTTGACCAAATTTAAATCATCACTAATTACTTTTAATAGTACTTTTCTTGAAGAGAGAATTTTTTTATATTGAATTATTAATTCTGAAAGTTTTTTAATTTCATTTTCTATTTCATTTATACCTAGTGCAGTAAGTTTTTGTAATCTTAATTCCAATATAGAATTTACTTGTTCCTCAGAAAAAGAATAAGCTGAAGTAGAATTCTTATTACTAATCATTTTAATAAATTTTTGTGTTTTATTAATCTTCCATTTTGTTTTTATTAATGTTTCTTTTGCTATTTCAGGATTTTTAGAATTTCTTATAATTTTTATTATTTTATCTATATTCTCAACTGCTACGGAAAGTCCTATCAAAATATGAGCTCTATCTTCTGCTTTTTTTAAATCAAATTTTGTTTTCTTTGTAACAACGTCTTCCCTAAATTTTAAAAAAGATTCTAGAAAATCCTTTAAGTTACAGTTTTTTGGTTTTCTATCTACTATAGCTAAAGTATTAAAACTGAATGAAGATTCTAGCGAAGTATATTTATAAAGTTGTCTCTTAACAGTTTCAGGCTCTGTATTCCTTTTTAAATCAATGGCTACTCTGATACCTTCCCTATTTGATTCGTCTCTTATATCACTAATACCCTCAATTTTTTTGTCCCTGATTAGCTCTACAATCTTCTCATTCAATGAAGATTTATTAATTTGATACGGAATATTAGTTATTACAAGCCTCTCTTTGCCATTTTTTAATTGTTCAATATTTATATCTCCTCTAATTTTAAAAGAACCTCTTCCCGTTTTATATCCTGTTTTTATAATGTCTTTTCCAATTATAGTTCCTCCGGTTGGAAAATCTGGACCAGGTATATGTTTCATCAATTCATTGATTTTAATATCTTTGTTGTGTATTAAAGCTAATGTTGCATTGATTACCTCGCTTAAATTGTGAGGAGGGATACTAGTTGCCATTCCAACAGCTATACCTCCCGCGCCATTAACCAATAAGTTCGGATATTGAGCTGGTAAGACAACTGGTTCTTTTTCAGTTTCATCGTAATTACTTTTAAAATCGACTGTATTTTTTTCAATATCGTCAATTAAAAATTGAGAAATTTTTGAAAGCCTTGTTTCAGTATATCTCATTGCAGCAGGAGGATCTCCATCTACAGAGCCAAAATTTCCTTGACCATCTATAAGAGGTGTGCTCATTGAAAAATCTTGCACCATCCTAACTAAGGCATCATAAACTGCTTGATCTCCATGAGGGTGATATTTACCAATTACATCACCGACAATTCTTGCAGATTTTCTAAATTGCTTTGACCAATCAAAACCACCTTTGTACATCGCATAAATTATTCTTCTGTGAACAGGTTTTAATCCATCTCTAATGTCAGGTAATGCTCTGCTAACAATTACGCTCATCGCGTAAGATAAATATGACGAGCTCATCTCGTCGTACATAGCTATAGGTTTAATTTTAGATTTTTGATCTATTTCACTTTTGTCCATAAAATTTAAAAAGGTATATCGTCATCAAGATTATTGTCAGCTACTTGCGATACATCTTGATTATTATTTGATGAAGTTAAATTGGAAGCGCCACCACCACCTCCTAACATTGTTAATGATGAGTTGTATCCTTGAATAACTATCTCAGTGGAATATTTATCTTGACCTGATTGTTCGTCTTTCCATTTTCTAGTAGTCAATTGACCTTCAACATAAATCTGTGCACCTTTTTTTAAGTATTGTTGGACTACATTAACTAGACCCTCATTAAATACAACCACACGGTGCCACTCCGTTTTTTCTTTTTTTTCTCCAGTATTTTTATCTTTCCAGCTTTGGCTGGTGGCTAAACTAAGTCTAGCAACGCTTTTACCATTAACCATTTGTTTAATTTCAGGATCTGCGCCTAATCGTCCAATTAATAGTACTTTATTTAAACTTCCAGCCATAATATTTTAATGATTTTATTATATCATAGAAAAGGTTTGATTATTAATAATATTGAAGTAAAGCAACAAAAAAGATGATTAAAAAGATAGTTATTAAAGGGGCAAAAGAACATAATTTGAGGAATATTTCTTTAGATATTCCAAAAGATAAGTTTGTAGTAATTACCGGTCTATCGGGATCAGGAAAATCATCTCTTGCTTTTGATACTATCTATGCTGAGGGACAAAGAAGATATGTTGAAAGCTTATCTGCTTACGCGAGACAGTTTTTAGATAAAATGAAAAAGCCAAAGGTTGATTTAATAGAAGGTTTAAGCCCTGCAATATCTATTGAACAAAAAAATACATCAAAAAATCCTAGATCAACAGTAGCGACTGTTACTGAAATTTATGATTATATGAGAGTATTATTTGCAAGAGTTGGTGTCCCCTATTCACCATTTACTGGTAAAGAAATTAAATCACAAACAGTAACTCAAATTGTAGATAAAATTAAAACATTACCAAAAAAAAGTACTATTTATCTTTTTTCACCGATTGTGAGAGGTCGTAAGGGTGAATATAAAAAAGAAATTTTATCTTATAAAAAAAGAGGTTTTCGAAAAATTAAGATTGATGGCAAAATTTATGAAATAGACAACATTCCAGAATTAAATAAAAAAATAAAGCATGAAATAGAAATATTGGTTGATAGAATAATACTAAATTCTGATTTAGGTAATCGTTTAGCTGAAAGTATCGAAACCTCACTTAATTTATCTAATGGATTATTATATGTAGAATACGAAAACGAAACGTTACCAGCTAAATTTAGAAAAAAAGAAAAAATAATATTTTCTTCTAAATTTGCATGTCCTGAAAGCGGTTTTACTATAGAAGAAATTGAGCCAAGATTATTTTCATTTAATAGTCCATATGGAGCATGTGTTGAATGCGATGGTATCGGTATAAAATTAAATGTGGATCCTAATCTTGTTGTTCCAAATGAGAAAAAGACAATTGCTGAAGGTGCGATTGAGCCATGGTCTAAATCAAGCTCACTATATTATGCTCAAACATTATCGTCGTTAGCAAAACACTATAATTTTTCTTTAGATGAAAAATGGTCAAAATTACCAAAAAAAATAAAGGATATAATTTTATATGGTTCAGATGAAGAGGAAATTAAATTTTCTTATGATGATGGATATGAAAAATATTCACATAAAAAAACTTTTGAAGGTGTAGTAAATAATCTTGAAAGAAGATATCTAGAGACTGATAGTGATTGGAAAAGAGAGGAAATATCACAATATCAATCAGATACTAAATGTGAGGCTTGTAACGGGTATAGATTAAAAGAAGAGGCATTATGTGTAAAAATAGACAATCAACACATAAGTGAAATATCTGAAAAATCTATTATAGATGCTGAAAAATGGTTCAAGTCTTTAAATGAAAAATTAGATGCAAGACAAATAAAAATTGCAGAACACATTCTAAAAGAAATAAATGAAAGACTCAATTTTTTATTAAATGTTGGATTGGATTATTTAACTTTATCAAGAGAGTCAGGCACTTTATCTGGTGGAGAGTCGCAAAGGATAAGGTTGGCTTCGCAAATTGGTTCTGGCTTAACCGGTGTTCTTTATGTGCTTGATGAACCATCTATAGGACTTCATCAGAAAGACAATGTAAAATTAATTAATGCTTTAAAAAGATTAAGAGATTTAGGTAACACTGTAATTGTAGTAGAGCATGATACTGAGACAATTGAAAATTCAGATTACATCATTGACTTAGGCCCAGAGGCTGGAAGTAAAGGTGGAGAAGTTATAGCTCATGGTGGATTAGATGAGATAAAGAAAAATGAAAAAAGTATAACTGGTAAATACTTATGTAATAAATTTTATATACCAATACCAAAGAAAAGAAGATTAAGTAAGAATGGAAGATTTTTACAAATTCTTGGTGCTTCAGGTAATAATCTAAAAAACGTTGATCTAAAAATTCCTTTTGGGACTTTTACTTGTATCACTGGTGTATCAGGTAGCGGTAAATCTACTTTAATTTTACAAACTTTATTTAATGCTTTGAATATGAGTTTGAATAATAACAAATCAAGAAAAATTCCTATGCCATTTAAAGGATTTAAAGGAATTGAACTTATAGATAAAGTAATTGATATTGATCAATCACCAATAGGTAGAACCCCAAGATCTAACCCTGCTACTTATACAGCTGCTTTCGGACCGATAAGAGATTGGTTTACTAATTTACCAGAGTCTAAAAGTAGAGGATATAAACCAGGTAGATTTTCATTTAACGTTAAAGGTGGTCGATGTGAAGCTTGTGAAGGAGATGGTGTTATAACTTATGAAATGCATTTTCTTCCTGACGTATATGTAACATGTGATGAATGTAAAGGAAGTAGATACAATAGGGAAACTTTAGAAATTAAATTTAAAAATAAAAGTATAGCCGATGTATTAAACATGACTGTTGACGAAGGTTGTGATTTTTTTGAAAATATATCAAATATTAGATCAAAATTACTGACACTTAAAAAGGTAGGACTTGGTTATATAAAAATTGGTCAACAGGCAACCACTTTATCTGGTGGAGAAGCACAACGAATTAAACTAGCTAAAGAATTGTCTAAAAGATCAACAGGTAGAACAATATATATTCTTGATGAGCCTACTACAGGATTACATCAACATGACATTAAAAAACTTTTAGAAATTTTGCATACATTTGTTGCTACAGGTAATACAGTTATAGTTATAGAACATAATTTAGATGTGATAAAAACTGCTGATCACATTATAGATATGGGCCCTGATGGTGGTGTAAAAGGTGGAGAAATTATCGCAGAGGGAAATCCAGAGAGTATTTGCAATGTTTCTAAAAGCTATACTGGTAAATTTTTAAAAAATTTACTTAATGGTAAATTTAAAAAAATTGCATAAATAATTAATTTTTGTTATATTTAGTTATGGGAAATATTTTAAGCTCATTATCTAGAACTGTTCATCTGTCGCTTATTCTATCTGTTGTTTTATTTTTGATTTTATTTTTTCAAAATGGTGGTTTTGATTTTGATACTTTATTCTGGAGTTGGTTATTTAGATATATACACGTTTTAGTCGGAATAATGTGGATAGGTTTGTTATGGTATTTTAACTTTGTTCAAATACCAAATATGGCAAAAATTCCAGATGAGCATAAACCTGCAATTAGTAAAGTAATTGCTCCAGCGGCACTATTTTGGTTTAGATGGGCGGCTCTTGCAACAATCATTTCAGGGTTAATATTAGGTTATATAAACGGCTATATACATGATGCAATGACATTAGGGATTATGTCAGGCGGTGGAAAAAGCACTGCTATAGGTATTGGAATGTGGCTGGGTATAATAATGGCATTCAATGTTTGGTTCGTTATATGGCCAAATCAAAAAAAAGCATTAGGAATTGTTGAAGTAGATGCAGACGCTAAAGCAAAATCAGCTAGAGTTGCAATGTTATTCTCTAGAACAAATACTTTGCTTTCATTACCAATGCTTTTAAGTATGGTTGTAGCGCAAAACCTTTATTAATCTTCCTCTTTAATCAAAGTTTTTTGAGATACCTTAAAGTAAACAAGCACTGGATTTGCAATGAATATAGATGAGTAAGTTCCAAGTATAACGCCAAGGATCATCGCAAAAGAAAAACCTTTGAGGATTTCTCCTCCAAAAAAGAAAATAGATAAGAGTGCTAAAAGTGTAGTGACTGATGTTATTAAGGTTCTAGATAATGTTTCGTTAATAGATAAGTTTGTTAAATCAAAAATTTTTATATCTGCATATTTTTTTAAATTTTCTCTTACTCTATCAAAAATTACAACAGTATCGTTCATTGAATAACCAACAATTGTTAATACTGCAGCCACAATTGATAAATTTATCTCTAAACTTAAAAGAGAAAATATACCAAGTGTTATTATAACATCATGGAATATTGCTATTATTGCACCAATGCTAAATTGCCATTCAAACCTGAACCAAATATAAATCAACATAGCAGCCAATGCTATTGCTATCGCCGTTACACCATCTTGCAATAATTCTGCACTTACTTTTGGTCCAACATTTTCAACACGTC
This sequence comes from uncultured Pelagibacteraceae bacterium, assembly GCA_902611815.1. Taxonomy (GTDB): domain Bacteria; phylum Pseudomonadota; class Alphaproteobacteria; order Pelagibacterales; family Pelagibacteraceae; genus Pelagibacter. The sequence continues at coordinate 19,314 of CACMAZ010000004.1, forward strand.
TAAAACTATAATCCTCAAGATAATTATCTAAATCATTTTTTAAATTCTTAATAAAATCAGGTTCATTAAGATCTGATCTTTTAAATTTAATTACATAATCACCTTCAGCACCAAATCTTTTTACAGAAAGATCATCTAAATTAAGTTTATTGAACGCACCTCTAATATCTTCAGTTTTATAATTAGTATTATCAGATCTTAATTCAATTAAAGTTCCACCTTTAAAATCTACACCATAATTCAATCCCTTAAATATCAGAAAGAAAATAGACATTATGAATAATATTAATGAAATTATATTTGATAGATTATAATATTTGTTAAACAAGTATTTTCCGGTCATTTGATAGTCACCTCATTATTTTTATTTTTAATCACATAAAGAGATGTAAGTAATCGCGCAATGTAATAAACGGAGAATAATGTTGTTAAAATTCCAATTGATAGTGTTACTGAAAAGCCCTTTACAGGACCAGAGCCAAAAACAAATAAAATTAATGCTGCAATTATTGTTGTTATATTTGCATCTAGGATAGCAGTTCTTGATAATGTGTATCCGTTATCAAATGCAATTACTTTATTTTTTTCTTTTTTTAATTCTTCCTTAATTCTCTCAAAAATCAAAACGTTAGCATCAACAGCCATACCAACTGTAAGAATAATGCCAGCGATACCAGGTAATGTTAATGTAGCTTCAAATAAGGTTAAGAAACCAAGTAACATGAATAAATTTACTATTAGAGCAAAATTTGAAATTAAGCCAAATAACCTATACTTATAAAACATATATAAAATCACTAAAATAAATCCAATTATCAGAGATAAAACTCCAGCTTTAATAGAGTCCTCTCCTAAATCTGGTCCAACAGTTCGCTCTTCAATTATATCTAAAGGCGCTGGCAAAGCACCTGATCTAAGTAATAATGCAAGGTCAGTTGCTGACTGGAATGTAAATCCGCCTGAAATTTGACCTGATCCGCTTGCAATTACATCTCTAATTACAGGTGCGCTAATAATCTGATTATCTAATACTATTGCTAATTGTTTACCAATTCCGTTTTTTGTAGCTCTTCCAAATTTTCTTGCACCTAACCTATCTAAAGTAAAACTTACAACCGTTTCATTATTAATATTGTCCATCTGAGGTTTGGCATCTATTAAATTGTCACCACTAATAATAATTCTTTTACTAACATTCAGTTCTTCACCTGTATCAAGATCTTTTAATTTTTCTGAACCAAAAGAGGCATCTGTATTTTGAGTTACAAATCTAAATGTTAAATTTGCAGTCCTTCCTAATAATGATTTTATTCTATCGGGATTATCTAAACCGGGTAACTCTACAGCAATTCTATTTGAACCACTTTTTGTAATACTAGGTTCGTTAGTACCAACCTCGTCCACTCTTTTTCTAACAATCTCTATTGCTTGGTCTAACAAAGATTGCTCAATTTCAATAATACCGTATTTTGTAAGAGTTAATTCAAATATATTATCAATTAATTCAACATTGTATTGATAAGATTTATAAACATCAAAATAAGGATTTAATTCGTTATCATTTTTAAATAATTCTAATATTTTTTCTTGATCATTTGTGTCTGACTTAAATAAAACTTTTTGTTTTCCTAATTTATAATCAAAAGTTTTAATTTCTTTTTTTTTGAAATAATTACGTACTTGTGTAAGTTTTGATTGAAGAGTTTGATTAATTACTGGGTTTTTATCTACTTCCAAAAGCAAATATGATCCACCTTGTAAATCAAGACCCAGGTTTACTTTTTTTTTCAAAAAGAAATCCTCGTTATTAATAAAGTTAGAAATACTAAAAAATATTAAAGAAAGACAAAAAACTATTATTGAAATTATTTTTAATCTCGAAAAATATAACACTTAAATTGACTATTTTTTTGGTTCTGTTCCACTAATCAAGGCTTGTACGCCTGTAGATTTGATCACTTCAACTTTTACATTGTCTGCTATAAGTATTTCTGCTCTATCGTTTTCTATAATTCTTTCTACTGTACCAACTATACCACCTGAAGTGATTACTTTATCGCCACGTTTTAAACCTTCGACCATGACTTTATGTTCTTTTACTTTTTTTTGCTGTGGCCTAATTAAAAAGAAATAAAAAATAATAAAAATTAGTATTAAAGGTATTAGTTGTGCTATTCCAGACTCTGACATAAATTAAATTTTGTTAAAGTACCTATTATACCATTAATATTATTTTAACAACTCTAAATCTTAGAAATAACTTCCAAATTGTTCATATATGGTCTTAGAATATCAGGAATTAGAATAGACCCATCCTCTTGCTGATAGTTTTCTAATATTGCAATCAAAGATCTCCCTACTGCAAGACCGCTACCATTTAGAGTGCCTAAGAATTCTTTTTCATTATTAGATTTTTTAAATCTAGCTTTCATTCTTCTAGCCTGAAAAGTTCCACATGTAGAGCAGCTAGATATTTCTCTATAAATATTTTCTGATGGCAACCATACTTCTATATCGTAAGTTTTTTGGGCACTAAAACCCATATCTCCTGTGCAAAGTGTTATTACTCTGTAAGGTAATTTAAGTTTATCTAATATTTTACAAGCTGAACTAGTCATCCTCTCAAGTTCATCTTTGCAATTCACTGGGTCAACAATACTAACTAACTCAACTTTATAAAATTGATGCTGCCTTATCATGCCTTTGGTATCTTTTCCGTAACTCCCAGCTTCTTTTCTAAAACATGGTGTTGATGCAACAAATCTTAAAGGTAAATCAGAATGATTTAGTATAGTATCATTAACCATATTAGTTAATATTACTTCAGCAGTTGGTATTAGAAATTTTCTTCCAGATTTATTATCAAGTTTTATTTCAAATTGATCATCCTCAAATTTTGGCATTTGTCCTGTTCCAAACATACTATTTTCACTTGCAAATAATGGAGGAGAAATTTCTTTATAACCATTTTCATTTATATGTGTATCAATCATAAAATTTGATATTGCTCTTTCCAATTGAGCTAATTTATCTTTAACAAATACAAATCTTGATCCAGTTGTCTTGGTTGCTAGTTCAAAATCAAGCATATTTAAATTTTCACCTAATTCGTAATGTGATTTAGGTTTAAATTTAAAATTAGGAATGTTGCCACTTTTCTTTATTTCTTTATTAGATTTTTCATCTTTGCCAACAGGCACATCTTCAAGAGCTATATTGGGAATTTGAGATAAAATTTGATTTAGCTTTTTACTTTCATTTAATTGATCTTCGCTAATTTTATCTATTTTTTTAGATAAATCCTTCGATTTTGCAAATAAACTTTTGTCATTTTGTTTTGAAAGGGTTTTTTTTTCTGATTCAAGTTTTTCTTTTTCTTGTATCAAAGATCTGTTTTTAGCGTCTAATTCTAAAATTTTATCAAGATTAACTTCTGTATTCCTATTATTTATTTGTTTTTTAAATTCAGAAAAATTATTTCTAATATATTTAATATCATGCATCTTTTTTTTCTGCCTTTTTTTCTATAACTTTTACAGATATTATTGATAATTCATACAATAATAACAATGGAACCGCTAATCCAATTTGAGTGACAGGATCTGGCGGAGTCAGTACAGCTGCAACGGCAAAAATAATAATCACAACATATTTACGTCTCTCTCTTAAAAAAATCGAATCAATAAATCCAATTCTTGCTAATAAAGATAGAATAACTGGAAGCTGAAAGCTTATACCAAATGCAAATATTAACTTCATAACTAATGATAAGTATTCATTGACTTTTGCTTCAAGCTGTATTGGTAGAGCTGTAGTTAAACCAGTGCTTTCAAAAGAAAGAAAAAATTTAATAGCAAGTGGCATTATTAAATAATAAACAAGCATTCCGCCTAATAAAAAAAGAATTGGTGTAAGAACCAGATAAGGCATTAAAGCAGATTTTTCATGCTCATACAGACCCGGTGCAATGAATTTCCATATTTGAATTAAAATATATGGACAAGTTAAAAAGAATGCTGCGAAAAAAGCAACCTTGATATAAGTTAAAAAAGTTTCTTGTAACGCAGTAAATATTAATCTTCTCTCTATTTGACTATCTTTAACAGCTTCTGCATAAGGCGAAACTAAAAAACCATAAATCTCTTCAGAAAAAATGTAACATACAACAAATAAAATAGTTAAAAATATAAAGGAGTGAATTAATCTTTTTCTTAATTCAGTTAAATGACTTATGAATCCCTCTTCTTTATTTTCCTTCATTTTTATCTACTTTTTTTTCTTCATTTTCACTCGGATTATTTATGTCAAAGGTTTGATTATTAATCTCAATACTGTTTTCCTCCAAATTTGTCATTTCGTTTTGCAAGTTATTTACGTATCTTTTTACAGAACCAAACCAAGATCCAATTTTTTTCAAAACGACAGGAAAATCTTTAGGCCCAATTATTACAATTGAAAGACCGATTATTATAATAAGTTCTAGCCAGCCAATTTGTGGCATTTTTATTCTTTATTTGGAGAATCTTGATTGTTGTTGTCTTCAGTATTTTCTGAAATATTTTTTGGTTTTTCATCACCAGGATCAGTAGCCATTCCTTTTTTAAAACTCTTAATGCCTTTTGCAACATCTCCCATTAAGCTTGAAATTTTTCCTCTTCCAAAAAGAAGAACTACTAAGATAACTACAATTGCAATTTGCCAAAAACCTATACTCATAAAATATATATAACCTCTTTGTAGCTGATTTTAAAGTAGAATTTTACTCTTTAGCGTCATCATTTAAGGTGCTATTGAGCATTTCATCAATATTAGAATAAATATTTTCTTTTTTCTCATCTTGTTTCTCTTTATAAAATTTTCCAGTTCCAAATATAGATGAGTCAATAGTTGAGCTGTCAATCAATCCTGCTGATCCTAGTTCATCAACGGTTGGTAAATCAGACAATTTTTGCAAATTAAAGTGGCTCAAAAAATCCTCTGTAGTTCCATACTGTATTGGTTTGCCAGGAATTTCTTTTCTGCCCATTGGTTTTACCCAATTCAGCTCCATTAGAATATCAAGAGTATTTGTACCAAAAGCAACACCTCTAATTTCTTCTATTTCAGCTCTAGTTACCGGTTGGTGATATACAATAATAGATAGTGTCTCAATAGCAGCTTTGGAAAGTTTTTTCTCAACTGTTTTTTGTTTGGACATTAAAGAAGACAAATTTGATGCAGTTCTAAATGACCATTTATTTGAGATACAAACTAAATTAATTCCCCTATTTTTATAAATATCCTCTAATTTTTTTAAAATTTTCTTAACATCAATTTTTTTTGAAATTCTATCTTCTATGGTTTCTATTTCTAAAGGTTCTGCCGCAGCAAATAAAATAGCTTCAACTTCCCTCTCTCCAGTAGATAATTGGCCTGGAAATGAAATTACGTTATTTTTTTTCTTTTCGTTCTTCATTTTTGTTTAATATAAATCTCATCAAATAATTTGTCTTGTTTTAAAATGACAGTCCCCTCTTTTACTAATTCTAATGAACCAGCAAAAACACTAGCACGTCCAGTTTTTTTTAAATTTGATTTTTTAAAGGCTTTCGGAATAATGTCCTCAAGGTTTTTCCAATCTTCTAGTTTTTTTATAATGCTTTTAATTAATTTTATACCTTCTTCTGTTGTACAAACTGGTAATTTTGGAATATTCATTCTTTGAAAGTCCTTTTGCATGACAATTGCAGAATAAGTTTTTAGAAGTTCGTATAAAGATAATTTATATGTAGAACTATAAATAGAACGAATTCTACCTTTAATACCTCTTACAAAGATATCTTTTCCTAATCTTTTTCTCTTAAGCATTTGATCAGACAGTAATCTTATTAATTCTAATTTTTTTAATTGTAATTTTAATCTTTCTGCAACTTCATGAACTTTAAACTCTTCTTCATCAGTTATTGGAAGTAGTAATTTTGATTTTAAATACGCAAGCCAAGTTGCCATAACTAAATATTCTGATGCAATATCTAAATTAATATCTTTAACCTTATTAATATATTCTAAAAATTGATCAGCCAATAAAGTAATTGATATGTTTTCTAAATTAACTTTTTGAGATTTTGCTAAATCTAAAAGTAAATCTAAAGGACCATTAAATTGATCTAGATTTACCTGAAAACTATTAGTTGAATCTTGATTCTCCATTGGACACTAGCTTATAATATTTATTTGTAATTTTTATTATAAATTTACTTAATTTTGGTGAATTTTCTGCAACTATATGCATTTCTTTTAAATTAGCATTACAATGTAAAACTAAATCACAACCTGCGGTAAATGCTTTAATAACATTATTTTTAATACCATATGGTAGAGCTTTCATTGATATATCGTCTGACATTATTAAATTTTTAAAATTTATTTTATTTCTTATTAATTTAATTATTTTTTTTGAATGAGTTACAGAATTTAGATTATCAATTTTTTTAAAAAGTAAATGACCAGTCATAGCAAAAAGAGAGTTTTTATTTTTAAACGTCAAAAAATCGTTTTTTAGTAAATATTGATTACTATTGTTTACAATTGGTAGTTTATAGTGTGAGTCAACTTTGCCTAGGCCATGACCTGGTATATGTTTAATTACAGTTGCTATATTATTCTTATGAAATTGATCAATCGTAAAATTACCAAAAATATTAACTATTTTTTTATTTTTCGAAAATGATCTGTCGCCTATTACTTTAGAAGTTTTTTCTCGTGCTATATCCAGAACAGGCACAGTATTAATATTTATACCTAAGTTGTTCAATAAATAGCTTATTTGATCAATATAAATTTTATAATAAAGAAGTGATTTTTTTTTATTTTTTTTATACATATCACCAAAAAATTTTGAAGAATGTAATTTAGTGTCTATTATTTTTTTTAGCCTATTAACTCTTCCACCTTCTTCATCAATAAGAATGGGATAGTTTTGATCTTTAAATATCTTTTTAATTGATTGGACCAGCTTTTTGGTCTGATCTAAACTTTTAATATTTCTCTCAAATAATATTATTCCCCATGGTTTATATTTTTTAAGAAATAAAATTTCTTTATTTGACAAGTTTGTAGATTTCAAACCAGATATAAATGCCCTCTTTTGACTAATCTTCATTTTTGATCAGGTCCCAAAATGATAATTTTTTTTCCTTATTTTCTTTTTCATCAATATATTCAATAATATTATCGGTATCACTATCTAACTTTATTAAACTATTTTTTTTTAAATCTAATTTAGAGTCTAGATTGTTAATTGATTTATAATACTTTTTTTCAAACTCATCAGATATGTAGTATTTAACAGTAAAAAAAATAAATAAAGAAATTATAAATACAAAAAAAATATATTTAATTTCTTTAATCATTACATGGTTTCCGGCGTCTCTACATCTAATATTTTCATTCCAGTGCCAATAGTTTTCAAAACACTATTTAATAGAACCGCTTTGTTTTTATTTAATTTTTTACTTTTATCTAAAAACCTCATAGACTCATTATCTTTTCCCATATTCCAATATGAATGAAATAAAGCTGACAGTTGATATAAATAGATAGGTATTCTGTGTGGCTCTAGTTTTTGTGAGGATACCTCTACACATTTAGGCCATTCAGAAATTTTATTTATTATTTTTATTTCCTCATCGTTAAATTCATAATTTTTTTCAACTTCAGTTAGGTCATTTTCTATTTTTTCATCAGCATTTTTAAAAACAGAACAGATCCTTGCATAGCAATATTGAACATAATAGAGGGGGTTATCTTTTGATTTCTCTTTAACTTTTTCAAAATCAAACTCTAATTGGACATCATTACTTCTACTCAACATTATAAAACGAGTTGCATCCTTACCTACCTCGTTAACTAAATCATCAACAATTATATAATCACCTTTTCTTTTTGACATTTTGAAGGGTTTGCCATCTTTAATCAATTTTACAAGCTGAGTAACTTTACAAATTAGATTTTTCTTTTTATTAGAGAGAGCATCTACAACAGAATTAATTCTTTTAATATAACCGGCATGGTCTGCACCAAGAATATTTATGTATTCATCAAAATTTCTTTTTAATTTGTTGTTGTGATAAGCAATGTCGCCAGCAAAATATGTCCAAGAATTATCACTTTTTGTTAAAGCTCTATCTTTATCGTCACCATAATTTGTAGATTTAAATAGTAGCTGCTCTCTTTCAACCCATTTAGACTTATCTTCACCTTCAGGGGCCTCTATCTTGCCTTTAAATACTAAATTATTTTTTTTTAAATTATCTATAGCTTCATCAACTTCTTTTGAATTAATAATATTATTTTCACTTACAAAATTATCGTGAACAACACCTAAAGAATTTAGATTTTTTTTTATTATTTCTAAAGAAGCAACAACACTCAATTTAGAGAGTTCATCTGAAATTTTTTCATAATTTTCATAATTCTTAATAGAATTTTTACTAATAATTTGTTCTGCTATTTCAATTATATAATCTCCTGGATATAAATTTTCATCCTTAGGGTATTCTTCATTATATAGTTTTTCCTTAATTCTAAAGTATACAGATAAAGAAAAGTTTTTGATCTGATTACCGTGATCGTTAACATAATATTCTTTTGTAACTTTATGATCACAAAATTTTAAAAGATTGCACAAAGCATCTCCATATATAGCGCCACGACAATGGCCTACATGTAAGGGGCCTGTTGGATTAGCAGAAACAAATTCCAGTAAATAATTTTTTTTACCATTTTTAAGACTTGCTCCATATTTTTGATCATTGAGCATTTTTGTTAAAAAAGTATTCCAGAATTTTTTAACAAATTTTATATTAACAAAACCTGGTTTAACAAACTCGATATTTTCTATATCTTTATCGTTTTTTAGATCATCTAAATTAAGTTGTTTGTAAATCTCAGTTGGTGGTAATTTATTTAATGAGGAAAGAACCATGCATACATTTGTTGATATATCAGCTTTGAATTTTGTAGGAGCTGTATCTACGTTAATACCTGATAGATTTTGAGGAATTTTTAAATTAGTAGAATTGTCAGTAACTATATTTTTAATTTTGTTAAGATAAATGTCAAAAATGTTCATTTTAAATTATTGTAAAGGTTTATAGCATATCTGTCTGTCATTCCTGAAATAAAATCAGAAACAGATCTAAACTTATCCTTATTTATTTTTTGGTTTTTAATAAACTTTTTTGGATTTTTACAGATATAAGCAAATAAATATTTTATAATTTTTTGGCCTTTAGTATTTTTAGATAATACTTTTTTGTTATTATACATTTTTCTTCTTAAAAATTTTTTAATTTCACTATCGATTTGTTGAAAATTTTCGGAAAAATTTATTATTTTAGAATTATTTTTTTTAATATCTCTTAAATTTTTAATTTTATGTTTCTTTAGATTCTTTTTACTGTTAGAAATAATATCTTTTACCATTAAATCTATTGAATCTCTTATTATTTGATAAATCAAAATTTTATTTTTTTTAACATTTTTATATCTTTTAAAAATTTCTTTAAAAAAATTTATCTCTAAAATTTCCTCAAGTTTAAATAGATTTGCATTTAATCCGTCTTGAATATCATGATTATTATAAGCTATATCGTCAGAGATATTTGAAATTTGTGACTCTAAAGAGGAATATTGTTTAAAATTAAATTTATTTTTTAAATTTTTAATACCTATTATATTATTTACTCTACTAACATTTAATATAGGTCCATTATGTTTTAATAAACCGTCTAAAGTTTCAAATGTTAAATTAAGACCTTTAAATTTTAAATATTTATTCTCAAGAAACATTACTATTCTTAAAGTTTGTAAGTTATGATCAAAACCTCCGTGATTAATCATGCATTCTTTTAGGCTATTTTCTCCAGCGTGACCAAATGGTGTATGACCAAGATCATGGGCAAGACTTAGTGTTTCCGCAAGATCATCATTTAATTTCAAATACTTTGCAATTGATCTTGCTATCTGTGAAACTTCAATTGAGTGTGTGATTCTAGTTCTAAAGTGATCACCTTCTGTATTAACAAAAACCTGTGTCTTATGTTTAAGTCTTCTAAAAGAGGCAGAGTGAATTATTCTATCTCTATCTCTTTGAAATGGCGTTCTGTATGAGCTATTTTTCTCATTAAAAAATCTTCCAGTTGACTTAAATTGTCCAAGTTTTTTGAAATTATTCATACTTTAAAAAAGGTAAATTATAATTATATTACTATTAACAGCCTTACGAGATGATTAAAGAAATTAAATTTACTGATAATGCAATAAAACAAATAAACCATTTGTTATCTAAAAAGGAAAAAGGATCTTTTTTTAGAATCGCTATCAAGGGTGGTGGATGTTCTGGTTTTCAATACAATTTTTCAGTTGATACTGAAAAAGAGGATGATGATATTCAATATAACAATATTCTAATTGATAAAACTTCAGCTGATTTATTAAAAGGATCAGAGGTTGACTTTGTTAAAGAATTAATTGGTGAACAATTTAAAATTAGCAATCCACAAAGCAAGTCTTCTTGTGGTTGCGGTGTCTCTTTCTCTCTGTAATGATAATAAGCTCTTGGAATGTTAATTCTGTAAGAGCTAGAATAAATAATATCAAAGAATATCTTAAAAAATCTTCTCCTGACATTGTAATGATGCAGGAAATAAAAACTGAAGAAAAAAATTATCCTTTTGATGAATTTAAAAGCCTTAAGTATGAAAGTTATGTTTTTGGACAAAAAAGTTACAATGGTGTTGCCTTCATATCAAAAAGTAAATTAAACAACATAAAACAAAATATCTTCAAAGATAAAATGAAACAATCGAGAATAATTTCAGGCGAATTAACTCATAAAAAGAAAAAAATTAATTTAATAAATATCTATACTCCAAATGGAAATCCAGTAGATACAGAAAAATATGATTATAAATTATATTGGTTAGATAGTTTTATAAAAACAATAAAAAAAAATTTAAAAGAAAATAGTAATATTATTATAGGTGGAGATTTTAATATTATTCCTGCTGCTGAAGATGTTCATAATCCAAAATCATATGAAAATGATGCTCTGTTTAGATTAGAAATAAGAAAAAGATTTAGAGAAATTATTAATTTAGGTTTCTTTGACACGTATAGGTACATTTATCCTGACAAAGAAGGTTATACTTTTTGGGATTATATGAGTGGAGCATGGCAAAAAAATAATGGTATGAGAATTGATCATTTTTTAGTCTCAAGCTCTTTAATAGATAGTATTAAAGATGTTAAGATAAATAAATACCCAAGAGGAAGAGAAAAACCCTCAGATCATACACCTATAGAAATAACAATTGATTAAATTTAATTAAGAACAACCCTTTAATGCGTCAGACATATCCTCAATTAAATTAAAATACATATTTTTACTTTTATTTATAGTTGCGCCTAATGGATCAAGAACGCCAGTTTTAACACCTGTGTCACTTGCAATAGATTTAATTATCGCTGGGTTAAATTGAGGCTCTGAAAATATACATTTTACTTTTTTCTCTTCGATAACTTCTCTAATTTCTGATAATTGTTCGGCACCTGGCATGACGTCTGGGTTAACTGTTAAAGCGCCTATAACAGATAGACCAAATCTTTTTTCAAAATATTGGTAAGCATCATGAAAGACAACAAAGCTTGCATTTTTATTTAGATCTTTTTTTATAGTGTTAGTTAAATTATCTAAATCTTTTAAAAGCTTTTTAGAATTTGCTTTATAAGCGGAGCTATTATCAGCATCTATTTTAACTAACTGATTTGTAATTTTTTTAACAATAACTTTTGCATTTAAAGGATCTAACCAAATATGTGGATCATACTCTCCATGCGCGTGGCCATGTTCATCATGTCCATTATCGTCGTGACCTTCTTCTTTTTCTGCATGTTCATCATGATCATCGTCTTTTTTACCATGTTCATCGTGTCCATGATCATCATGACCTTCAAAAATATTTTTTTCTCTAAATTTTAATTTTTTTAATCCACTTTGTTCTAATAAAGGAAAAACAACAGAATTTTTTGGTATGGATTTCAAAGCAGTTGGTAAAAAACTCTCTAGATCCTCACCTACCCAAATAACTAAATCAGCCTTTTGAAGCATCTTTGCATGTGAAGGTTTTATTTGAAAATTATGTGGTGATGTAACTCCATCGATAATTAAACCAGGTTCACCCACTCCTTCCATTATATAGCTTGTTAGTGAATGAAGAGGTTTAATAGATGTAACTACATTAATATCTGCTTTAACAGGCGCAAAGACTAAAAGCATGCTAATAAATGGAGTTAATAATAAATTTTTTCTTATATTTTTCATGATAAATACCTTTTTCTGTTATTGTTATATTATAACAATGTAATAATATAACAGATAAATACAAGTTTTTTTTATGACACAAATAAATAATTCTCTCGTAAAATTAGAAAATGTAGGGGTGTTTGCTAATGACAAATGGTTAGTAAAAGGGGTTACATTTGAAATAAATAAAGGACAGATTGTTACACTCATTGGCCCGAATGGATCTGGAAAAACTACAACAGCTAAAATAACTCTAGGACTATACAAAGATATTGAAGGTAAGGTGCAAAAATTTACAGAAAAAATAGCCTATGTACCTCAGAGAATAAACATAGATTGGACATTGCCTATTAGGGTTAATGATTTTATGAATCTCACAAATACGCTAACTAATGATGAGATAAAAGATGCATTAGAAATAACAGGTACACCTCATTTAATAAATAAAGATCTAAAAAGTTTATCTGGTGGTGAGTTTCAAAGAATACTTATGGCTAGAGCTATTGCAAAAAAACCAGAACTTTTAGTTCTTGATGAGCCTGTGCAAGGTGTGGATTTTAATGGTGAAATAGCATTATACGAATTGATAAAAAAAATATCTGATACATTAAACTGTGGAATTTTATTAATCTCACATAACCTTCATGTGGTTATGTCTAAAACAGACCACGTTGTATGTTTGAATGGACATGTTTGCTGCTCTGGTACACCGATTGATGTAGCTAACAATGAAAAATATCAAGAAATATTTGGTAAAGATATTTCTAAAATATTATCTGTTTATGAACACACCCATGATCATATTCATAATATTGATGGATCAATAGAAAAGAAAAAATAATGTTAGATGATTTTTTTATAAGAGCTTTATTGGTTGGGATTGGAATGGCAATAGTAACTGGCCCTCTTGGATGCTTTGTAGTTTGGAGGAGATTATCATTTTTTGGGGATACATTAGCTCACTCTGCTTTATTGGGAATAACTTTATCGTACACAACTGAAATTAATATGGCTTTGTCGGTTTTTGTTACATCATCTATAGTTGCATTAATTTTATTAAAATTACAAAAAACTACTAATTTACCCTCAGATGCTTTACTAGGATTACTTGCGCATTCATCTTTAGCTATAGGTTTAGTAGTTATTGGTCTCTTAGCAACAATTAGATTTGATTTAATGGGGCTTTTATTTGGGGATATACTTGCAGTTAATGCTAACGACATTATTCTTGTATGGATTGGTGGAGCTACAATTCTTGTTGTATTAAAAATCATCTGGAAACCTTTGTTTGCATCTACTGTTAATTTTGAATTAGCTGAAGCGGAGGGAATGAAACCTGAAAAATATAATGCAATATTTACAATATTGTTAGCGGCAATAATTGCGATATCCATTAAAATGGTAGGTTTATTATTAATAACAGGAATGCTTATACTTCCTGCTGCAATGGCAAGAAATATTTCGGATAATCCGATGCAAATGGTGATATTTTCTGTAATTGGAGGCTTGTTATCTGTTTTAATTGGTCTGTTTGCATCTTTAGAATTTAATACACCATCGGGACCATCTATAATTACAGCTGGATTGTTTTTATTTATACTTTCATTAAGTAGAATAAAAAAGAAAACTCAATTGAACAATTAAATGGAAATTAGTAAAATATAATATGGCTCAAAAAAAAGAATATTTATCAAAAAATCAAAAAATAGTTTTAGATATTATTGAAAAATCTGCACAACCTATGAAAGCGTATTCAATATTGTTTAATGTCCAAAAAAAAGGTTTAAAAGCACCTCCTCAGGTTTATAGAGCATTAGATAAATTGGTAGAAATAGGAAAAATCCATAAAATTGAAAGTAGAAATGCATTTATTGCCTGTAGAAATTCGGCTTGTACAATTACAAATGCTACAGCATTTTCTATTTGTGAGTCATGCGAAGATGTAAAGGAAATTAGTAGCTCAAAGTTATCGAAATACCTATCAAATTTTCAAGACAAAGAAGGTATGAAATACAACAAATACAATCTTGAGTTTTTTGGTATTTGTAAAAAGTGTAAATAATCCTTTATTTTAATAAATTCTTAACATAACTGAAATAATAATAATGAAAGGAAATTTTATGTTTATAAAAAAATACCTAAAATGGATTAGTACGTTTTTAGTTTTAGTAGGAATACTGCTAACAAATTTAAATATATATCCATTAAATATATATTTTCATGGTTTGGGAGTTGTTGGATGGACTATAGCTGGATTTATAAGTAAGGATAAGGCAATTTTAACTAACTTTGGACTGCAAATACCGCTATTCGTAATTGGTATTTATAAAGTTATTTTTTAAATGAAGAATATATTGTTCGTATGCACTGGTAATTCAGCAAGAAGTATTATTGCTGAAAGTATTATAAATAATGAGTATGACGATTTGTATAAAGGTTTTAGTGCTGGGAGTAATCCAACAGGAAAAATTAACGAAGATGTGAAGAATTATTTATTATCAAAACATTATGATCTTTCAAATTATAAATCTAAAAATTTTAATGAATTTATAAATAGTCAATTTAAAATGGATTACGTAATTACAGTTTGTAATAACGCCAATAGCGAAGTCTGCCCTATTTGGCCAAATAAAGATAAGATAATTCATTGGGATATAGAGGATCCTGTTAAAATACTTAATGAAACAAATGACTTAAATAAAAAAGATGAAATAATAGAAAAAGTTTACAATAATATTCATAAAAGAATAAAGGAACTTATAAATGAAAAATAAAAATCGTTATTTTCTTGCTGAACTGTTAGGCAGTTGTTTTTTAGTAATGATTATTGTTGGCTCAGGTTTAATGGCTGAAAACTTAACTAATGACGTTGCTGTGATGTTGATTGCTAACACAATAGCTACAGGAGCAGGTTTATTTGTGCTTATTACAGTATTTGCTGATGTATCAGGAGCTCATTTTAATCCATTTGTAAGTATAGCTATGACAATAACAGGTAAATTAAAAAAGAAACTGTTACCCTATTATATCATTGCTCAATTAGTTGGTTGCTTGATTGGTGTTGGTTTAGCTAATTTCTTTTTTGAAAATGAAATTTATGAATTGTCTACTAAGTCAAGAGATGGAATTTATATTTTAACCTCAGAGACAATAGCTACATTAGGACTTATAGTGATAATTTTTGGTTCAATGAGTTCAGGTAAAATTGCTGTTGCTGCTAGTGTTGGCCTTTATATTACCGCCGGTTATTGGTTTACTTCTTCAACTTCTTTTGCAAATCCAGCTGTTGCAATTGCTAGAACATTTACAGAGTCTTTTACAGGTATTAGTTATCTAAACACTCCTTATTATATCTTGGCTGAGCTTTTAGGAATGTTAATTGCTGTATTTATTGTTAAAAAGTTATTTTTAGAGAAAAATTGAAAGACATAAAGCTTACCAATCAAATAAGTTTAATTAACAAAAAATTTAAGAAAAAAGAATTTTATCATTATTTTAAAACTTCTAATCTTTCATTAGTAATAGCAAAAATAAAAAACAAATATATAGTAGTTTCTCAAAAAAGAGTTCCGATTAATAAAATTAATTATGAGTTTCCTTCCGGTATAGTAGAAAAAAATGAAACAACCTTGCGATCAGCTCAAAAAGAATTAACAGAAGAAACAGGATACAAATCAAGATCAAAATTGATTAAAATAATAGCATTTTGTACTGAGCCTGGAAGATTAACTACTAAAATTACTGGTTATTATACAAAAAACTTGATTAAAATTTCAAAACCAGAAAAAGGGATTAAAGTTCATCTGTTAAGTCAAAATGATATATTTAAATTAATATTAAAACAGAGGTTTAATAACAGTTCTCATATAGCAATGTTTTTATATTTAATCAGAAATCATAAAAATTTTTAAACTTTAAGTTGTATTAAAATAACTTTTAGATTTATAAATTTTATGTTTAAATAATTTAAAAATAAATTTTTAGAGGGGGTCGTAATGAAAAAAAAATTGAAAAAAAGTGAAAAGAAAAGACTGAAGATTTTAAAAACAATAGATAGATTGAAAAACAAAATAACTGCTAAAGAAAAAAAACTATCTAATATTAATGTTAAAATTGCCGATTTAGAAAAAAAGGTTGCAGAAAAAAAAGCACGAAAAATGGCAAAAAAACAAGCTGGTGAAAGCACTGCATCTTTAAATAATTAATAACTCGTATAAGGGTCTTTCTTCCCCATCGACTTAGACAAGGAAGAAAGAAGGAAGTTAACAAAATTAAATCTTTAGAGGAAGAATAAATATAAATTAAAGAATAATTTTGTAATAAAATCTTAAGATACTTTTGTTACAAAAATATTAACCTGTTATTACAATTTAATTAATAAATTCATTTTGAATTATTTGAATGAATAACTCTTGGTTCTAAAAATAATTCTCTAGCAAGAGCCTTAAATCTTTTTGTTACCTGTTTGGAAATAATTTCTTGATGTTGAGATGGAATTTTTAGAAAAATTGAATTACCTCTTTTATACAATTTAAATTCCTCAAGAAAAATTGTTGATATAGATGTTAAAGATTGTGAGAATCTCAAAGCAGCACCAACTTGTTTACTTGAAAATATTTCGTTATTGTTTAAAAAAGTAAGATATTCAAATTTTGGATTGTATTTAATACTACAGTATCTCCAATAACAAGAGAGAGCTAGTTGTATCCTTTCTTTATGTGTAAGTCTTAGCAAAGGCGTATTAAGGGTTTCTTGAAACACTAGTTCTGCTTTTTGAAAAGCACCAAGACCCCAATCCATATGACTTAAAACACAAGCTAGATATAATAATTTTTTGTTATAGTGCTCATTACCATCAAATACAGGTAGTATAAATTTAAAATATTTTTGGTAGGTAGATCCTAAATCCCCCCTTTTTGATGCAATATATTCAATTGATTTATTAAAAATTTCTGTCTCTTTTGTATTTTTTAAATGATCAATTGATAAAGAACCTTCCCTCAAACCACTTATTGAACATAATATTTTTTTTGGATTTGTTATAGTCATTATCTCATTTAAAATAATAGAACTATACGGTAAATATTGTGTTCTAGATTTTGAAATATATTCCACAGTTTTAAGTTTTGATTTGTTAAAGTTTGAAATTTTTTCAATAAATTTTGTCAATGTAGATCTATTTACAGAATATTGATGAATAATATGAACAGGATGGTTATTTTGGAAAAGATGTAGTTTAAATAAAGATCTCCATGTTCCTCCCACTAGATATAAATTATTAAATTTTTTTTTAGATAACCATTTTTCCTCTCTTAATAATTTCTTTACATACTTAGGTAAATTTCTTTTTTTAACAATTGGATTATTTATTAATCTAAGAACACCAATTGGCAAAGAAGTTTTGTTCGTAACAACATTATTTTCAACTCTAGCTAATTCTAAACTTCCACCACCAAGATCTGCTACTAATCCATCAACATTATCAAAACCAATTTTTACACCTTCTGCAGAACAATTTGCTTCTTCTTCACCACTCAGAATATTAATTTTTGTTTTAAAAAGAGTTTCTACTTCGCTGATAAATTGTTTTGCATCTGTAGCCTCTCGCAAAACAGCAGTCGCAATTATTTTCAAATTTGTAATTTTTGATACATTCAAAATTTCTGAAAATCTTTTTAAAACTTTTAATGCATATTCTGATCCAGATTTATGAAGCTTTCTTGATTTGTCTAAATTTTTTCCAAGTTCACATACTGCTTTTTCATTAAATGACGGGACTCTTGTTGAGCTAAAATCATCATAAATCAACATTCTTATAGAATTTGAACCAATATCAATAATTGCTAATTTTAAATGTTTTGATGCAGATTGTTGTTTTGTATTAATTACTTCCACTTTTAATTAGTTTTAGATGCAATTTTTTAGGTTGCATAGTTAGTTTAGCTTTACCTCTTCCAGATAAGCTCGGATTATTCATAAAATATTCATGAGCTGAAAAGGAATCGTACTTACTATATTTAATTTTTTTATAATTACCATCAGCTTTAAGTTCCCAACTCTGATTAGTATCAAGATAATTTGCTAACATTATTTGATCTAAAATCTGTTCATGAACAGTTTCATTTTCAATTGGAACTAGAAGTTCTACTCTTCTATTTAAATTTCTTGGCATTAAATCAGCTGAAGAAATATATACTTTTGCATTTCTATTAGGCATTTTTTTTGTACCGTTACTAAAACAATAAATTCTAGAATGCTCTAAAAATCTTCCTATTATACTTTTTACAACTATGTTTTCAGATCTATCTTTAACTCCTGGTCTTAAACAACAAACACCCCTTACAAATAAATGAATTTTTACACCAGCATTCGAAGCTTCATAAAATTTATCAATAATTTCTGGATCTACTAATGAATTCATTTTTGCCCAAATAGCTGCAAATTTACCATTTTTAGAATTCTTAATTTCAGCATCAATATTTTCATTTAAGGTTTGCCTCATATTTATTGGCGAAATAGAAATTTTATTTAAATTTTTTGGTTTTGCGTATCCTGTTACATAATTGAAAAACTTTTCAACATCTGATGCCATTTTCTTATCACAACTAAATAAAGATAGATCAGTATAAATTTTAGCATTTACAGGATGATAATTACCAGTTCCTAAATGAAAATAAGTTTGTATTTTTCCTTGTTCTCTTCTTAAAACTAATGATGATTTTGCATGAGTTTTATATTTAGCAAAACCATAAACAATTTGAACACCTACTTTTTCTAAACTTCTTGATAGTTGAATATTAGCCTCCTCATCAAATCTAGCTTTAATTTCAATTAAAGCGGTAACTGTTTTTCCGTTTTCTGCTGCTGTTATTAAAGCTTTAACGATAGGTGAGTCTAGAGTTGTTCTATATAAAGTTTGTTTAATAGCTATAACTTTTTTATCATTTGCTGCTTGGTTTAAAAATTCAATTACAGCATCAAATGTTTCAAAAGGGTGATGCACAACTAAATCTTTCTTTTTGATAGTTTCAAAAAAATTATCATTATATTCTTTTAATCTTTCAACTTCTCTAGGTATAAAATGTTTGAATCTTAATTTTGGATTTTTTACTTTACATATTTGATCTATATCTTGAATTCCAACAAGGCCAGCTACATTGTAAATATAGTCAGGATTTATATCTAATTTATTTGTAATAAATCTTATCAATTCATTATCACTATTTTCAAGGACCTCTAAACGAACAATATCACCCGTTCTACGTCTTTTTAAAGCCAATTCAAAAGATCTAACTAAATCTTCTGCTTCCTCTTGAATCTCTACATCGCTATCTCTTATTACTCTAAAAATCATTTTCTTTTCTAAATCATGATCTGGAAAAATTTCATTAGCAAAAAAACTTATTACGTCATCTAAAACAACAAACTTCTTATGATTTTTGGAAGACTCTATTTCAATAAATCTAGATAATGCTTTTGGTATTACAATTATCGAGTTTAAAATCCTCTTTCTATTTTTCTTCCTTAGCTTCATTACAAGTGCTCTTCCCTGGTTGATTATAAACGGAAATGGGTGGGCAGGATCAATAGCTGATGGTGTTAATAAAGGATAAATCTCTTCTATAAATATTTCTAGAAGTTTTTTTTTATCCTTAGTATTTAAATTAACTGGTTTTACTAAACTGATATTATTTTTTTTTAATTCCATAATCAGTTGAATAAAAATTTTGTTCTGTTTTTTTAATAGTTTCTTAGTTTCAAGAACTACTTCATCCATTTGTTCATCAGGTGTCAAGCCATCAGAACTTAATGAGTCAACTTCTTGTTTTATTTGACTATATAGACCAGCTACACGAACCATAAAAAATTCATCAAGATTAGAACCCGCAATTGATAAAAATTTTACCCTTTCATATAAGGGATTTTCAATATTTTGTGATTCAAAAAGTACTCTATCATTAAATTTTAACCACGAAAGTTCTCTATTGATATATTTATTCTTAAGTTCTTCTTTTTGTTGTTTTTTTAAAGCAGTCATGTATTTAGAATTTATGTTTGAATTATACGTCATGAGACACGCAAAATCCAGTTGGGAAGATTTGAATATTAATGATTTTGAGAGACCGCTGAATAAAAGAGGTAAAAAAAGTGCAAAAAAAATTTGTGAATTTTTTGTTAAAAGAAAATACAGATTTGAATTTGCTTTGATATCATCAGCTAAAAGAACCCGAAGTACTTTTGAAATTTTGTCAAAAGGAATTCCTGAGCCAAAAACAACAGAATATTCAAAGAGTTTATACTTAGCAGATGAATTTACAATTATAAATAAAATTAAAAAAATATCGAGTAACTACAAATCAATTTTATTAATAAATCATGAACCCACAGTTAAAAATTTAGTAAGGTATCTAACCAAAAATCATGAAACCAATAATTTCAAATTAATGAATTATAAATTTCCTACAGCGGCATTCGCTAAAATTAAGTTTGATATTAAAGGTTGGGACGAAATAGAAAAAAAAGGAATGTTAAAAAAATTTATAAGACCCAAAGATCTTCAAGACTCTAAAGAATAGCCTGCAGATCTAACCGTTCTAATTAAAGGTTTTACGTTTTCAATATTTATAGCTTGTCTTAATCTTCTAATATGGACATCTACTGTTCTAGACTCAACGTATATATTCTCTCCCCATACATTGTTTAAAAGCTGTTCTCGTGAATAAACTCTTTTAGGATTTTTGATAAAAAAATCTAAAAGTTTAAATTCAGTTGGGCCTAAAGTAATTTCTTTATCTTTTCTATAAACTCTTTTTGTAATCCGGTCTATTTTTAAATCAGTAAATTCTACAATATCTGATGATGATTGAGGTTTAGATCTTCTCAATAAAGATTTAATTCGAGCATTCAATTCTTTTTGACTAAAAGGTTTAGTCACATAATCATCTGCACCAGTATCAAATGCTTTTAATTTGTCCTCTTCCTCCCCTTTTGCAGTTAACATAATGATAGGAATATCATTAAACTTATTATTTTTTTTTAAATTTTTACAAATTTCAACACCAGATAATTCAGGTAACATCCAATCCATTAATATTAAATCTGGCTGTTTTAATTTTATTTGTTTAAGAGCATCTTCTCCATTTTCTGAATGACTAACTTTATAACCTTCTTTTTCAAGATTATACTTTAACAAACTAACAATTGATGCTTCATCTTCAGCTATAAAAACATGAGCTGACATAAATCATTTTTCTCCAGTTACAATTGGCTCTGTGCCCTTAGGTCTTTCACCTTCTAAATATTCACCTTTAACTAAATAATAAATTTGTTCTGCAACATTTGTAGTATGATCACCAATACGCTCAACGTTTTTGGTCACAAACAACAAGTGAGTTCCATCCTCTAAATTTTTTTCATTTTCTTTAAGATATTTTATAACTTCTTGCATACAAAGATTTGTTAGATCATCTATTTGCTCATCACTTTCCCAAACATTTACTGCCATTGACGCAGATCTTTCTAGATAAGCGTCTAATGTTGATTTTAATTGTTTTTGAACACTAGTAGATACTCTATTTAATGCATCTACCAAATTCTTTGGAAGATTTTCATTAAGCAAAAGTGTTCTCTTGGATATATTTTTTGCTAAATCACCTATTCTCTCTAAATCCGAAGACATTTTCAGAGCCGTTACAGTCTCTCTTAAATCAATTGCCATAGGTTGTCTCAATGCAATTAAATTTACAACTTGCTGTTCAACTAAAGTCTCAAATTTATCTATTTTTTCATCGTCTTGAATTACAGTTTCTGCAATATCGCTATTTCTTGTTGTAATGGCTTGAATAGCTTTACCTAAAGCATCCTCACACGCACTTCCCATTTTAATTATATTCGCATTAAGATTTTTGAGTTCTTCTTCGTAAGATTTAACTGTATGTGGCGCTTCACCCATTATCCAAACCTCCCGGTTATATAATCCTGTGTTTTTGTGTTATCAGGATTCTTAAATATCTTATCAGTTGATCCATGTTCAATCAAATGTCCTAGGTGAAAAAAACCTGTATTTTGAGAGACACGTGCAGCTTGAGCCATAGAATGAGTTACAATTATTATTGTATGCTCCTTTTTTAACTCATCAATCAATTCTTCAATTTGTGCTGTTGCTATTGGATCTAATGCTGAACAAGGCTCATCCATTAATATAACTTCTGGTCTTACGGAAATTGCTCTAGCAATACAAAGTCTTTGTTGTTGTCCTCCAGATAAACCAGTTCCAGGTTCATGTAACCTATCTTTTATCTCTTCCCATAGTGCAGCCTTTTTTAAGCTAGTTTCAACAATTTCATCCATTTCTTGCTTTGATTGAGCCATACCGTGAATTGTTGGGCCGTAAGATATATTTTCATATACAGTTTTTGGGAAAGGATTAGGTTTTTGAAAAACCATACCAATTTTTTCTCTAAGTCTTACTACATCGCAACTTTTATCATTTATATTAAAGTCATTAATTAAAATTTCTCCTTTAACACTACAGATATCAATTACATCATTCATTCTATTAAGACATCTAAGAAAAGTTGATTTACCACAACCAGATGGACCAATTAATGCAGTTACTTGGTTTTCTTCAATATCTAAACCTATATTATAGAGGGCCTGTTTTTTTCCATAAAAAACATCTACATTTTTTGCTTTAATCTTTATCATTTTAACTCCATTTTTTTTCAAACTTATGTCTAATTATTTGGGCAAATAAATTCATTATTATTAAAAAACCAAGTAAAACCATTATACATGCCGAGACTTTTTCAACAAATCCTCTCTCAGCACTTTCAGCCCAAATATAGATTTGAACTGGTAAACTTGCTGCAGGATCCATTGGTGACCCAGGTATCGTGTTAACAAAAGCAACCATTCCAATTAAAATTAGGGGTGCAGTTTCTCCTAAAGCTTGAGCTAAACCAATTATTGTACCTGATAAAGTCCCAGGCATTGAAAGAGGAACGGTATGATGCATTGTGGTTTGCATTCGACTTGCGCCCATAGCAAGTGCTGCCTCTCTTATACTTGGAGGAACCGCTTTTAAAGATGCCCTCGCAGCTATAATTATTGTTGGTAAAGTCATCAATGATAAAGTGATACCTCCAACTAAAGGGGTAGACCTAGGAAGGTGAAATATAGCCAATAAAACACCTAATCCGAGTAATCCAAAGACAATAGATGGTACTGCAGCCAAGTTATTTATATTTACTTCAATAAAATCAGTAAATCTATTTTTAGGTGCAAACTCTTCAAGATAAATTGCTGCAAGCACCGCCACAGGAAAAGCTATCATTAAGCATACAAGTATAGAAAAAATTGAGCCCATAAATGAACTAGCTATACCAGCAAGTTCTGGTTCTCTAGAGTCAGCATATGTAAAAAAACTGATATTAAATTTACTTTCAACTTTGCCTTTTGCAACAAGTTGATCGAAAATTTTTAACTGATAATCGCTTACCCTTCTTTGATCTTCCGGTAAATCTCTTGGATAATTTCCTTTAAAGACTTGATCTAAATCATCTGAAGCGGTTAGATAAACTTCTTTTGTTTTTCCTATTAAACCAGGGTTATTTAGAAGTTCATTTTTAATTTCTTTTTCAAAAAAATAAGACACCATTCTCTTCAATTCATTTTCTTGATCTTCATTGGCATTTGGATCTAAGTCAGCCATTGATTTTAATGCTATATCGTAATAATCAGCATCCTGTAAATCCTCATTAGAAGGATTTTGTTCTAACATCATTAATTCAGCATCAAAAGTTACTGGAACAATGAGCCACGTTTTTTGAAAAGCAGAATAGCCAGTTGAAAAAATTTTAAAAATAAAGATTGTTAAAAATAAAAGTGCCATAAAAATTGCACTCAGACCGTATAAGCGAAATCTCTGTTCAGCTTTGTATCTTTTATTTAATAATTGTTCTTTACTTTTATTCATATTTCTCTCTATATTTTTTAACTACTCTTAAGGCCACGATATTTAAACAAAGCGTTACTAGAAATAATGACATACCTAAAGCAAAAGCGGCTTGCGTTTTTGGGTCGCCAAAAGCTTGGTCTCCAATTAAAATTACCACAATTTGCGCTGTAATTGTTGAAGTAGATTCTAATGGATTTAAAGTTAAGTTAGCAGCTAAACCCGAGGCCATAACAACTATCATTGTTTCTCCAATAGCTCTTGAAACGCCAAGTAAAATAGATCCAACTATCCCGGGCAAAGCTGCGGGAAAAATAACTCTCTTAATTGTTTCTGATTTAGTTGCTCCCATAGCGTAACTTCCATCTCTTAAACTTTGAGGCACACTTGTAATTACATCGTCACTTAAACTTGAAATAAATGGTATGATCATAATACCCATTACCCCTCCTGCTGCTAAAGCACTTTCAGCTGAAACTTCAAGACCCATTGAGGTTCCTAATTCTTTCAAAAATGGCCCAACTGTTAGGGCAGCAAAAAAACCATAAACAACTGTTGGTATACCAGCTAAAATTTCAATTAAAGGTTTTGCATATTGTCTAACTTTGCTAGATGCATATTCAGCTAAATAAATTCCACTCATTAATCCAATTGGGATAGCAACGCACATAGCAATAAATGCAATAAAAAAAGTACCTGCAAAAATAGGGACCGCTCCAAAAGTATCTGAATACATTGATGGATCTAAAGCCTCAGAAGAATCTCTTACAAAAGCTTTTGCTGGATACCAATGAGTTCCAAAGACAAAATCAAATAATGGAATTACTTTAAAAAAATCTATAGTTTGAAATATAAGTGAGAAAACTATTCCAATAGTAGTTAATATTGCAGCTAAAGAGGCTGTAAATAAAACTGCATTCAAAAATTTTTCAACTGGTTCTCTTGTTCTAGAATTAGATGAAATTCTTTTATACGCATAAGCAACTGAAGCAATAATTATAGATAATACTATAACAGCTTTTGAACTTTGAGCTATTGATCGAAGACTTAAATATTTTTCTGCTGAAGCCTCAATAAAAGGTGTAATTTCTCCGGTAAATTGTCCTCGCGACAATGATTTTGTTTTTTCGTATATTAAATTTAATTCATCATCAAGATAACCTTGATTTGAATAATCGCTTAAGACTAATAACTTTACAATTGTAGGCTCAAAAATTGCCCATAAAGAAAAAATTATAAAGGCTGGTATTGCGCACCAAATTGCAAGATAATAACCATAAAATTGTGGTAATGCAGTTAATCTTTTTTTTGTAGATTGAATTGTATATGCTTTTTTGCGTCCAAAATAATAGCTTGTGAAACCTAGTAGAACAATAAATGTAAATAATATTGAGTTCACAGAATCTCCTTAAGTGAGGACTTTACTCTTTTTTCAGAAAAAAGGGGTCTAAAAAGACCCCCTTTTTAATCTTTTGTTAACTGAGGAATAATTAATTACCCATAGCAACTAGCTTCGTAGCATTAGTTCTAGTTGTCTTATACAACTTAGAGTCTAATGGCACTAAACCAATGTCTGCTAGATAACCACCTTTTCCTATAGCTTTCTTAGTTGTGAATTCTTTCACAAACTCATGTAGGCCTGGAATTACTCCAACGTGAGCTTTTTTCACGTAAAAGAATAAAGGTCTAGCAACAGCATAACTGTAGTCTTGAATAGACTTCAATGATGGTTGTCCACCATCAATACTTGCTGCTTGTAATTTATCTTTTGCAGCTAGGAAATAACTGAAGCCAAAGAAACCAAACATTTCCTTATCTTGAGTTAACTTTTGGATGATTAAACTATCGTTTTCTCCTACTTCAATAGCAGCACCATCTTCTCTGTAAAGTTTTTGAGGTTTTTTGTATTTTTTATTTCCAGCTTCAAAACCAGCTTTATAAAGAGCTTTAGCTTCTTTAGTCATACCTTTTTTCATTACTAAAGAATTCCAAGCATCTCTAGTTCCTGATGTTCCTGGTGGGATCATCACTGAAATTTTTTGTTTTGGTAAGCTAGGGTCAATTTGATCCCAAGTTTTATAAATATTTGGAACTAATTTACCATCAACAACTGTATGAGCGGCTAGCGCTAAGTATAATTGTTCTTTTGTAAAGTTTACTGGTTTTGCATCTTTACTGTAAGCTAATGTAATACCGTCGTTTCCAATTACGATTTCAACGATATCATTAACACCATTCTTCTTACATAGTGCTTTTTCTTTATCTTTCATAGCTCTTGATGCATTTGTAATATCTGGATGTTGTTCACCTACACCAGCGCAAAATAGTTTAGCTCCACCACCAGTACCAGTAGACTCAATAACAGGAGTTTTAAATCCTGAACCACCAAATCTTTCAGCAACAACAGTCGCATAAGGGAATACCGTAGAAGAACCAACTATCTTAATTTGATCTCTTGCTTGAGCAACAGTTGCTATTGATAAAGCAACTAATGAAGCAATTATTATAGTTAGTTTTTTCATTATCTTTAATCCTTTCATTGTTTATTAATTAAAAGATGACAGACTCGTATAAATTTATTGAATCTTTAATATTACAGAATTGTTACACTTTTGTTAAAAATGTAACTTTATAGTTGAAACTTAATAAAACTTTTAGTTGTATTTTTTTGATATAATTATCTTTTCAACATCAGTTTCTAGGCCACCACTACATGACACGGGGTTTACCTTTTCACTAAGAGCTAGTTTATTGCTTGGACGTAAAGTTATTTCAAGTTTTACCAAGTTTACTAATTCTTCTCTAATATCTTCATCATATCTCCAGCTAGGCCATGAACTTGGTGTTGAAAATATAGAGGTTAAATAACTTGTAGCCATAGTATATCTGTAATTACTCAAGTTTTCATTCCTTAATAAAAAATCTCTTACAGAACTAAAAATATTTCTACATCTAAAAGAATCCGAAAAGTAATTTTCCTCCTTAAGATTTTTACTCATAGGAACAGAAACAATTAAATCAATTGAGTTTTTAGAATATGAGGTAACTACGTCAGTATAAAATTCAGACTCAGAAATCTCTAAATGATCTTTTATAGAAGGATATGAAGTTTTTAAATCTGCTTCTAGTCTAAAAATCCCAATATCAAAAACTGTAAGTTGCTGATTTCTTAATAATGTTGTTATATCTTTGGAAAAAACACTTGTTGTTAAAGAGCTTAACAAAAAAGCAAAAATTAAAATATTTTTAAGTATTCTAATCATGCTTAAAAATAATAAAAAGACTAACATTAATCAAGTAAAGAAATGTTATAAAAACGTTCTAAAATTATTATAAAACAATACTTTTTAAATCTAAGTTTTTGTTGGTAAATAAATCTGAACTTCAGTTCCTTTATTTTCCTCACTTAGAATCTCATAATGTCCACGATGTTGAGTAACAATATGTTTAACAATAGCTAATCCTAAACCAGTTCCACCAACCCTATTACTTTGTTCAAGATCTACTCTAAAAAATCTTTCTGTAATTCTAGAAATATATCTTTGAGGAATACCAACACCTTCATCTTTAATACTGATCATAAAATTTTTTTCTAACAATTTACCAACACTAATTTTGCTTGATATAAAAATAGACTTGTTTTCATTTGAATACTTAATTGCATTATCTAAAAGATTAGAAAAAACAGTTTGTAATTTTTTTTCATCTCCAATAACAATTGTTGGATTTGCGAGAGATAAATTAATATTTAATTTCTTTTTTTTTAAAACAATTTCAAAATTATTAATAATTGTTTTAAAAAGGTCATTTATTTTAACTAAAGAGTTTGGCCTTATATGTTCTTCTAATTCAATTCTTGTGAGTATTAAAAGATCATTAATTAAATTTTCCATTCTATTTGATTGATCAGTAATCATTTTCATAAATTTTTTTTTAGCTTTATCGTCTTCTGCCGCTGGACCTTCAATAGTTTCTAAAGATCCTTTTATAGCCATCAAGGGTGTTCTTAATTCGTGGCTTACATTGGCTACAAAATCAGTTTTAAATTTTTGCGCTTTTATAATTTCAGTAAAATCTTTTAAAAATAACACAACAGAATCTGGTTCTGTAAATAAATGAGTTGGGCCAGGAATAATATAAATTTTATAAAATTGATATGATGGCAAGCCTATTTCAACATCAATTTTTTTGGTTTTATTTTCAACTATAGCTTTTTCAATATTTTCTATTAATTCTGGCTTTCGAATTACAGCAGATATGTTTTTATCAACTAAACTACTTCCAAATCTTTTTAATGCACTTGGATTAGCATATTTAATTATATTAAATTTATTTAATGCGAAAAACTGATCTTCAAGCTCGTCTATAATTACTCTTTTTGTTTTTTCCTCTCTTTTATTAACTATTATGGCAGTATTTATTGGTTTGTTTTTTTTTTGATTAAGTAAATATAGGAGATAAATTATAACAATTACAAGTAGGATGACTAAATATTCCATAAATTAGATAGTTTAATTTTGCAATATTACACTTTTTAATGCAAACAAATTAAGAAAAATTAACTAATGGTTAGGTGAAATATTGTTAAAAAATATTTTTGCTGTTTCTTCCCAAGTGAATTTTTTTGCAAATTCAAGACAATCATTTCTATCAACTTTTAAAGCTTTTTGGGCTGAAACTTTAAGATTATTGTCTAAACAATTTATTTTGGATCCTTCAAATATATCTTTAGGACCTGGAACAGGATACGCTGCAACAGGTGTTCCACAATTTAAAGCCTCGGTAACCACAATTCCAAATGTATCTGTTTTACTAGGGAATACAAAAACATCGGAGGATGCAAAATGTGATGCTAATTCACCGTTGGTTTTTTCTCCTAAAAAAATATCTTTAGGGAATTCTTTTTTTAATTTTTTTAAATCAGGTCCTTTTCCTATTATTATTTTTGTACCTTCTAAATCACATTCTAAAAAAGCTCTTATATTTTTCTCAACTGCAACTCTTCCAACATAAATCCAAATTGGTCTTTTGTGGGGTAAATCAATTTTTTT
Source organism: uncultured Pelagibacteraceae bacterium (assembly GCA_902611815.1). Taxonomy (GTDB): domain Bacteria; phylum Pseudomonadota; class Alphaproteobacteria; order Pelagibacterales; family Pelagibacteraceae; genus Pelagibacter. The sequence continues at coordinate 48,667 of CACMAZ010000004.1, forward strand.
AGGGTTCTTAAATGCTCCGTGATTTCCACCTCTGGTCCAAGTAATCATTTTATTATCATCTATACCTATATTAATTAATTCTCTTCTCATAGACTCTGTTGTTACTAAAATTCTCTCAGCCTTATTATGAAAATTTGCTAAAAATTTTTCAGCCCATTTTGCAGGTATAATTGGAAAATATAATTTAAGATATTTATCAAACCTTGTATGAAAACTTGTAGTAAACTTTAGATTATTCTTTAAACAATATCTTCTTGCCATAGTTCCTATAGGACCTTCAGTAGCGATATGAATTGCATCAGGTTTTATTTTTTTTATCAAACTACCAACTCTTGGCCAAACATTAATAGATAATCTAATTTCATTATATTTGGGCATCGGAAAAGTTAAAAATAAGTCTGGAGTGATATATTCTACTAAATGACCCTGTTTTTTTAAAACTTGCCCTGTTTCATGAAGAGTTCTTACTACACCATTAACTTGAGGGAAATATGCATCTGTCGCAATTAAGATTTTCATTTTTTAAGATGCTTTTTTAAGATTTTTTGTTTTTAAAGTTTGTGAAATTTCCTCATTATTGAAATATTTATCTCTTATTTTATCCCAATAAATAATTTCGAATTTTCCATTGTAATTTTCTACTAATGCGGTGCATGACTCAACCCAATCACCACAATTAAGATAATTTATTCCATTGAACTCTTGATCTTCCGCATGATGAATATGACCACAAATTATTCCATCATATTTTTTGTTTTTTGCATAATCTGAAAGTGTTTTTTCATATTCGCCAATATATTTTACTGCATTTTTAACTTTATATTTTAAGAATTTAGCAAGTGACCAGTAATCTTTGCCTCTTAATTTTCTAAAGAAATTTATAACCACATTAATTCTTAGTAATAAATTATAAGCAACAGATCCAATTTTAGATAACCATTTAGCGTGTTTCATTACCCCGTCCCACGCATCACCATGTACAATTAAATATTTTTTTCCTAAATTAGTTTCGTGAACAATTCTATTTAACATGTGTATGTCACCAAAATTCATAGGAATAAATTTTCTAAATAATTCATCATGATTGCCTACTATGTAGAAAACTTTAGTACCATGTCTTGCTTTTCTTAATATTTTTTGAATTACGTCATTATGTTCTTGAGGCCAATAAAAATTTTTTTGCATCGCCCAAACATCAACAATATCTCCAACAAGATAAAGATTTTCTGATCTAGAGTTTTTAAAAAATTCTAAAATCTTACTTGCCTGACACCCCTTTGTTCCAAGATGTAAATCTGAAATAAATATACTTCTATACTTTAATAAAGGTGATTTATTTGTCATATAAACTTGTTTTATTTTTTGATTCGCTTATAAGTAGAAACATAACTACTTTGTACATAATAATGTTACAGAATTATTAAATTATGAAATTTTGTTTGATATATAATAAAATATCTGCCGGTGGAAGAAAGACTAATTTTATTAAAAAGATTCTTTATGAAATTCGAAAACAATACCAGGTTGATTTTTTTGAGACAAAAAGTGAGAACCAAGCATCAGAAATAATAAAAAATATCCCAAAAAATCAATATAACAGATTATTATTAGCTGGTGGAGATGGGTCAGTTTCATTTGCTATTAACGAACTTATAAAAAATAATTTTAATTTTAATAAGGATTTTGCAATTGGATATATTCCAGCAGGAACAGCTAACATTCTACAAGCTGAATTGGGTATGTCTAAAAACATTAAACAAATTGCAAAAACATTAACCTCAAATAATTTTAATAAATCTAATTTAATGAAAATAAATGAAAAACATTTTGTTTTGATGGCAGGATTAGGATGGGATGCTCAAATAGTTCAATCAATTAATTTCTCGATTAAAAAAATAATGGGAAAATTAATATTTGGTATCAAAGGTTTACAAAAATTTTTATTTATGAAGAATAATAAAATCAAGATATTTATCGATAATGAAACTATTTATGCAGATTGGGTTCTATGTACAAATAGCAAATATTATGCAGGTCACCATTCAATAGCAAAAACAAATATCTTTGATGATAAAGTTGTTACATACATCTTTGAAAACTTAAATCGATTAAAATTATTATATTACATATATTTAGTAGCTATTTATGGTAATTTAGAAAAATCAAAATCAGTGATTACAAAATATGATGATAATATTAAATTTGAAGGTGTGAATAGTAAAATACCAGTGCAAATTGATGGTGACAATTTTGGTAATTTCAAAGAAGTTTTAATTTCAAAATCAGAAAAAAAAATAAATATATTAAAGTCTGCTTAATACTATTTTACCCTACCATATACATCCTGATATCTAACAATATCTGTTTCTTTAAGGATTGAGCCTATTTGTGCTTCTACAATTTTAACCGGTTTTTTAAATGGATTTTCAATTCTGTGAATAGCTCCTAATGGAATATAAATAGTTTCACCAGGTTTCTTTAAGAATTTACTTTTATTTAGAGTAATTCTTGGAATTCCATGAGTAACTACCCAATGTTCTGATCTATGGAAATGTTTTTGAAGACTTAAAATGCCTTTAGGTTTAACAAATAATTCTTTAATTAAAAATTCTTTGCCTTTAAATAAGTTTGTATAGCTGCCCCATGGTCTATGAAATACGTTTTTCTTTTTAAAGTATTTATTTTTAATCTTTCCATACATTTTGCAGATTTCTTTCCAGCTCCCTAGATCTGACCATGGAATATCAAGCTTGATCGCATTAATATTTTTAGTTTTTTCTAGTATTGCATAATCAAAAGATTTTGCTGTAGTTTTAGAAAACGATTGTTTATTTAAATAATACACATTGCTTTTATATTTAGCTTTTATTACAGCTTTTTTACAGTTTCGAAAAATATTAGGCTGATATTTCTTAAAATTATTAATAATTGAGTCTTTTCTCAAAAAAAACATCCCAGAGTTCCAGTATCCTTTTTGTCTAATTACTTGTTTTGCTCTCGATGTTTTAGGTTTTTCAATAAATTTGGTGACTTTATTAATGCTCTTTTTTTTCTTAGTAATGAAATATCCATACTCACTAGATGGACTTGTTGGCTTTATGCCAAATATAAATATATTTTTTTCATCTAAATTTGACTTATTTTTATTAATAGCTGTAATTAATTTGTTAGGCTTTTCAATTAAATGATCTGCAGTAAAATACATTAATGGCTGATTATACGGTACATCTTTAATTAATGCTGATGCTAAAATTGCTGGAGCAGTATTTTTTTTTGCTGGTTCTAAAATAATTTTATATTTTGTAATTCTGCTTTTCTTTAAAGCTTTTTTTACATCCTTAATATACTTTGAATTAGTGCTTATAATTGGATAATCAAAAACTTTACTTTTAACTCTTTCAAAAGTTTTATTAATTAAAGTCCAGCCTCCAAAATCTATGAATTGTTTTGCTTGATGATTAGATTTTTTGGGCCAAAGTCTAGTACCTGCCCCACCGCATAAAATAACCGGTCTAATTTTCATTAAATATCAGCGTATACTTTAACCTCGTTTTTACCACCAGGATGTGTTGGTGCTCCTAAATATGCTGGACCAACTGTTTGTGCATACTTCCAAAGAGTTCCATTACCAAAGTTAATCTTTTTAGGTCTCCATTTTTTACGTCTTTTTTGCAATTCTTTTTTAGACAATCTAACATTAATAGTTCCTTTTTTAGCATCAATGTCTATTACATCTCCGTTTCTAAGTAATGCTATTGGTCCTCCAACAGATGCTTCTGGGCCGACGTGACCAATACAAAAACCTCTTGTTGCACCTGAAAATCTACCATCAGTAATAAGTGCTACTTTCTCCCCTTTTCCTTGGCCGTAAATTGCACCAGTTGTCTGTAACATTTCTCTCATACCAGGACCACCTTTTGGACCTTCGTATCTAATAATAATTATGTCTCCATCTTTATATTTTTTATTCTTAACTGCTTTATAAGCAGACTCTTCAGTATCAAAACATCTTGCTGTTCCTGTAAATTGTAATTTTTTTAATCCAGCAACTTTTACAATCGCTCCTTCTGGTGCAAGATTTCCTTTTAAACCTACAACACCGCCATCGTTTGAAAGTGGATTGTTATATTTTCTCATAACTTTTTGTTTTGGATTAAATTTAATATTTTTAAGATTTTGTCTCATAGTTTTTCCAGTAACAGTCATACAGTCACCATGGATATATCCACCGTCTAACAATGTTCTTAATAACATTGGTACACCGCCTGCTAGCCACATATCTTTTGCAACATATCTTCCACCTGGTTTTAAATCAGCAAGATAAGGAGTTCTTTTAAAAATTTTAGCAACATCCATTAAATCAAATTTAATTCCTATTTCATTTGCTATAGCTGGTAAATGTAATGCAGCATTTGTTGATCCTCCAGTTGCTGCAACAATCGTTGCTGCATTTTCTAATGCTTTTCTTGTTACAATATCTCTTGGTCTAATATTTTTTGCTAATAAATTCATTACAGCTTTTCCACTTTGTAATGCAAATTTATCTCTTTGTTCGTAGGGTGCCGGAGTTCCAGCTGAATAAGGTAATGCTAATCCCATTGCTTCAGAGACACATGCCATAGTATTTGCTGTAAATTGACCTCCACAAGCACCAGCACTTGGACAAGCTTTTAATTCTAATTTTCTTAAAGCATGTGCATTCATTTGTCCTGAAGAATATTTTCCTACTCCTTCAAAAACATCTACAACGGTTACATCCTTACCATTAAATCTTCCAGGGAGTATAGAACCTCCATAAATAAATACACTAGGCACATTTAATCTAACCATCGCCATCATCAAACCAGGTAAAGATTTATCACAACCTGCAACACCTACTAAAGCATCGTAACAATGGCCTCTTACAGTAAGCTCAGTTGAATCAGCAATAACATCACGAGAAACTAATGAAGATTTCATTCCTTCGTGACCCATTGCAATACCATCAGTAACAGTGATTGTACAAAATTCTCTTGGTGTTCCTCCAGATGATTTAACACCTTTTTTAACAGATTGAGCCTGTCTCATTAAAGCAATGTTACAAGGTGCTGCCTCATTCCATGTTGAAACTACTCCAACAAAAGGTTTTGCAACATCTTTTTCTGTCAATTTCATTGCATAATAAAAAGATCTTTGAGGCGCCTTATCTGGACCTAGTGAAGTGTGTCTACTTGGTAATTTTTTCTTATTAAATTTCATTACAAACCTTTAACTGTGATTGATATTTTATCAATATTTTTCTGTAATTCATTATAATTATTTTTCTCCTGATCAACAATATTTTTTGGTGCCCTGTCGACAAAACTTTTATTTGATAATCTTTTTGATATTACATCTAATTCTGCCTCATATTTGCTCTGCCTTTTAAGTAAATTCTCCTTAATTAATGATAGATCAACTGATTGATCAAAGTAAATTTTAAATATATCACCTGCAATAACAAGATTTGCAGATGGTTTGTTTTTTTCACTATCAAAGAAGTTATTAATTCTACCTAATCTTTTTAATACAATTTCATTTTTAATAATAAAATCCTGATCTTTTTTTGGTAAATTAGCTAATGACATATCAACAAAAGAACCAGGACTTACATTTAGTTCATTTTTAAAAGATCTTAGTTGGCTTATAAGATCAATTATTTTTTGTACTTCTTTAATATTTTTGTCACTTTTTATTTTATTTAAAGACCAATTTGTGTGCATTAAATAACTACTATTCAATTTATCGAGTTTATTCTTTAGCCAGAGTTCCTCTGTTATAAACGGGATAAACGGGTGTAATAAAACTAAGATTTCTTTAAAAACGTAAGAGGTTGTTAATTTTACCTCATTTATAGATTTTTTGTCTTTAGAATTTAAAATGGTTTTTGAAAGCTCTAAATACCAATCACAATAAGAATGCCAAACAAACTGATAGATATTTCTAGCAGCTTCATCAAACCTGTAATCTTTTATGTTTTTTTCTATTTCCTTTGTTGTTTGATTTAACTCTGAAATTATCCATTTATTTATATTCAGTTTAATTTTTGGTGATTTTTTTGACTTTTTAAAATCACATTTATTCATGGATAAAAAGTTGTTAGCATTCCACAACTTATTTAAAAAATTTCTATACCCTTTAACTCTATCCTCAGAGAGTTTAACATCTCGACCAGGTGAAGCCATTGATAATAATGTAAATCTTAATGCATCAGCACTATACTTTTCTATTAATACTAAGGGATCAATAACATTGCCTTTAGATTTTGACATTTTTTGACCTTTTTCATCTCTAACTAAAGCATGAACATAAATATCTTTAAAAGGTTCTTTATTTAAAAATTCCATTCCAAACATCATCATTCTTGCAACCCAAAAAAAGATAATATCAAAGCCAGTAACTAATACAGATGTTGGATAAAACTTTTTTAAATATTCATTTTTTTTTGGCCATCCCAAAGTTGCAAATGCCCATAAACCTGATGAAAACCATGTATCTAATACATCTTCATCTCTAACTAATTCAACATCTTTTTTATATTTTTTCTTAGCAAGTTTTTTTGCTTCGTTTAAATTATTTGCAACAAATATCTTTTTATCTGGACCATACCAAGCAGGTATTTGGTGACCCCACCATAACTGTCTTGATATGCACCACGGTTCTATATTGTTCATCCATTGAAAATACGTTTTAGACCAATTTTTTGGAAAGAAACTTGTTTTTTTATTCTTAACTATTTTCTTTGCTTTGATAGATAATTTTTTTGCATCTGCAAACCATTGTTCAGTTAAATAAGGTTCGATAACAGAATTTGATCTATCACCATATGGAACTTTGTTTTTTATTTTTTCTTCTTTTATTAATCTGTCACCTAGTTCATTAAGTATTTTTTTTCGTGCCTCAAATCTATCCAATCCAACATACTCAATTGGTGCGTTATTATTAATTTTACCATCTTCAGTGAAAATATTTATAATTTCTAATTTATTTCTTTTACCAACATCATAGTCATTAAAGTCATGTGCGGGTGTAATTTTAACAGCTCCAGAACCTTGCTCTGGATCTGCATAATCATCAGCTATTATTTTAATTTTTCTGTTAGTGATTGGTAAAATTACATTTTTTCCAATTAAATTTTGATATCTGTCATCTTTAGGATTTACAGCTACCGCCGTATCACCGAGCATGGTTTCTGGTCTAGTGGTTGCAATTGTTATAAAATTCGACGAATTTTCAATTTGATAATTTATATAGTATAGCTTTGAATTGACTTCTCTTTGATCAACCTCTAAATCCGATATAGCGGTTTTTAGAACCGTATCCCAATTTACCAATTTTTTTGACTTATAGATTAATCCTTTGTTGTACAAATCTATGAAAACTTTTATTACAGATGAGGACAAATTTTTATCCATAGTAAACGCATTTCTCGACCAATCACAAGAACATCCAAGTTTTTTTAATTGATTGATAATTATTCCACCATATTCATTTTTCCACTCCCAAACTTTTTTTACAAATTTGTCTCTACCGATGGATTTTTTATTAATATTTTGGCTTTCTAACTTTTTCTCTACTAAGGCCTGAGTTGCGATACCTGCATGGTCAGTTCCAGGTTGCCACAAGGTCTCATAATTATTCATTCTATGATATCTAATTAACAAATCTTGGATCGTATTGTTTAAAGCGTGCCCCATATGTAAGCTTCCAGTTACATTAGGTGGTGGTATTACAATTGAATATTTTTTCTTATTTTTTTTTGGTTTAAAAAGTTGTTTTTTTTCCCAGTAGGAATAAATCTTATTTTCTACCTTTGTATGTATATATTTTTCTGAACTCATTAGTGATTTATAGTTTATAATTCAATAAACACATTAAACAACAATCAAAATTAGATTGAATTTGATAGAATATTTCATATATAAACATCAAATAGATTGTTTTGTTAATCATTTTAACGGTAACGTGGCGGAATGGTTACGCAGAGGATTGCAAATCCTTGTATCCCGGTTCGATTCCGGGCGTTACCTCCAAAAAAAAGAGTTGTTTTAACCTCAAAAAAAAGTAAATTTTGATTTTTACATTCCTCGGTAGCTCAGTTGGTAGAGCAGTTGACTGTTAATCAATTGGTCGCAGGTTCGAGTCCTGCCCGAGGAGCCAGACTATCCTGTCTTAGCTACTTTGTTGACTACAGTATCCAAACTTTTAGTAAATTTAATCTTTTGATCACTAGAAAGTTCTGAATATACTTTTAATAAAAAGTTATAATTTATACTTAAATGACCTTCTTTAATTTTTTCAGCATTTATTAAGTATTCTGAAAAATCTTCGAAAAAATAACTTATTGGAACCTTTAAATAGTTAGAAAGTTGTAACAATCTCATTGAACTAACACCATTAGTTCCTTTTTCGTATTTTTGAATTTGTTGAAATGTAACGTTGATTGCTTTAGCTACTTTGGTTTGAGTTAAACCTAATGCTAAGCGTCTTAACTTAAGCTTGCTACCTAAGTGTTTATTAAAATTATCTTCCATTAAGACCCCTCGTAAAAAAGATAATTGAACTCTATCCTGAGGGTTTATGCAAGCACAAAAAAAATTATTTTTTTCGAATTATGGGGCTTGACAATCAAAAAAATCTAAAAAATTGCTCTGAAAAATAAGGTATTTTTGGTCCTTAAAATTATAAAATTTGACTTAAAAATAGCTTTGTACGATCACTTTTTGGGTTTGCAAAAAATTCTTTAGTCGTATTTTTTTCAACAATCATACCTTCATCCATAAAAATTACTTCATCTGCTACTTCTTTAGCAAATCCCATTTCATGTGTTACTACAATCATTGTCATTCCACCTTTTGCAAGGTTTACCATTGCATCTAAAACTTCTTTAATCATTTCCGGATCAAGTGCAGATGTCGGTTCGTCAAATAGCATTATTTTTGGTTCCATGCATAACGCTCTTGCAATAGCAGATCTTTGTTGTTGTCCACCAGATAGTTGACCTGGAAATTTATAAGCTTGATCAGCTATCTGAACTTGCTCTAATTGTTTTAAAGCTAACTCTTCTGCCTTTTTTTTTGGCATTTTTTTTACCCATATAGGTGCTAATGTGCAGTTATCTAATATTGATAAATGAGGAAATAAGTTAAATTGTTGAAAAACCATTCCAACTTCAGCTCTAATTTCCTCAATATTTTTAGTATTTTCACTTAATTCATTACCATCAACAATTATTGTGCCTTCTTGATGTTCCTCAAGTCTATTTATACATCTTATTAACGTTGACTTTCCTGATCCTGATGGACCACACACTACAATTTTTTGTTTTGGTTTAACGTCTAAATTAATATTTTTTAAGACCTGAAAGTCACCAAACCACTTATTTACATCATTTATTTTAATTATTGGTTCAGACATTTATCTCTCAGTTTTATATTTTTGTTCAAGATTATAACTATATTTACTCATTGCATAGCAAATTATCCAAAAAATTATGGCTGCAAAAATATAGCCTTCCATTGCAAATCCGAGCCATTTAGGATTAGTTTTTGCAAGAGCAAGCATTCCTGCAATTTCAGCTAAGCCAACAACAAATATTAATGGTGTATCTTTAACTAAAGCTAAAAATGTATTTGCTATACCTGGTATCACTAATTTTAAAGCCTGAGGAAGAATAACAAAAATATGCATTTTCCAATAACCCATTCCTAATGATTTTGCTGCATCGTATTGACCTCTCGGTAATGCTTGCAGTCCTCCTCTTATAACCTCTGCACAATAAGCCGCTTCAAATAAAGTAATTGCAATAATTACTCTAACAAGTTTATCCATAAAAAAGTCCTCAGGTAAAAACATAGGAAACATAACTGAAGACATAAATAATACTGTTATTAAAGGGACACCTCTCCAAAATTCGATATAACAAATAGAAACATATTTAACTGCTGGTAAGTTTGATCTTCTTCCTAAAGCAAGGATCATGCCCAGTGGAAAACAGAAAATTAAACAAAAAAATGAGACAATGAAAGTTAATGATAATCCTCCCCAAGCACCTGTTTCGACCCAAACTAAACCAAAAGCACCACCAGAAATTAAATAATAAATTATTAAAAATGCAATTATTGGATAAATAACCACATAATAAAGTGCTAAATATTTTTTTAAATTTTCTTTAAAAAAGTAACCAACAAAGCCTAAAGCAATAACTAAAATAAATGCTGAATTTATCCTCCAATGAAGCTCATTTGGATACATTCCATACATAAATCTTTTAAACCATACTTTAATGTAAGTCCAACAAGCACCAGTTCCAGTACATGCTGCTTTAGTATCACCAGAAATATTTGCATCAAGTACCATCCAACTTAATGCAGGAGGAATTGCTTTTAGGACGGTAAAAATGATTAATAATGTTAGTAAAGCATTAAAATTTGATGGGTTAATATGTTTATTAATATTATCTACTAATTTAATACCGCTATATTCCATTCTTATAAATGAAAGACCTATAAATCCAATAATTAATGGAAAAAATAAGTTTAAATTTCCTGGTAAAAAAGAGGTGATATTTAAATTAAAAAAAGAATAAACAAAAACATCAAATATAGCTAATGAAAGTAAAAAAGAGCCTATATAAATATTTGTTATAGGGTTGCTTGTTTTAATTTTTGATAAACTTATGTTCATTTTATTTTTCTTTAATTTCTATTCTTTTGTTGTACCAGTTCATCAAAGCAGCAATTGACAAACTTATTGTTAAATAAGTTAACATAGTAATTCCTACAATCTCGATAGCTTTTCCGGTTTGCATTAGTGCTGTTCCAGCAAAAACTAATACTAAGTCAGGATATGCGATAGCAGCTGCTAAAGATGAGTTTTTTGTTAAATTTAAATATTGGTTAGTAGTTGGTGGTATTATTATTCTTAAAGCTTGAGGCATGATTACTAATTTTAAAATTTGATTTGGATTTAATCCTACTGATGCAGCGGCTTCTTTTTGGCCTTTACTTATACCTTGAATTCCTGCTCTTACACATTCAGCGACAAATGTTGATGTATATAAAGATAAAGCAACTACTAATGCAATTAATTCAGGTGGTAATGCAATTCCACCTTCAAATATAAAAGATGTTTGAGCTAATTGTTTTAAAACCGGTAACTCAAAATCAAGTTTAACCCCGCCTATTAAAAATGATAGCAAAGGCAAAATAATCAATAATCCTATTGAAATATAGAAAACAGGTAACTGTTTACCTTCTCTTTCTTGAAGTTTTCTTGCATAAATTCTTATAAAAATTATTGAAACTATTGCAGCAATCAAACAAGATAAAAATACGTTTAAATTTTCCCATATCATTGATGGTATGTAATAACCTTTTATTGTCATATAAGTTACCCCAAACCACGGCTCTGCAGTTTCTGGTAAAGGTAGTGCTCTTAAAGCAGCATAATACCAAAAGAATATTTGTAATAATAATGGTATGTTTCTAAAAAACTCTACGTACCAAGCAGCAGAATTTCTAATAAGAAAATTTTGAGATAGCCTTGCAACACCAATTATAACACCTAAAATTGTACAAAATATTATTCCTAAAAAAGATACTAAAAGTGTGTTTAATAAAGCTACTACATAAGCCCATGCATAAGAGTCTTGACCATCATAATCGAGCAATGTGAATTGCATATCAAATGATGCTTCTTGTTTTAGAAAACCAAAGCCAAAATCTATACCTCTGTTATCCATGTTGACTTGAGCATTAATGGTAAAGAAACCAAATATAAGGATTACAAAAAGAATAGTTAAAATTTGCGGTATGAGTTTTTTAATTTTGTTGTTCATTGACTCTATATATAAAAAAAGGGCTAGAAAAATCTAGCCCTTTTTGAAGATTTTAAAAGAAATTATCTTGCTGGTGGAACGTATAAAATTCCGCCTTTTGTCCAAAGTTGATTTGGACCTCTGTCCGGTAAAATACCAGTGTCAGCTATATTTCTTTTATAACTTTCACCGTAGTTACCAACTTGCTTGATAATTCTTAGGTTCCACTCGTTATCTAAACCGAATGCTGCACCCATTTCACCTTCAGCTCCAACCAATCTTTTGATTGCTGGGTTATCTGAAGTTTTCATAGAATCAGCGTTTGCAGAAGTAATTCCATACTCCTCAGCTTCGATCATAGTATTCAAAGACCATCTTACAATGTCTTCCCATACAGCATCACCTTGTCTTACAACCGGTCCTAAAGGTTCTTTAGAAATGGTTTCTGGTAATACAATGTGCTCATCTGGGTTTTTCATTTTAGTTCTTTGAGCTGCTAATCCTGATTTGTCAGTTGTGTAAGTATCACATCTTCCAGCATCATATGCAGCAACAACTTCGTCAGCCTTTTCAAAAGCTACTGGCTCATATTTAATTCCTTTTGAATTAAAGAAATCTCTCATATTTAGCTCAGTTGTTGTACCAATGTTAGTACAAGCTGAAATACCATCTTTAAATTGGCCTGTTGAAGTTATTCCAGAGCTTTTCCTGACCATGAAACCTTGACCATCATAGAAGTTTACTCCTACGAAAGTAAGTCCAATGTCAGCATCTCTAGATAATGTCCAAGTAGTGTTTCTTGATAAAATATCAATTTCACCTGATGTTAAAGCTGTAAATCTCTCTTTAGCACTTAGTGGAGTGAATTTTACTTTATTCGCATCACCAAGAACTGCAGCAGCAACAGCTCTGCAAACATCAACATCTATTCCAGTCCAATTTCCAGATGCATCTGCATTTGAAAATCCTGGTAGACCTTGTGAAACACCACATCTAACAAAACCCTTTTTTTGAGTGTTTTTTAGAGTTTTTGACTTTTTAGCCATAGCCTCTGTTGTAAATGCAAACACAACAGCGATCATCGCTACTAAAGAAGTCAATTGTTTTAAGTGTTTAAACATATATTTCCTCTTAAGTTGTTTATTTGTTAACAAATAATTCAAAATAAATTTTTGAATTAGTTAAGTTAATCATTTAAATAAAATTTGATCAACGTAAATCAAATATCTAACATGATCAAAATGTCACTAAATATTAATGAATAAAGGGTTAAAACAACCTAAGGTAGAAAATGGCGCGCCCTGAAGGATTCGAACCTCCGACCCACGGTTTAGAAAACCGTTGCTCTATCCAGCTGAGCTAAGGGCGCATATAATAGCTTATTTATAATACTTAATTAAGTTTTAAAAAAGAACTTTTTACAAATTATTAATATAGATATCATTTCAACTCTTCCGATAATCATAAATAACATTAATGATGCTTTTGAAAATATTGTTAAATCATAGAAAGTAAAATTACTTATACCTGAAGTATAAGAATTGACAGTATTCATTAAAGTTAAAATAGATAATATAAAAGCATCTTCACTATTAATTCCTGAAATAGTTAATAATAAAGATAAAATTGATAAAGATAAAATAAAAATTATTACTGAAAAAAAATATTTGTAAAAATCGTCATTAGAAAAATTTAAATTAAAAAAAGGTAATTTGTTTATAAATAAGCTTTTTGGTTTAGAATGTGAAACAAGTTCATTAATTGAAAATTTAAATAATAAAAATAATTTAAAAAATCTTATCCCAGAGCTTGTTGAAAAAAAAGAGCCTCCAATAATTATTAAAATCAAAAAAATAAAAGATAAATCTTTCGGTACAATTAAAGAGAAACCTATGTTAGAAATAGAGCTACAAATCGCAAGAAAAATAGAAGAAAAATTATCATTAATGTTTAAAAATATGAAAAAAAAACTAATTAAAAAAATTAAATAAAATCCTAAATATAAATCTTCAGAAAAAAAATTTATGTTTCTTTTATGAAAAAAGATTAAGTTATATGTAAAAAAAAGACTAAAAAAAGAAACTAGCATCAATAAAGATAAAACTATTTCCTTAAATTTGGTATTAATAATTAATTCTAAATTATTAACAGGTAAAAAGCCTCCTGAAGAAATTAAAGATAATGATAAATTAAATGAATTAAAAGCTCTTAAGTCAGAAAAATATAAAATGAAAAATATTATCGATGTAAGTATTAAATAAACAATACCTATTTTAAAACATTGTTTAATTGTTTCGTTTGAATTGAAATTTATGAAATTAGTGAGAGATTTTTTTAAATTTTTATCAAAAATATCTATTAAAAGTATTATTGATATTAGAAAATATAAACCACCTAACCATTGTGTTGATGATCTCCATAAGATTAAACCTTCATCTAAATGTTTGATATTTTCAAATATAGTAAAACCTGTAGATGTAAATCCTGATATAGCTTCAAAATATGAGTCAACAAAACTAATCTTATTAATAATAAGATAATAAGGTATTGAAAGTATTAAGGGTATACTCACATATCCTAAAATAACAGTTAATATTTTTTGAAAAATTGATATTTTTTTCAAGTTTTTTTTCTTAAAAAAGATAATTGAACCGAGAAAAAGTGAGACAATAAAAATAAAAATAAAGTTGTTAATATTTAAATATAATTTGAAATAATAACAATATAAAATATTTAAGAATGATAAAATTGAAATAAAAATAGAAAATATCCCTAAATATAAATGTGTAAAATTAATCATTTATATTGAGCTGATTTGAAAAAGTCTCTCGACTAGAGGTAACTGATCTCTTTTAGCTAAAAAAACTACAATGTCTTTTTTTTCAAAAATAAATTTTGATGTTGGTATAATAATATCATCTTTTCTTAAAATAGCTCCAATTCTAATATCGTCAGGAAGATTTGAATTTTTTAATTCTTTGTTTATTAATTCAGATGAATCAATTATTTCAGCTTCTATTACTTCAAATTCACCGTTTAAAATTGTATAAGCGGTCTCAATTGTGCCCTTGTGTACATGTTTTAAAATACTTGAAACAGTATTCATTCTTGGATCAATCAAATCATCAATTTTTAAAGAATTTTGTAATAAGGAATAATTTGGTTTATTAATTAACGCCATAGTTCTTTTGTCTTTAGAAAATTTTTCTACCAAAACGCTAACCATTAAATTATCCTCGTCATCATTAGTCAAAGCTAAAACCGTTTCAGCGTCTTCAATATTTGCCTCTTTTAAAACATCTTCATCTAGACCATTTCCATTAATAACCAGCGAATTATTCAAATTATTTGCAATATGTTCTGCTCTTTCTTTATTTTTTTCTACTATTTTTATCCTTGCTGCATCCATAGTATTTTCAAGATTTTTAGCTAAATTAAATCCAATATTTCCACCGCCAATTATTAGAAATTTATTTGATATTTTTTCATTATGACCAAAAGCATCTAAAGTTAATTGCATTTGGGATGAGTTAATTATCACATAGGCTTTATCATGTTTTTTCATAACATCCTTTTTTTTCAAAAAAGTGAATTTTTCGTTTCTTATAACACCAAGTATATTAGCTTCTAACTTTGAAAACTTTTTAGTTATATCCTCCAATTTAATATCTACGAGAGGACATTTATCATCCACATCAATTTCTAATAATCTTATTTTATTATCTGCAAAAGGCACATTATCTAGGGCTCCTGGAGCTTCTAGTTTTCTTTGAATTGATTTTGCAATTTCAACTTCTGGTGAAATTATTACGTCAATTGGCAGATTCTCTATACTATAAACTTTAGAAAATTTAGTATCTAAATATTCCTGAGATCTAATTCTTGCAATTTTTTTTGATATTTTGAATACGGAAAATGCAATTTGACAAATCAGCATATTTATCTCATCACTTCTTGTAACAGCAATAATCATATCAGCTTCATCAGCATTAGCTTTTTCAAGAACTGTAGGAAAAGTGGCTTTTCCAACTATTGATTTCACATCTAAATCGTCATTTATTTTTTGAATGTCTTCGCTTGACTGGTCAATAACCGTTATAGAGTGATCTTGTTCAGATAGTAGCTTAGCAATAGTGTAGCCTACTCGACCAGCACCACATATTATTATGTTCATTAATTTAAATCCTTTACGCCCAAATCTTTTAATTTTCTATGTAAAGCTGATCTCTCCATTCCAACAAATTTAGCTGTTTTTGATACATTGCCACCAAATTTTTTAAGTTGGGTTGTTAAGTAATCTTTTTCAAAATTTTCTCTAGCTTCTTTTAATGGTATGGAAAAATTACTTTCACTATAAACCTCATTCTCCTCTTGCTTAATAGATTCTTTTATAATAGTTGAAATTTTATCGATATTGTTATTTGCTAAAATCGCTACTCTTTCAATTAAATTTCTTAGCTCTCTGACATTTCCAGGCCAAGTATGATTTATAAGATATGAGTTATCTCCTTTTATATTTAATTTTTTTAAATTATATGAATTAGAAATTTTAGTTGAAAAATAGTCCACTAATAAAGGAATATCTTCAACCCTTTTTGATAAAGGCTCAATAATGATTTGAAATACATTTAGTCTATAAAATAAATCCTCATGGAAATTACCTAATTTAATTTCATTAATGATATTTTTACTCGAGGTACATATAATACGAACATCAACTTTTACATCATGATTGCCATTAATTCTTTTAAACTTTTGATCAGTTAAAACTCTTAAAATTTTAGACTGAGTTTCTAGTGGTATTTCTGAAATTTCATCAATTAACAACGTGCCTCCTGTCGCTTTTTCCAATGAACCATAAGAAATTGAACCATTATTTTTTTCTTCTCCAAATAACTCCAGTTCATATTTTTTAACATCTAACAATGCACCATTCAAAACCACAAATGGATATTTATTTCGCTTTGATAATTTATGAATTTTTCTTGCCACAAGTTCTTTTCCTGATCCTGTTGGCCCCAGAATAAATACCCTACTATCAGAATTTGATAATTTTTCAATTTGTTCTTTAATCTTAACAATATTTGAGCTATTTCCAATTAGTTCAAATGAATGAAATAATTTAGTTTCTAACTCTCTGTTCTGATTTTTTAAGTTAAAATTTTCTACAGCTCTATTAACGAAATTCATTAATCTATCTTGATCAAACGGTTTTTCTATAAATTCAAAAGCTCCATTTTTTAAAGATTTTATTGCCATCTCAATATTTGCGTGTCCAGAAATTATAATGACAGGAACATCTTTATTTTTTTTTTTAATATGAGCTAAAAGTTCTATACCATCATTGTCGCCTTTATCTAACTTCACATCAATTATTGCTACATCTGGTAATTTCTTGTCAATTTCTTTTAGTGCTTGATTATAATTAGCAGCAACTCTAGTTTTATAACCAGACTCGCTAATTAAGTCTCGTATTATGTTTCTAATGTCGGGATTATCATCAATAATTAATATTTCAGCTGACATTTAATTTTGGGAAAGTAATTTTAATTTTTGCACCTAATTTGTAATTTTGAAATTCTATTGTTCCATTATGATCATTTATAATTTTTACTACTATCGATAATCCTAGACCACTGCCATTTTTTTTTGTAGTAAAATATGGTTTAGATACATCAGACAAATTTGTAGTTTTAAAACCAGTGCCATTATCAATAGTTAAGATTTCTATATAATCATTAATTTCTCTAATTTCTATAATGATTTTTTTCTTAAAATCACCGTTTTTTTGATATTTTTCATTAAGACTCTCTATAGAATTCTTTATTAAATTGATAAAGACACGATTAATCTGCTCAACATCAGCCCTTATGTAGATATTATCATCACATGTAAAATCAATTTTTATAGTATCATCATTTATTTTCATAAGTTTTAAACAATCATTCAAAACTTTTCTCAAATTTGTTTTTTTAAAAATCGGCTTAGGCATTCTTGCAAAATCAGAAAATTCATTAACTAATTTTTCAATTAATTTTACTTGTTTGTTAATTGTTTTAACTTTGTCGTTAAAAGACTTTTTATTATTTTCATCTAATAAATCAGTATATTTATTTTTTAAGCTATCAATAATTAATTGAATTGGTGTAAGGGGATTTTTAATTTCGTGTGCAATTTTTCTTGCAACATTTTCCCAAGCTTCATGTCTTTCATTTGCAAGTAATTTGCTTTGTTGCATTTTTAGTCTTTCTATCATTAAATTAAAATTTTTGTTTAATTTTTCCAATTCTTTATCAGTTTTAATTTCAGGAACTTTTGAATTTAAATTTCCTTTTCCAATATTGTTTGATGCAGAAATAAGATTATTAATTGAAACAAAAAATCTAGATGAAAAACGTATTGCTATTGAAATTGAGAGAAATAACAATAATGTAACAACTATCAAATAAATTATTGCAAAAGAAATTTTAATACCTGTTCTTTTTTCTTGTACAGTGTAATAAAAACTTATTGCATCTTTTGACTCTGTAAGATATTTAGATATTTTTGGATCTAAAAATTTTACAACATAAACAAAAGTATTATCATAATTTGTTAATCTCATTAGTGCAGCGGAGGTGTTTTCATAGGCATTAAGTATTTTAAGTGGCCTGTCATCATTTTGGACCATTTTAAGTGCTTCATTAGATGGTGGTTGATAATATTTTTTTTTTGAAAAATTCGATAAAATTAACTTTCCTGTGTTATTTATTAAAAATATTCCATCAACATTTCTAACTATTTTTTGTGTATTTAAAAAATTTATAAATTGGTTTTTATTATTTTTAAAAATATCGATATTTTTATTTAAATCAAATGCTACTAATATTATATCTGACTCAATCTTATTTCTAACATCAATAACATAATTTTGAGCAATCCTGTAAGAATTGTCTACCGCTGTAGTAATTTTATTGTCGAAATATTTTTCTACTGCAAAAGAAAATAGAAAAAGAGAAAAAGCAGATATAAGTATTGAAGGTATAAGTGTAAATAATGAAAAAAATGCAATATATTTTCTATTCGCTCTTGATCCCTCTACAACTATTTCACTTTTGATTGAGTTTTTAACTTCTAAAAAAATAAATAAAAAAAATACTATTAAAAGCGCAATATTTGATAACAAAAGATATTGTAAATTTTGATCATTTAGTTTTATAAAACTCTTATCTAAAAAAGTTAAAAAGGTTAAAAAACCTAATAATAATGTGATAAAAAAAATTATAACAATAAATAAGTTTTTTTTAACAAAATTAAGCATTATGTTTAAATATAAGAACCCATAAAAATTATATGAACAATTGTTTTATAATATTAGCTGCTGGAAAAAGTAATAGATTTAATTCTAAAATTCCCAAACCATTTGTTCAATATAATGGTGATATACTAATTAAACATTCTATAAATAAGGCAATTTCATCAAAAAAATTCTCAAAAATAGTTGTTGCAATTAATAAAAATCACAAAAACTACCTTAAAAATCTTCAATTAAATAAAGTAGTATTTGTAAATGGGGGTAAAACTAGAGCTGATTCTGCGAAAAATTGTTTAAATTATGTAAGAAAATATAAACCGAAAAATATATTAATCCACGATGCTGCGAGGCCAAATTTTTCGATAAAGTTAATAATTAAATTATTAAAGGCTTTAAAGTTTAATGATGGAGCGATACCTGTAATTCAAAGTAATGATACACCAAAACTGAAAAATGGTAAAAAAATACATAATATAGATAGAAAAAAAATTTTTTTTTCTCAAACACCTCAAGCATTTAAATACAAAGTAATTATGGAATTACAAAATAAAATTAATAAGGAAACCACAGATGACTCTAGTCTTTTAATCAGTGCAAATAAAAGGATTAAATTAATTAAAGGTGAAGAGAAAAACTACAAGATAACTACTTTAAAAGATATATCAGAAAACAAAGTATTTTATGGAATTGGTTTTGATGTACATAGATTAGTTCCAAGAAGAAAAATGTATCTTGGTGGAATAAAAATTAAATCAAAATTAGGTACATTAGGTCACTCAGACGGTGATCCTATTCTTCATGCTATAACAGATGCAATTCTAGGTGCATGTAGAATGGGAGATATTGGCGAAAAATTTTCGGATAAAAGTAAAAGATATAAAAATATAAGATCCACTATATTGTTAAGCAAAGTTATAAAAGATATTAAGTCAAAAAATTATGATATAAATAATATCGATATAAATGTTATTACTGAAACACCTAAATTAAAAAAAATTAAAAAAAAAATAATTTTATCAATTTCAAAATTATGTAGGATAGATAAAAATAAAATAAATTTAAAAGGGAAAACAGCTGAAAAACTAGGTGTTATTGGTAAAGAAAAAGCTATAGCATGTGAAGTAATCGCATCAATAAAAAAATTATGATTAAAATAATCGGTAAATTAATTTTAACTATGTTTAATATCGGTAAATTAGGAAATTTTCCGGGAACTATTGCATCGGGAATTACTTCCTTTCTTTATATATTTTTTTTTTATTTTAAAATTCATTACTTGACTTTATTTTTAATATTTTTGCTTCTTTTGCTAATATCTATTTATCTAATAAATCTTTTAAAAAATGAATTTGAAGAAGTAGATTCTAAAGAAATAGTAATTGATGAATATTTAGGTCAATCTATTCCAATACTATTTTTTTACGTAATTTTATTTGAAGCATCAGTATCAATTAATTTTTTTACTATAATAGTATTAATTTCATTTATTGGTTTTAGATTTTTTGATATTCTTAAGCCCTATCCTATTAATTATATAGACAATAATTTTAAAAATGGTTTTGGCGTTGTTTTTGATGATATTGTAGCAGGAATTTTTACAACTATTGTTTTGTATATATTTATAATAATTTATGACAAATTCTAAAAAATTAATAAATTTATTAAAAAAAAAAAAACTTAAAATTAGTTTTGCAGAATCTTGTACAGGAGGACTTATGTCGAGTGTTATTACTTCTAACGCTGGTTCATCGAATGTTTTTAACTTAGGTCTTGTAACATACTCAAATAAAGCTAAACAAAAAATACTTAAAGTCCCAAATAAAGTTATCAATAAGTATGGCGCAGTTAGTGTTCAATGTTGTTTATCTATGGTCAATAATTTAAGTAAAATAAGCAATAGTCACATAAACATTTCGATTACGGGAATTGCGGGACCAAAAGGTGGTACAAGAAAAAAGCCGGTTGGTTTGGTATTTATTGGATTAAGATTTAAGAAGAAAATATTTGTTAATAAATATTTATTTAAGAATAAATCGAGAACAAATTTTCAAAAGATAGCTGTAAATACAGTTATAAAAACAGTTTTATCTATTATTAAATAGTTCTTCTGCTCTACTTTGAAAAGCATCAGCTATTTTGTCTAAGCCATACTTAAAAGATTTTACCATCAAAATATTGAGGAATTTATTTTTTAATTCAAAATCAACATCAAATGAAACTTCGGTTAATTTACCTATTTTTTTAAATTGCCATTTATTATCAAGATATTTTAAAGGACCATCTATATTTTTGACGAGTATAATGTCATTTTTTTTAATATATTTTACATCACTTTTATAAGTATCTTTAAATGGCCCTTTTCCAATTGTTAAGTCAGCTATAATTTTTTGGTCATCATTATCCAAATTTTTCTCGTAAATTTTTGCATCCAAGCAATAGGGAATAAACTTTGGATAATCCTCAATGTTTAAAACAAGATTAATCAAATCTTCTTTTGAACAATTAATGGTTCTCTTTACAGATGCTTTTGGCATTAATTAGATTTCTATTTTTCTTTAAAAGAGCAAAATCTTCATCAGCATGATATGAAGATCTGGTTAGTGGTGATGAAGAAACTAATAAAAATCCTTTTCCTTTAGCGATGGTATCAAGTTCTTTGAATTCAATTGGATTATAATATCTTTGCAAAGGAAAATGTTTTACCGATGGTTGCAAGTATTGACCTATAGTTAAAAAATCAACTTTTGCAGATCTCAAGTCATCCATGACTTGAATAATTTCATCTTTAGTTTCACCCATCCCAACCATAATTCCAGATTTTGTGAAAATATTTTTATCAACTATTTTTGCATTTTTTAGCAACTCAAGTGATGCAAAATATCTTGAGCCAGGTCTAACTTTTAAATATAAACTTGGGACAGTTTCTATATTATGATTAAACACATCTGGTTTTGCGTCTAAAACTTTTTTATAAGCGTCGCCTTTTCTGAGAAAATCTGGAGTTAAAACCTCAATCGTTGTACCTGGATTTTCTTTTCTTGTCTCCATTATTGTTTCATAAAAATGATTTGATCCTCCGTCGTCTAGGTCATCTCTATCGACTGAAGTTATAACAACATGTCTCAAATTAAGTTTTTTAACAGCAAGAGATATTTTTTTTGGTTCCAGAGGATCCAATTTATTTGGTCTACCAGTTTTCACATCACAAAATGCACAAGCTCTTGTGCAAGTATCTCCCATAATCATGAATGTTGCATGTCTTTTGCTCCAACATTCAGTAATGTTTGGGCAATTTGCTTCTTGGCATACTGTGACTAAGTTATTTTGATTTACAACACTTTTTGTTAAGAAATATTCGCGACTATTAGTAAGTTTTGATCTAATCCATTCAGGTTTTTTTTTAATTGGATTAATAGGGTTCTTTTGTTTTTCAGGATGTCTAAATTTACTCATTTTTAATTATATAAACTGTTTCACCTTTTTTACCTAATAAAAATTTGTCACGTAACAAAATCTCAATATAATCAGTATCTAAATTATCACTTAAGAGAATATTTGATTTTTCTAATTCTTCAATTTCTTGTTTAATTAATTTTTCTTCATTTTTAAAATTATTTAAATAATTCCTTTTTTCAAAATATGAAAATAGACCTCTATTTCCACCAAGAAGATTTAAAATGAAATACAAAATTAATAAAATAGGAATAATAAATAGAAGTTTGTCTTTAATCTTTTTTATCATTTTAATCTCACCATATTATTTTTACTATTTATCTCTTGTTCTATTCTTAACAATTGATTGTATTTTGCAACTCTTTCTGATCTGCATAAAGAGCCCGTTTTAATTTGTGACGAATTTGTTCCTACTGCTAAATCAGATATAAATGTGTCTTCAGAATCACCTGATCTATGGGAAATAATTGTTTGGTATCCAATTTTTTTTGCAAATTTAATTACTTCTAGTGTTTCTGTTACAGTGCCTATTTGATTAAGTTTTATTAAAATTGAATTAGAAGATTGACTTATAAAACCTTTTTTCAATCTTTGTAAGTTTGTAACATAAAGGTCATCACCAACAATCTGAATACCTTTTTCTCTTTTTGTTAATTCAGACCATGCTTTCCAATCATTCTCAGCAAAAGGATCCTCAATTGATTTTATTTTAAATTTCCTAATAATTTTCATATAACCCTCTAAAGATTTTTTTACAGAGATATGTTTGTTAGAGTGTATTGAGTAATTGCCTTTTTTATACAGTTCGTTAGCAGCAACATCTAAACATATAGAAACATCCCTCCCATTAACATAACCCGACTTTTTAATTGACTTTATTATTAAATTTAAAGCATCTTCATTTTTACTAATCATTGGTGCAAATCCACCTTCGTCACCTACAGCTGTAGAAAAATTTTTATCTTTAATTAATTTTTTGAGATTTTGAATTACCAAAAAACATATATTCATTGCTTCAGAAAAAGTTTTTGCTTTATCTGGTCTAATCATAAATTCTTGAATTCTAAGACCATTATTAGCATGAGCACCACCATTAATTATATTCATTAGTGGAAACGGTAATTTAAAATTTTTTTTTATAAAAAAATTTTTATATAGAGGAACATTTTTGATTTTTGCTGATAATTTTTTAACAGCCATAGATACTGAAAGTATAGAGTTTGCACCAAGTTTAGTTTTTTGTTTTGTGCCATCTAATTTTATCAATATTGAGTCTATTAATTCTTGGTTGTGAACGTTTTTTTTCAAAATTTTTTTTGAGATTATTTTATTAACCAAGTAAACAGCTTTAAAAACACTTTTTCCTAAGTATTTTTTATTATTTTTGTCCCTTTTTTCATATGCTTCATAAGTTCCAGTTGATGCACCAGATGGACATATTGCTTTAGAGGAAATATTTCTACAAAAAACTTCAGTCTCAATTGTCGGAAATCCACGGCTATCAAAAACTTGTCTTGCTATAACTTTCGTGATTTTAGACATAATTTTTTTAATTTTTTATTAGTTTATCTATTTGAACTAATTTATCTAATAAAGTATCCAATTGATTTAAGGGAATCATGTTTGGTCCATCTGATGGAGCATTATCTGGATCTTGGTGCGTCTCTATAAACACAGCAGCAACTCCTACTGCAACTGCAGCTCTTGATAAATGTGAAACAAACTCTCGTTCACCACCGCTTTTATTTCCTAAACCACCAGGTTGTTGCACTGAATGAGTAGCATCAAAAACTATAGGATAACCTAGTTTTGACATTATAGGCAAAGATCTCATGTCTGATACTAATGTGTTATAACCGAAGCTTGCACCTCTTTCTGTTATTAAAATCTTATTATTGCCTGAGTCAGAAATTTTTTTCGTAACATTAATCATATCCCATGGAGCTAAAAATTGTCCTTTTTTAACATTTATAATTTTATTTGTTTTTGCTGCAGCTACTAACAAATCAGTTTGTCTGCATAAAAAAGCTGGAATTTGAATTATATCGACATGTTTAGCCACAGCTGAACATTGTTCGGCACTATGAACATCTGTTAAAATTGGCACTCCTAACTCATGTTTGATTTTATCAAAAACTGGTAATGAGTTTTCTAGACCCACACCTCTTTTTCCCTTTAAACTAGTTCTATTAGCCTTATCAAAAGAAGTTTTATAAACAAATCCTAAATTGTGTTTTTTTGCAATCTCCCCTATTTTGCCAGCCATATCCAATGCATGTTGCTCAGTTTCTAATTGGCAAGGACCTGCAATAAGACAAATTTGTTTATCATTTGATATTTGAAGATCGTTACAATTAATTGTTAGATTTTTCATTATTTTTTTTTGCTGCACTGATAAAAGATGAGAATAATGGATGTGGATCTAAAGGTCTAGATTTAAATTCAGGATGAAATTGAACTCCAATAAACCAAGGGTGATTTTTTAATTCAATTATTTCCGGTAAATTATTATCTGGTGATAAGCCTGAAAACAACATACCTTTTTTTTCAAATTTCTTTTTCATCTTAATATTTACCTCGTATCGGTGTCTATGTCTTTCATGTATAATTTTAGATTTATAAATATCTTTTATTTGCGAATTGTGTTGTAATTTTGCTGTATATAGACCTAGACGCATAGTTCCACCTAATTTAGTAGAAGAACCTTTAACAATTTTACCATTTTTGCTCCACTCTTCGATTAGGCCAACAACTGAAAAACATTTTTTATCTAATTCACTAGATCCTGCTTTTTTTATTTTTAATACATTTCTAGCAAATTCTATAACAGCCATTTGCATTCCGAAACAGATACCAAGAAAAGGTATATTGTTTTTTCTTGCATAATTTATACACGCTATTTTACCTTCAGTGCCTCTTCTGCCAAAGCCACCAGGTATCAAAATTCCAGATACATTAACTAATTTCTTTCTAATTTCTGATATTTTTATCTTATCAGACTCTATTCTAATTAATTTTATTTTTACGTTATTTTTTATTCCGCCATGAACTAAGGCTTCATCTAAAGATTTATATGCATCTTTTAAAT